>NZ_PYUK01000009.1:0-300412 GCF_003097365.1 Pseudomonas sp. B1(2018)
CGCAGCCTGCGGCAGCTCCTACAAGGATGGTGTATCAATTACGGTGTATTAGCGCCGCAACCTCCTCTGTAGGAGCTGTCGAGTGCAACGAGGCTGCGATCTTTTGATTTTCAAGGGCAAGATCAAGGGATCGCAGCCTGCGGCAGCTCCTACAAGGATGGGTGTATCAATTACGGTGTATTAGCGCCGCAACCTCCTCTGTAGGAGCTGTCGAGTGCAACGAGGCTGCGATCTTTTGATTTTCAAGGGCAAGATCAAGAGATCGCAGCCTGCGGCAGCTCCTACAGAGATGGGTGTATCAGCCACGGCGTGCTATGGCGCCCATGGCCATGAACAGCGCGGCAATGGCCCTGGCTTCGTGGAGGTCGCCGCGGGCCACCAGTTCGGGGATCTGTGCCAGGGGGACTCGCAGGCATTCAAGGGGTTCGGGTTCGTCGCCTTCGAGTTGGCAGGGGCTCAGTTGTTCGGCCAGTACCACCCGGTAGCGATGGCACAAATGCCCCGGTGCCAGGGTCAGCTCGCCCAGTTCGGTGAGGCGTGCGGCGCGCAGGCCGACTTCTTCGCTCAGTTCGCGCTGCGCCGCCTGCAAGTAGTCTTCATCGGGCTCGGCGCCGCCCTTGGGCAGGCCGAGTATGGTTTTTTCCACACCGACCGCATATTCGCGCACCAGCAGCACATGCGCAGGATCAGGCATCGCCACCAGCATCACCGAGCGATAACCGGTGCCGCGCAGGCGTTCGTAGACCCGCTGCTGGCCGTTGCTGAATTGCAGGTGCAGGGCTTCGATCTGAAAGTGGCCGCTTTGCGCCAGCAGTTCAGTCTTGAGGATGGTCGGGCAGTTGCGCATGGGGCAGTCCCCTGTTTGGGATGAGGACACTGTGCGCTGTACAACGGGGGCCGCCATCGTCCGAGCGGACGAGGGCGGCAATGAGGTTCAGCCGAGGGTCGCGACGCTGCGCAGGATCAGGCGCACCAGCATGGTCTGGCGGGTCACGCCGGTCTTGGAGAAGGTCGAGCGCAGGTGGGCCCGCGAGGTGTTGCGGCTGATGCCCAGCTCTTCCGAGGCTTCGTCCAGGGTCAGACCGTTGGCCAGCAGCATCGCCAGCTGGGTTTCCGCCGGGGTGAAGTCGAACAGCGCGCGCACGATTTCCTGCGGCGCGGTGGACTGTTGTTCCGGGTCGCTGATGAAAATCACCACGGTCGGGCACTGTTTGCCCTCGCTCCAGTCGGTCAATGGCACCGAGCGCACGATGATCCCCAGGTCCGCTTTGCCGGACGGGCGCTGCACGCGCAGGGCTTCGACCACCGACGGGTTGCTGCTCTTTTGCGACAACAGCGACTGCTTGACCAGGCGGCGGAACTCCTGGGTGTCCCGGGCCGTGCCCACCTGCAGGCCATCGTTGACCAGTTTGATGCCGTCCTTTTCCTGGATCAGCCGGTCGGCCACCTGGTTGGTCTGCAGCACCTTGCCGGACTCGTCGAGGATGATCGTGCCGACCGCCATCTGGTTCACCGCGCCGGCGTACAGGTTGCGCTCGGCTTCGATGCGGTTGAGCTGCATGTGGATCTTGATCGAGCGCTCCAGGTGCGGAATGAAATGCGTGAGCATGGCCTTTTCTTCGTTGCCGAAAGGCTTGTCGTCACGTCCGCGGCTGATGCGAATGCGGCACTGGGCGCCGTCGACGGTGTTGATGTCGGCACCAAGGATGTGGAACACGTCCACAGGTTCTAGGAAGTTCTTGTAGAACTCGGAATTCTGCCAGTCGTCGTTGGAGACAAACTCGGCGAGGGTCACGACCTGGCGGTTGGGCAGGTCGACAAAGGGGTCGAGGCTGAAAAAGTGTTTGTTGTACGACGCGGTCGCCTCGGTCGAAGTGCCGGTGGTGTTGACCATCAAGCCGTCCACGTGGGCGCTGGGCGGACGCAGGATGAAGGTCACGTACTTGCTGTTCAGATGCACATTGAGCTGATTGAGGAACGTCGCCCAGGGAATGTTTTCCAGCGGACCCTGATAGAGGTTGCCGATCAAATCACTGAACGTATCGAGGCTGAGGCTCTGCTGCATAGGGAAAAACCGTTTTTATTATTAGCGTTGGCGGTGGCCGAGAATAAGCGCCGGTATCGACTCCTTGCAACGCTCGGGCTCAGGGCCTGACAGGCGGCTGCCAATCAGGCCCGGGGCGGGCGAAAAGCCGCTGATATCAAACCCGTTCGCTGGCGCGCACGACAAACTTCTTGTGTTCGGCAACGTCCGCCGACAGTGCCTCGACGTCGGTGTAGAACTGCTCGTACCAACGGCGCAACTGATAGACCGGACCGTCGCCGTCGCACAGCAGCGGGTTGTCGACGCGGGTCTTGCTGTGCCAGATGGCCACGTCTTCGTAGAAGGCTGCCTGGGCCTGTGCCACGTAGGCCTTGGCCATTTCCTGGTTCTGCTCTTCGCTGAGCCCCGGGATTTTTTTCACCAGCACGCCGTAGCGCAGGGTGAAGCTGTCCAGATCGATCGGCACGTGGCAGTTGAGCAGGATCGAGTGGATCGGCTGGCCGTTCATGGCGCCGTTCATTTCGGTGATCTGATAGGCCGGGCCGAAGTAGGTGGCTTCGGTGGTCAACACGCTGTCGCCGGACAGGCGTTCGCTGCGGGCGCGCATGATCTGGGTGGCCAGGTGGCCTTCGAAAATGTTGATGAACTCATCGACCGGCGCGCCGTGCACAGTGCCGAAGTGCGCCATGTCGGCGATGTTGTCGATCAGTTCGCGGCAGTTGGTGCCAATCTGCAATTCGGCGACTTCCCACTCGGCCCATTCGTCGCTGTAGCAGGCCTCGATGCGCGGAATGCGTTGTTCCGGCAGCGGCGGGTTGCCTTCGGGGTCATTCCAGACGAACAGCAGCCGGTTTTCTTCCATGATCGGCCAGCTTTTGATTTTGGCCCGTGGCGGGATGCGCTTGGCATAGGGGATGTCGTCGCACACGCCGTCGGCGCCCCAGCGCCAGGCGTGGAACGGGCAACGGATCGAGTTGCCCTCAACGCAACCGGTGCTCAGGTCGGCGCCCATGTGCGGGCAGTAACCATCAAGAATATGCAGTTCGCCGTCTTCACCCTGGAACGCCACCAAGCGGGTGCCGAACACCTCCAGGCGATGGGCCTTGCCGTCGCGGTATTGCGCGGCCAGGCCCAGGCAATGCCAGCCTCGGGCGTAGCGGTCTTCCAGCAGTTTGGCTTCGATGCGGTGCAGGGTACTCATCTTATTATTCTCCCAAGGGATCACGGGGTTGGCGCATGTAAGGGATTCTGCCGCCCCTGTAAAAGCGGGCATCGTCTGAATGGACGATGGCTGCTTTAAGTAGGCCCGCTCTACTGGCGCCATTGGACCCATGGCAGGAGTTGGCGATGAGTAATGAACAAGGGCCGGTCGCGGTGATTACCGGGGCCGCCAGTGGTATTGGCCGAGGCCTGGCCGAACATGCGGCGACACTGGGCATGCGCCTGGTGCTGGCGGATCGGGATGCGGCGGGCCTGCAAGCCCTGTGCGACAAATTGAAGACCGGTGGTGCGCAAGCGATTGCCTGCGTCACCGATGTCGGTGAGGTGAAGCAGGTCGAGCGCTTGCGTGACCGGGCTGTCGAGCACTTTGGCGGGGTCGACCTGCTGTTCAACAACGCCGGGGTGATGCAGACCGGTTTCAGCTGGGAAATCACCGAGGCGCAATGGCAGCGCATGCTCGACGTCAACCTGGGCGGCGTGATCAACGGCATTCGCAGTTTCGTGCCGCTGTTGCTCAGCCAGGGCCGGGCAGCCCATGTGATCAACACTGCGTCCCTTGCCGGGCTGGTCAGCAGCCCGCTGATGGCACCGTACAACGTGACCAAGCAGGCGGTGGTCGCGCTCTCGGAAACCCTGCATTACGAACTCGCCATGCTCGGTGCGCCGGTGTCGGTTTCAGTGCTGTGCCCGGGGCCGGTGGCCAGTGAAATCATGGCGTCGAACCAGCTGGTGGACAGCGCCGGATCTGACTTCAGTCAACTGCTCGACAGCACCATTCGCCAGGGCATGACCCCGGCGGAGCTGGCCGCGCTAGTGTTTGCCGCCGTCGCGCAAAAACGCTTCTGGATCCTGCCCCACAAGGGTTTCAAGCCGGCCCTTGAGCGCCGGGTACAAAGCATCCTGGGCGAGACCAATCCGCAATTTCAAATGACCGACGTAGAGGACGATGCCCATGCCGCTCGATAAGCAGATCGCCGGGGTTCTCCAGCAATTTCGCGACCTCCGGGAACCCGATTTCAGCCAGGTCGATGCCGCTCAGTACCGGCAGTTCTCCGATAACCTGTTGCCGGCCATCCCCGGCGATCCGATGAGCGAGGTGCGCGATCTGAAAGTGGCCGGCGCGGACGGTGATCTGGATGCACGGCTGTACCGGCCATCGGAAGCGCCCAACCTGCCGTTGCTGGTGTTTTTCCATGGCGGCGGATTTGTCATGGGCAATCTCGATACCCACGATAATCTTTGCCGTTCGCTGGCGCGCCAAACGGAGGCTGTGGTGGTGTCGGTTGCCTACCGATTGGCGCCTGAACACAAATTTCCGGTCGCACCGCTCGATTGTTATGCGGCGACCTGCTGGCTGGTGGCGCATGCAGCCGAGCTTGGCTTCGATGGCAGCCGACTGGCCGTGGCCGGCGACAGTGCGGGTGGCAATCTGGCGCTGGCGGTCAGCCGACTGGCGGCGCAAGGCAAGGGACCGAAGATCAGCTATCAGTGCCTGTTCTACCCGGTCACCGATGCGGGATGTGACAGTCAGTCCTTCGAGGAATTCGCCGAAAGTTATCTGCTTTCCGCCAAGGCGATGCGCTGGTTCTGGCAGCAATACCTGCAAGAGGATGGACAAGCGGATGATCCGTTGGCCTCGCCATTGCGAGCCGAAAGCCTGGCAGGCTTGCCGCCGACCACCTTGTTCACCGCCGCGTTCGATCCGCTGCGGGACGAGGGCGAAGCGTTGGCCGAGTGCCTGCGCGAAGCCGGTGTGGCGGTGCTCGTGCAGCGTTACGAAGGCATGATTCACGGTTTTATCAGCATGGCGCCGTTTGTTGAAGCCGCAGCACAAGCGTTGACGGACGCTTGCGCCGATTTGCGCGGGGCACTCCAATGAGCGGCCTGGTTTTCAACACGGTGCCGCAACTGATCGAGGCCATTGGTGCCGGTCAGATGGTGGTGATCACCGACGATGAACACAACGGCGAAGGCTCGCTGCTGATGGCCGCCGAACAGGCCGGGGCCGAGGCCGTCACCTTCATGGCGGTGCAGGCACGCGGGTTGATTTGCCTGGCCCTGACCGAGCAGCGCTGCCAAGCGCTGGGCCTGGACCTGATGGTGCCCAACTCCCGGGCGCAGCATGGCGTGGGGTTTACCCGCTCGATCGAAGCCGCCACCGGGGTGTCCACCGGCATCTCGGCGGCGGACCGGGCGCGGTCGATCCAGGTGGCGGTCGACCCGGCCAGCGTACCGGCGGACCTGGTGCAACCGGGGCATATTTTCCCGGTGCAGGCCTTGCCCGGTGGCGTGATGCAGCGCGCCGGTCATGTCGAGGCCGCTTGCGACCTGACACGGCTGGCGGGGCGGCAACCGGCGGCCACCCTGGTGGGCATTCTCAACGAGGACGGTGAACTGGCCCGTGGTGCCGAGTTGCATGACTTCGCCCAACGTCATGGCTTGCGGATCGGCACCATCGCCGACCTGATTCACTACCGCATCCTGCATGAGGGCACGATCGAGCGCGGCGGTGAGTATCCGTTACAGACACGCCATGGCGAGTTCCAGGTGACGACCTATCAGGACACCTACCAGGGCGCGTTGCACCTGGCGCTGGTCAAGGGCCGGATCGACAGCACGCAACCGGTGCTGGTGCGGGTGCAAAGCATCGAGACGTTACGTGACGTGCTGGGGTGTGATAGCGAAGGCGGGACACAGCAGTGGACCCTCGAACGCTCGCTGGCGAGCATCGCCGCCACCGGTAACGGCGTACTGGTGTTGCTGGCACAGAAGGAAACCGCCGACGGCGTGCTCGAACAACTGCGCCAGCGCAGCGGCAGCAAGCCGCGCACACCGCAGTTTCCGCAACGGACCCTGGGCATCGGCGCCCAGATCCTGCGCGACCAGAACGTGCGCAAAATGCGCCTGATGAGCTCGCCGGTGCCCTACAAGGCTGTGTCCGGGTTTGATCTGGAGGTGACTGAGTTCGTGCCGTTTCAGCCCGCAGGCTAAAGCAAATACAAAACCTGTGGGAGCGAGCTTTTGTGGCGAGGGGGCTTGCCCCCCTTGGGGCGCGCAGCGGCCCTGGAATCAGCGTTCGCGTTTTTTCAGTGAGAACGCATTCGCCGATTTTACGACTGCTTCGCAGCCGAACGGGGGCAAGCCCCCTCGCCACAGGTCAGTGTGTTCCCACGGATTCAGCTTATGGCTTGATCCCGCGCAACATCTTCTTCGCCTGATCCTGCACCGCCGCCGGTGCCGTCATGTTGCCGTCGATCACGGTGATTACTGCATGGCCTTGCCACAGTAGGTACGCATCGGCCTTTTGCTGGGCTTCGGTCGGTGACGACGGGGCGGCCAGGTTGACGTGGACCACACCATCAGCACCGCGCTGGGAGGTGAAGTTCACCCGGTCCCAGTTGCCGATCGGGGCAAAGCTCACGCCCTTGACCTCATCGGGTTTCAGCGGCGGGTAGTTGAGGTTCAGGCCGCTGACGCCCGGCAGGCCCAGCACGTTCAAATCGCACTGATGTTTGCTCCTGGCACAGGCCTGTCTGGATTCTGTACCGGCCAGGCTCGCCTGTTCGATCACCTTCACGGCAAAGCGTGCCGTGTCGTCCATCGCACCGAGGGTCTTGCGGTACCCGGCCTGCTGGTCGCGGATGATCAGGTCCATGTCGATGGCCGTGGACACCGCCACCGCCGGAACCCCTTTGAACATCGCCCGCACAGCCGCGTTGAGGGTGCCTGACATCTGCGTCAGCGGGCCGACGTTTTCGCCAAAGTTGCTGCCCGAGACCACCAGGTCCGGCGGCGAATCCTTGAGGATCACGTCGAGGCCGACGTTGACCGCATCCACCGGCGTGCCAATGGCGGAGGTCTTGCCGGCGGGCGGCGTATAGCCCTCCGGTGGTCCGACGCAATACCGGCCCGCCGCCAGTTCGGTCACCGCCAGGGCCTGGCCGGGTACGACCACGCTGGCGGCACTGATACCGCTGCTGTCGTTCAACGGGCCGACCAGGGTGACTTTGTGTCCGGCAGCGGTCAGGGCGCGGTACATCGCATCGATGCCGGGTGCGCGGCAGCCATCGTCGTTGGTCAGCAGGATGTTCAGGGCGTTGGCTTGCATCGAGAGGCCAACGCTGGCCATGGCGATGACGCCGGTGAGGAGTTTGTTCATGGGGACTGTTCCGTGGGAGGCGCGGATTTTACAAAGCACAACGCCCCGACCGAAGAAATCGGTCGGGGCGTTGTGAGTTTAGCGGGTGCCGAGTTTGCGCAGGTTGCCAGGGGTGAATTCGTCTTCGGTGAAGGCGGTGGCGTTGAGCTTGGCCGGTTTCTGATCGACCAGCATGCGGTCAACCAGGTAGGAGCCGGCGATCAGGTCGTGGTAGATGCCGAGGCGAGCGTGGTAGCGCTGCATCTCGTAGGCGTAGATCGAGGTCTGCATGTTGGTGCGCCACAACTGGCCACGGCTGTCGTAGTTGTCGGCCATGGTGGCCGACCAGGTGTCTTCGTCGAGGTACAGCACGCGCTTGGCATACACGTGGCGGGCGCCTTCCTTGAGGTTGGCCTGCAACACCCAGACGCGGTGTTTCTCGTAGCGCATGTACTGCGGATCGACGTGACCGGTGGTGTCCAGGATCTGGTCGACCGTTACGCTCGGGTCGTCGATCTTGTAGTTGTGGTACGGAATGTAGATCTCTTTCTTGCCGACGATGGTCCAGTTGTAGCGGTCCGGCGCACCGTTGAACAACCGGTCTTCATCGTACACGCGGAAACCTCCCGCGCCGGTCGGCGAGTCGTAACCCACGGTCGGTGCGCGACGTACCCGGCGTTGGCCCGGGCTGTACTGCCAGGCCTGGCGCGGGGAGGCGGTCGGGTTGATGAACTCGTGGCCGACCACGATCTCGCCTTTCTTGCGCACCGGCTCCAGGGTGGTGATCAGGAAGTGGGTGAATACACCGTTGGCGGTATCCAGGGCTTTGTCCGGGCTCGACCAGATCGAGAAGATCTTGTAGTCGACCTCTTCCAGTACCTTTTCCTTGTTGGAGTACACCACCGCCTGGCCGTAGACGGCCTCTTCAGTGCTGGCGCGCCCCTGCAAGGTATGGTTGAACATCAACTCGCTGCCGTTCTTCGGGATCGGGAACGGCGAAGCTCCCCAGGCGTTTTTCGTGTCGTTGTTGTCATTGTCGAGTTCGGCAGTGACGGCGTTTTTCTTGACCTGGTCTTCCAGGCGCTGATCGAGGCGGAAGTCGCGGTGGCTCGGGTACACCGGGATCTTGAACGTGTCAGGGTAACGCTTGAGCAACGCTTTCTGGCCATCGGTCAGGTTGTCGGCGTACTTGTCCATGTTCTTAGAATCGATCACGAACAACGGTTTTTCCGCGGCGTACGGGTCCGGGTACGGCGTGCCCGGGCCGGCGTATTTGAGGCCGGGTGGCAGGCCGCGCCATTTGCCGGTCCAGGCCGGGATGCTGCCGTCGGCGTTGCCGGCTTTTTCGGCACCCATCGGGGTGAGGTCCTGGCCCAGGCGGGCGGCTTCTTCGGGGTTGACCTTGGCGTAGGCCAGGCCACTGCCGAGCAGGCCGACGGTCAGCGCCGTGCTCAATAATGTTTGGGTGAATCTGGACATGCTGTGCTCCTCCGACAGGGGAATCAGAACCGGTACTTGAAGTTGAGCGCGACGTTGTCGCGGTCGGCCAACGGGCTGTTGTTGGCGTTGCCGAGGTAGGCGTTGTAGCGGGCCTCGACGGTAAAGTTGCCCAGGTAGCGCCACGAACTGCCGATGCTGGCGCGGTTATCGTTCTGGCCGGCGTTGATCGAGCCGACCATCGAACTGTCGCCGTGGGCGGCGGCGCTGAAGGTGACAGGCACCGACATGTCCCATCCGCTGAACACGTCGTTGTAGTCAAAGTTCGCCTGCACCGTGTAGCCCCAGGCATCGCGGTCATAGACCAGGCTGTCGGTTCCCGGCAGCGCGAAGCCCGGCGCCAGGGTGACCGGCTGGGACTTGTCGTTGCTGACCACGGTGTTGTAGACCACCTCGCCGGTCAGGGTGGTGTTGTCGGCGAAGGAGGTCGGGCCGAGCACGTAGATCATCGACGTTTGCGCCTGCACGGTCTTGCCACGCACAGGGCTGGAGAAACCGTTGTCGACCATCACTGGCGTGCCGTCGCGGTAGCTGACTTCACCGGCCCAGCTGACGTCGCCCAGCACGGTGGCGAAGCTCGCGCCGAACAGGTCGATGTTGTCGAAGTAGCGCACCTGGTAGCGGCCCAGGGTCGAGGCGAAGTCCAGGGACGGGGTCTTGTCGTGGTAACGCGAGTAGTAGATGCCGAACTCGGTGTTGTTCAACGACTCGGCAGCGTAGGTGAAGGCCAGGCCGTACTGGCCGCTGTCGCTCGGCTTGTCGTCCTTGAGGCGGGTGACGAAACCGGAGGCGTCGTTGAAGCCGCCCTCATCGATGAAGTCGGTGGTGGAGAAGTAGCTGCCTACGCCGAACAGTTCGGTCTTTTCCCACTTGTATTGGTAGTACGCCTGGATACCCAGGCTTTCGGTCAGGGCGAACTGGGTGAACAGTTGGCCGACCGGCAGCAGGATTTCCTTGACCTCGACACCTGGAGTGGTCGCCTTGGTCGCGTCGACCGGGCTCTGCGCTGCGGAAATACCCGGGTAGAACAGGCTTTCACCCCAGCTCACCACCTGGTTGCCCAGGCGCGCGTTGAGGGCGTGGCCGCTCACGTCCCAGGTGCCGTAGGCGTAGTAATCGAGCATGCGCAGTTCATTGCGATGCTGGTCGATGGTGTCCTGGGAGAAACGATCGGGTTGGCTGCAATGGCCACCGGCGAAGCAGTTCGAGGTGCCGGTGGTGTTGTCGTTGCCCTGATCGTAGACGTTATCGTAGAAACCGGTCGCCCGGACGAACACGCCGTAGTTGTCTTGCCACTTGATGTTGGCTTCGGTGAGAAAGCCGCTGCGGTTATTGATCAGGCTGCCTTTATCGAACGCGTTGTCACCATCGTTGGCGTTGGCATCGGCAGTCAGTTTGTGATCGCGAGACTCGGTCCGCCAGGCGAGGCTGTACGTCAGTGTGGTGTCCCAGTCGATGCTCAAGTCTTCGCTCGGCTGAAAGCTCATGGCGTTAACGTGAGCGCTTAATCCGCCAGCCAGCAACAGCAATGCCAGCTGTACGCGAGGGTGCTGTGTTGGTGGGGCGATTATTGTTTTTATCATGTCGTCCTCATGGCCCAGGTCAGACCTGCCCGACCTGCATTTCAGGGGGGTGATTGGTGCTGTGGGCGACTATGGAGTCACGACTTGCGCACAACATCGTCCAAGCGGACTAAGCGATTTGTACGGGAACAGCCGCACCGGATCTCTGTAGGAGCTGTCGCAGGTTGCGATCTTTTGATCTGGCTTTTGAAAGATCGCAGCCTCGTTGCACTCGACAGCTCCTACACGGGGGTGGGGGCAGCGGTCATCTCTGTAGGAGCTGCCGCAGGCTGCGATCTTTTGATCTGGCCTTTGAAAGATCGCAGCCTCGTTGCACTCGACAGCTCCTACAGGGAATGGGGGCAGCGGTCATCTCTGTAGGAGCTGCCGCAGGCTGCGATCTTTTGATCTGGCCTTTGAAAGATCGCAGCCTCGTTGCACTCGACAGCTCCTACAGGGAATGGGGGCTGCGGTCTTCTCTGTAGGAGCTGCCGCAGGTTGCGATCTTTTGATCTGGCCTTTAAAAGATCGCAGCCTCGTTGCACTCGACAGCTCCTACAGGGAATGGGGGCTGCGGTCTTCTCTGTAGGAGCTGCCGCAGGCTGCGATCTTCTGATCTGGCTTTTGAAAGATCGCAGCCTCGTTGCACTCGACAGCTCCTACACGGGGGTGGGGGCAGCGGTCATCTCTGTAGGAGCTGCCGCAGGCTGCGATCTTTTGATCTGGCCTTTGAAGGATCGCAGCCTCGTTTCACTCGACAGCTCCTACAGAGGGAACTGCGGTCTTCGGCTTAGTCCCATCGGACGATGAACACCCGGCGCGTGCGGCGAACAATCCCGAGACCGACTGCACCGGGCGAAGATCCGGCGGTGGCGGTTTCTGCCTGATGGGCGCTGAACAAGGGTGATCGCATGAACGCTGCCGGGATCAAATGGGACGAGTGTTGTGATGTGTTGGTAGTTGGCTCGGGAGCCGGGGGCATGACCGCTGCGCTGCGTGCCCACGACCTGGGCCTGAATGCGCTGCTGATCGAGAAGAGCGGCGAGTACGGCGGCACCTCGGCGGTGTCCGGCGGTGGCATCTGGATCCCCAACAACCACCGGATCAATGCGCTCGGCGGCAGTGATTCGGCAGCCGAAGCGATTGCCTACATCCGCGCCGTGACCCATGGCGAGGTCGACGACGGGCGCATCGAAGCCTATGTCGAACATGGCCGGGAGATGGTCGAGTACCTGGAAAAACACACCCGGGTGCGCTTCGAGGCGCAACCTCGCTACGCCGATTACTACCCGGAAGTCGCGGGCGGCAAACCGGGTTATCGCTCGATGGATCCACAACCTTTCGATGCCGCCGAACTCGGCGAAGAATTCCTGCGCATGCGCGCACCGTCCCCCGGCACCCTGATGATGGGGCGCATGGCGATGACCATGAAAGAGGCGCAAGTGCTGCTGTGCCGTGGCCCCGGCTGGTTGCGCCTGACCCTGCGGGTGATGTGGCGCTACTGGCGTGACCGCGAGGGTCGACGCTTGTCCCGCCGTGACCGCTACCTGACCCTGGGCAATGCCTTGATCGGTGCCTTGCGCTGTTCGTTGCAGGACCGCGGTAAATCCCTGTGGCTCAACTGTGCGCTCGAAGAACTGCTGTTGGTCGGCGACCGGGTCGGCGGTGCGCGGGTCAATCGCAACGGTCAGTTGCTCAACGTCAAGGCGCGCTACGGGGTGATCGTTGCTGCCGGTGGTTTCGAGCGCAACCAGGCGATGCGCGAGCAGTACCTGCCGCAGCCGTCCCGGGCCAACTGGAGTGCCACGCCGCCGAACAATACCGGCGACGGCATTCGCGCCGGCCAGGCCATTGGTGCGCGGACCGCGTTGATGGAGCACAGCTGGTGGGCGCCAACTACTTACGTCAAGGGCGAAGAGAAGCAGCGTGCGTTGTTCGTCGAACGTACCTTGCCGGGGTGCGTGATGGTCAACGCCGCAGGCGAACGTTTCGTCAATGAAGCCGCGCCCTATACCGATATCGTTTATGCGATGTACGCCAACAACCGCGAGGGCGCCGCAAGCGTGCCGTGCTGGATGGTGTTCGACGCCGAGTTCCGCCGCAAATATCCCTGCGGTGCCTTGCTGCCGGGCTATGCCCAGCGCGACTGGCAATTGCCCGAGCATCTGCGCGACTACTTCCACAAGGCGTCGAGCCTGGAAGAGCTGGCGACGAAAATCGGCGTCGACGCCGGCGGGCTGCTGCGCACCGTGCAGCGCTTCAACGGCATGGCCGTGCAGGGCGTCGACGAGGATTTCCACAAGGGCGACTCACTGTTCGACCGCTACTACGGCGACCCGAACGTGCAACCCAACCCGTGCCTGGCGCCGTTGCTCAAGGGACCGTTCTACGCCGTACGCATCGACGCCGGCGACATCGGCACCAAGGGGGGGCTGCTGACGGACGTGCACGCCCGTGTGTTGCATGAAGACGGGCAACCGATCAACGGCCTGTACGCCATCGGCAACAGCGCCGCCTCGATGATGGGCCGCACTTATCCAGGTGCCGGCTCGACCATCGGCCCGGCCATGACCTTCGGCTACCTGGCCGCCAATCACATCAAGCGCCAGAGCGAAACCGCTTCGGCGAAAACCTTGTTCGGGAGCGTTGAATGAATCAGCCACGTCAACAAATCGCTATCGTGACCGGTGCCAGTCGCGGAGTGGGCCAGGGCATCGCCCTGGCCCTCGGTGCGGCGGGCATGACCGTATACATCACTGGCCGCGCCCCGGCGCAGGGCGGCTCGAATCTGTATGGGCATGCCTTGTGCGGCTCGCTGGAAGACACCGCCGCCGCGATCACCGCCGCGGGTGGGCGCGGTATCGCGGTGGTCTGTGACCACGCCGATGACGCGCAGGTCCGGGCGTTGTTCGAGAGGGTAGAGCAGGAGTGCGGGCGCCTGGATTTGCTGGTGAACAACGCCGCGTTCATCCATGACCAGTTGATCGAACCGGGGCCGTTCTGGGCCAAACCGCTGGAGCTGGTACGGATTCTCGACGTCGGCCTGCGCTCGGCCTACATCGCCAGCTACTACGCCGCGCCGCTGTTGCTCAAAAGTACCCAAGGACTGATTTGCTTCACGTCGTCGTTCGGGGCCGGGTGCTACATGCACGGCCCGGCGTACGGTGCGCAAAAGGCCGGAGTCGACAAACTGGCGGCGGACATGGCGATCGATTTCGAGGGGCAGGGCGTGGCGGCGTTGTCGCTGTGGCTCGGCCCGCAACTGACCGAACGCACCCGGATTGCCGGCGAACAGCATGGCGAGCAGTATCAGGCGTTTCTCGCCCATGCCGAAACCCCGCAGTTCAACGGGCGGGTGATCCATGCCTTGCTCAATGATCCGCAGTTGATGGCGCTGTCCGGGCAGACCTTGATCACCGCCGAAATCGCTCCCGGCTACGGCATCAGCGAAGCCGAAGGCCGCCAGCCGCCGTCCCACCGCGCCATGCTCGGCGACCCGCGCCAACAGCACCCGGCGCGGGTGGTCTGAAACAGGCAAAAGATCGCAGCCTTCGGCAGCTCCTACAGGTGTACACCGATCATGTAGGAGCTGCCGAAGGCTGCGATCTTTTTGAGTTAATTGACTGGCTGCAATGCCCACTCGCGCAACACATTCTTCGTCACTTTGCCCGCCGCATTGATCGGCATGCTCTGCAGCACCTGCACCCGGCGCGGCACCTTGTAGTTGGCCATCTGTTCACGGCACCAGGCGAGGAACCGCGCCTGCTCGATTTCCATTCCGGGTGCCGGCAACAGGAACGCCATCGCCACCTCACCCATGCGCTCATCGGGAATACCGATCACCGCGGCCTGGGCCACGCCCGGGTAGGTCAGCAGACACTGTTCGATCTCCGCCGGGTACACGTTGAAGCCACCGGTGATGAACATGTCCTTGAGGCGATCGGTGATGCGCAGATAACCCTGTTCATCGAGCATGCCGATGTCGCCGGTGTGCAGCCAGCCGTCGGCGTCGAGAATTTCCTGGCTGGCGTCGGGGTTGTTGAGGTAACCCTGCATCAGGTTGTAACCGCGAATCTGCACTTCACCGGGAGTGTTCGCCGGTTGGCTGCGGCCCGTGTTGCCGACACATCGCACTTCCACCCCCGGCATCGCCCGGCCACTGGTGTTGGCGACCAGTTCCGCGGAATCACCGGAGCGGCAGATCGTGGCGAAACCGCAGACTTCCGTCAGGCCATACGCGGTGACGATGGTGGCGAATCCCAGTTCGTCGCGCATGCGGTGGATCATCTCCACGGGAATCGCCGCCGCGCCGGTTACCGCTACCCGCAATGAGCCCAGGTCGAACTCGCTGCGTTGCGGATGGGCCAGCAACGATTGATACAGCGTCGGCGGCCCAGGCAACACGGTGATGCGTTCGCGCTGCACGCATTCAAGCACGGCCCGCACGTCGAACACTTGCTGCGGCAGGAGGGTGCAGCCACGCATCAATGCGGCCAGCCAGCCGGCCTTGTAGCCGAAGGAGTGGAAGAACGGATTGACGATCAGGTAGCGATCGCTTTCGCGCAGCCCGACGATGTCACTCCAGTCGCGCACGATGCGCAGGTTCTGGCCGTGGCTGGTCATCACGCCCTTGGGCTTGCCGGTGGTGCCCGAGGTGAACAGCACGTCGGACAAGGCTTGCGGGCCAACGCTTTGTTCGCGGGTGCGCAAGGCCAGTTGCGGCACGTCGGCCGCCAGATCCATGAACCGTTCCCAGGCCAGGGTGCCCGGATTGGCGCCGCGCAGGCTGACGATGTGACGAAGCTCAGGGAGGTCTTCCGACACCAGCATGCCGGGGTAGTCCGCGCCGAGGAATTCGCCGATGGCAAACAGCACGCAGGTGCCGCTTTCGCGCAGGATGTAGCCGGCTTCGCTGCCCTTCATCCGGGTATTGAGCGGTACCAGGGCGGCGCCGACACTTTGCAGGGCGCCGGCGGCGACGATCCATTCCCATACGTTGGGCGCCCAGATCGCCACGCGGTCCCCGACCTGTACGTCGAGGGCCAGCAGTGCGCGGGCAGCCTGGCGACGCAACTGGTCGAGTTGTCGGTAGCTGATGCTGTGGCCCGCGTCCTCGATGGCCGGGCGGTCGCCGTAGGCCTGGGCAGCGTTGGCGAACAGTTGAGCGATGGTCAGTGCGGTGGCGACAGGCGGCATGGGGCCTCCCCGGTTAGAAGACAATTACGAAAAGGGAGTAGGCCGGGCAGGGCGCCCGGCCGGATTGCGAATTACTGGGCGGGCGGGGCGAAACGGCGACCGGCGGAGAAACCACCGTCCACGGCGATCATCTGGCCGCTGACAAAGGACGCTTCGTCCGAGGCCAGGAACAGCGCGACATTGGCCACTTCTTCCGGTTGCCCGGAGCGGCTGAGCATGTGCTGCGAGGCGAAGAAGGCGTGGAACGCATCATTGTCATGGACCATGCTGGTCATCGGCGTTTCGATCAGGCCCGGGCACAGGCCGTTGACGCGAATGTTGGCGTAGCCGTAGTCGATGGCCATCGAGCGGGTCAGCTGGTTGATGCCGCCCTTGGACACGTTGTAGGCCACGTTGCCGTCGCAGCCCTGCAGGCCGAAGATCGAACCGACGTTGATGATCGAACCACCGCGCTGCTCCACCATCGACGCCAGCGCGTACTTGCTGGTGAGCATGCTGCCGGTCAGGTTGATGTCCATCACCCGTTGCCAGTTGGCGGTGGTGGTCTGGGTCACGCTGCCCTGGTCGGCGACGCCGGCGGCGTTGACCAGAATATCGATGCGCCCGAAGCGGCTGATGACGTCTTGCATGACCTGCTGCACCTGCGCTTCGTCGCGCACGTCGAGGGTCATGAACAGGCCGGGGAAGTCTGCCGGGGCGCTGCCGATGTCCAGCCCGACCACTTGCGCGCCTTCGGCAGCGAAACGGCGCACGCAGGCCAGACCGATCCCCGAAGCGCCGCCGGTGACCACCGCGACCTTGTTCTGCAAACGAGCCATAACTGCACCTCTTTATTGTTGTGGGCTAATGCTGTGGCCGAGTCTAACTGCAGACCGGGCCTGAGTGATCGTCCGTTGAGACTAAGGCGACAAAGCCCCTGCCTGGTCGTACGCAATCCCACTGTAGGAGCTGCCGCAGGCTGCGATCTTTTGATTTTTTAAAGGCAAGATCAAAAGATCGCAGCCTGCGGCAGCTCCTACACGGGTTATGCATACCCTCAATCCGGGAATTTCAGGCGTACCCGGGCACCCGTCGGTCGGCTCTGGCAGGCCAGCGTCCAGCCGTCGGCGAGTTCCTTGGGGGTCAGTACGTCGTTGCGCGCCAACTGGACTTCACCTTCCTTGACCACGCACATGCAGGCCCCGCAAAAACCTTCTTCACAGGACGACGGCACATCGAGGCCAGCTGCTTTGCAACTTTGCAGCAAGGTGTCGCCGGGTTGGCAGGCAATTTCGTGTTGCTGGCCATCGAGTTCGACGATCAGCGCTTCACATTGCGAATCAATGGCCGCCGCTCGTGCCAGCGTTTCTTCGGCCAGCAGTTCATCGGGGTCCGGTGGCGAGACGAAACGTTCGACATGAATGCGTTCGGCCGCTTCGCCCAGTGCCAGCAGCGTGCGCTCCACGGTGTCCATGAAAGGACCCGGCCCGCAGATGAAGTAGTCGCCGCCGGCCGATCCGTGCAGCAGATGACGGACCTGATGGTCCGTCAGGAAGCCCTGCACCGAATCGAGGACGTGCACCACGTGCAGTTGATCAGGATGCGCCTTGATCAACCGGCACAGCTCGTCCTTGAAAATCACCGACGCCTCATCGCGGTTGGCGTAGATCAACTTGATCGGCCGCCGGCTGCCATGGAGCACTGATTTGAGAATGGAAAACACCGGGGTGATGCCCGAACCGCCCCCGAACAGGACCAGGGGCTTTTCGGTGTCCGCCTGCGGGTCCAGGCAGAAATGCCCGGCCGGTGGCAACACTTCCAGCCAGTCGCCGACCTGGACTTCGTTCATCCAGTTCGACACCCGGCCACCGTCGACCCGTTTCACCGTGACCTTGGGCAGTGCGTCCGCGAGGGGCGAACTGGCCATGGAGTAGCAGCGGGTCAACAGTTTGCCGGCGAAGGGCACGCGAAAACTCAGGAACTGGCCCGGTTTGTAGCGAAAGCGCTCACGCAGGGTTGGCGGTATGTCCAGCACCAGCGAGCGCGCATCGGCGGTCTCGTCGATCACCGCGCACACTTGCAATGAGACGCTTGCCGTCGTCGATTCGGCCGGGGTCAGGTTCTGTTGTTGCGTGCCCATGTTCACCTCGACCTCAGAGCCCGCTGATCAGTTGGGCGTTGTCGACGCGGATCTCGGCACCGTTGACGAACCGCGACTCGTCGGTGGCGAGGAACAGCACCACGTTGGCAATGTCCCGTGGCGCCGCCATGCGGTTCATCGGGTCCTGGTCCAGCGCTTCCTGCGGGATCGGCTGACCACCGGCCAGGGCCTGGGTCATCGGCGTGTTCACGCCATCGGGGTGCACGCTGTTGCAGCGAATGCGATAGCCCTGCTGCTTGCAGTGCAGGGCGATGGAGCGGGTCATCGCCGCCACCGCGCCTTTGGACGCCGAGTAAGCGCAGAACATCGGCATGGCGCCCAGGGCGGCGACCGACGACATGTTGATGATCGAGCCGCCACCGCTTTCCTTCATCGCCTGGATGGCGTACTTGCAACCGAGGAAGTAGCCGTCGCCGTTGATCTTCTGCACCTTCTGCCACAGCTCCAGGGTGGTGTCTTCGATGCTGCCCAGGGCCAGGATCGCGGCGTTGTTGACCAGTACGTCGAGGCGGCCGAAGCGTTCGACTGTGGTCTTGACCACGTGTTGCCAGTCGCTTTCGCTGGTGATGTCGTGGCGGATGAACAGCGCGTTGGCGCCGACTTCTGCGGCGACATGGCGGCCGGCTTCTTCGTTGAGGTCGGTCAGTACCACTTTGGCGCCTTCGCGGGCCAGCAGCAGAGCATCTTCGCGACCAATGCCGCTGGCGGCGCCGGTGATGATGCAGACTTTGCCTTCTACACGTTGCATTGTTGTTCTCCTGATCGTGCGGTTTGAAGTGCGAATTGGTCGGCCACGTGGGCGGCAGCCCGGCGACCGGAATAGATGCAGTCGGCCAGGGACAGGCCGGAGACATACAGGTTGGAGGCGACCCCGACCGCATTGCGGCCGGCGCTGTACAGGCCGTTTATTGGCTGGCCGGCAGGGTCCAGCACCCGACCGCTGGCCTCGCAGACTTTCAACCCGCCCAGGGTGATGACCGGGCAGGGGAACAGTTTGCTGGCGAATGAAAGGTCGAGGGCATACCACGGGCCCTGGTCGAGGTTGGCGAGCATCGCCGCGGACTTGCCGAACTCGTCGGCGACTTCACCGCGCGCCGCGCGGCTATAGCGTTCGACACTCTGGCGCAGCAGTTCCGGCGGCAGATGGCAGCGCTTGGCCAACCCGGCCAGGCTGCTGCTGCGTTTGGCGTTGAACAGCAGGTTGAGCAGCACCGGCAGGCGCTGGAAATTCCACACCTTGCCGGGACCGACCTGACTCAATGCCTCACGTACCAGCGCGCGGTTGAGCAGCAGAATGGCGCGACCATCCTGTTCTTCGACCATGGCGTGGCCGAGGGTCGCGCCGTAGATTTCTTCGTTGGCGTAACGTTGTCCCCGGGCATTGACGATCAGCCCGCGGGCCCAGGCCAGTGGCGGATTGATGAAACGCCAGGCGCTGACCTTGTCCATCCGCGCCACGCTGCCACCGGCGCTCTGGCCCAGGGCGATGCCGCTGCCATTGCACCCGGTGGCGCCCAGCGGCAGACCGGCCAGGTACTGCGGCGCGTGCTGGCGCACCAGGTCGCGATTGAAGATGAAACCACCGCTGCTCAGCAGCACCGCCTGTTCGGCGCGAATCAATTGGCGGATGGCGCAGGTCTGTTCGATGCGACGTTGACGGGCGCGCAAGCGGTCGGCCAAGGCCGGAGCGTACATATGAATGGCCGCGGCCCAGCGCGACAGACGCGCATGTTGTTTGGCCGCGCGGCTACCCGGCGGCAACTGCCAGGCTTCGACGCCGAGGACCTTGTCGTCCAGGTCGAGCACCAGCCTGCGCACTTCGCACTGGCTGCGCAGGCGTGCGCCGTTTCGCAAGGCGCTGGCCTTGAGCGGGGCGAACAGACTGGCGCCGGACATGCCCGGGCCTTTGGTGCGATGGCCACGAGGTGCCGGTTTGGCGCTGGCGGCATAGGCCGGCACGGCTTCGTTGCCGGAGTAATAGAGGTAGTACTGGTCGCTCGGGTATGAGGTCTTGTGCGGCGGCACGCTGGCTTCGAAGGCCGCGCCTTGACGCTCCAGCCAGGCCAGTTGCTCACGGCTGCCTTCGCAGAAATCCCGTAGCGTCTCGAGGCTGACGGCCTCGCCGACTTCCTGGCGCAGGTAATTGAACATCGCCTCGCTGGTGTCTTCATAGCCAGCCTGGCGCTGATACGGCGTACCGCCGCCGGCATAGACCACGCCACCGCTGAGTGCCGTGGCGCCACCGCCTTCGAAGCGATCCAGGGCGAGCACCGACAGGCCGCGAGTGCTGGCTTCGATGGCGGCACAGGCGCCGGCTCCGCCAAACCCGACGATCAGCAAGTCGCAGCGGTCATCCCATGGCAACGGGTCGGCGCTGTTCACTCGCAGCGCCGTCAACCGGTTCAGGCTGTCCATGTTCGGGCCTCAGCCAGCGGCTGCGAGAGAAGGTGCGGGTTTGGCGGTGGTGGTGTAGCTGCCGTCGAGGTAGACCAGCGGGGTGATGGCGTCAGTGGTGTGGATCTGCAGGATGCGTCCGATGAACACGGTGTGGGTGCCGTAGCTGAAGTGGCCGTCCTGGCGGCAGAGGATCGCCGACTGTGCGTCGCCCAGGTAAGGAATGCCGCCGGGACTGGTCAGCCAGTTGCCACGGTCGAAGCGCGCTTCGCCCTTGATCGCGCCGCTGCACAGGTTGGCCAGGTCTTGTTGGTCGACGCCGAGGATGTTCACGCAGAAGTCCGCGCCGGTCGCCAGTGCGGCGTGGGGCGAGGCGGTCTTGTTGACGCAGATCAGCAGCGATGGCGGTTCGGTACTCAGGGAGTCGACCGCGGTGGCGGCCATGGCGAAGCGTTCGGAGCCGTTGCTGGTGCTGATAATGGTGACGGACTTGGCCAGGCGGCGCATGGCCTGGAGCATGTCGGCTTTGAGATTGGCGTCGTTCATCGCACTGGGCCTTTTTTGTTGGGGGTGGAGTGCGATGGATT
This sequence comes from Pseudomonas sp. B1(2018), assembly GCF_003097365.1. Lineage (NCBI taxonomy): Bacteria > Pseudomonadati > Pseudomonadota > Gammaproteobacteria > Pseudomonadales > Pseudomonadaceae > Pseudomonas > Pseudomonas sp. B1(2018). The sequence goes on from NZ_PYUK01000009.1 coordinate 20,780, forward strand.
CTTGCTCTGGCGTACAGACTCAACATCGTCCGAGGGGACTAGTTGTTTGAACTGTTCCTGGTCGAGTACATATCCATTGCTGCGGTAACGGCGGCTTATGGTTTCGCCCTTACGGCGACTCACTTTTTTACAAGCGCCTAAAAAAGTAAGCAAAAAACGCTCGCCCCGAACGTACGGCCCCTCGCTGAGGCTCGGGGTTCCTTCGCTCCGGCATTCATCCGGGGGCATTGCCCTCCGGTCGGCTTCGCTTCGACCTACATGCAATGAGTTCGACTGCGTCGAACGGCGCTGCGCGCCCATCCCCGGATGAACACCTGCGCTCAGCCTGCCGAGGGGGCGGGTGGATCAAGATCAAGAGCTGCAGGCGAGCTAACGCTCGGCCTGATGAGTGGTGAGAAGCGGCGCGGTGTGGACTGCTCTGCCTTTGCTCTTCTGTGGGAGCGAGCTTGCTCGCGATGGCGGCCTGCCAGCCGACCAATTTCTTTCGAATGTACCCAGTCCAACTGTGGGAGCGGGCTTGCCCGCGAAGGCGGTCTGACAGCCGACCAATCTCTCGCAGGCATACCCGGATCAACTGTGGGAGCGAGCCTGCTCGCGAAGACGGCCTGCCAGCTGACCGAAATCTTGCTGATGTACTGAGTACCTGTGGGAGCGAGCTTGCTCGCGATAGCGACCTGTCAGTCGACCAGGTACATCACAGACGAACGCCCCCCGCAAACAGGTCGGCCGGTAGGCCGCCTCGGACGCTGTTGCGGTGTACGCCCCCTCGTGAGGCCGAGCGCAGGTTCTGCGCAGTGGGCAACCCGGCATGGATGCCGGGTTAGCCGCCCCCGGCCATGGATGGCCGATGGCGGCGGGCTCTGTAGGAGCGAGCTTGCTCGCGAAAAACCTGAGAGCACCGCGGGGTGCCAGGCTTCCCGCATCATCGTTGACCTCCATCGCGAGCAAGCTCGCTCCTACAGGCTTTTCCAAGTGACCCGCTGTAAGAGCGGAACCCTAAGCGGCCGTTACCGCAGAAACGGATATGTCCACCCTCAAAAATCCATGCCGCCTGACACAAAGCCATCGCGAGCAAGCTCGCTCCCACAGTGATCTTCAGTGGCCACAAGTATCGAGTAAAACAGGGAGCTCAATGTGGGTCTGCTCGCGAAGACGGCCTGCCAGCCAACGCATCACCTTCTGATTCACCCCCACCCAGATGCCAGTTCCCCAAAACCACATGGTCCGTTTGAGGGATGCCCGTCGCTTTGCGCATTGTTTGAATGCCAGCGTAGGGGCACTACACCCGCCCCGTTGCACGCGCGCCCCGGCGGATGGGGTGAACAAAGGAGAACAATAAAAATGCTCAACCAAGACCTGATTCGCCAGCGTCTGAGCCAACGTGCCCGTGAGTTGGTGCCGATCCTGCGTGAACGCGCCCTGAACGCCGCGCAAGCCGGGCAGTTGCCTGAAGAAACCCTGAAGGATTTCCACGACGCCGGGTTCTTTCGCATCCTGCAACCCTCCCGCTGGGAAGGCTATGAGCTGGAGCCCAAGGATTTCTTCGACGTGCAGATGACCCTGGCCGAAGGTTGCATGTCTTCGGCCTGGGTGTTGGGGGTGGTGGCGATCCATAACTGGCAGCTGGCGCTGTTCGACGACCGCGCCGCGCAGGATGTCTGGGGTAGCGATTCCAGTGTGCTGATCTCGTCTTCCTATATGCCGGTGGGCAAGGTCGAGCGAGTCGACGGTGGTTTCAAGTTGAGCGGCCGTTGGGGATTTTCTTCCGGCAGCAAGCACTGCGACTGGGCGTTCCTCGGTGCGCTGGTGCCGCCGGAAGAGGCGGGCGGGGCGCCGGATTATCGGACGTTCCTGGTGCCGCGCAGCGACTACCAGATTCTCGACAACTGGAATGTCATGGGCCTGGAAGCCACCGGCTCCCACGACATTCTGGTGGAGAACGCCTTCGTTCCCGAGTACCGCACCCATCGCGCGCTCGACGGTTTCATGCAGAACAGTCCGGGCAACTCGGTGAACACCGCGCCCTTGTTCCGCCTGCCGTTCGGGCAGATTTTCGTGCGTGCGGTGTCGTCGTCCGCTATCGGCGCCCTGCAAGGCGCGGTGGATCAGTTTGTCGAGCACAACCGCGCTCGGGTCGGGGTCAATGACGGTCGCAAGATGGTCCAGGACCCGGCCGCGCAATCGTCGCTGGCCAATGCCATGGTCTGCGTCGACGAGTGCAAGACCGTGCTGCATCGCAACTTTGCCTTGATGCTGGAGCGCGCGCAAAAGGCTGAGCCGTTGAGCATGCCCGAGCGGGTGAAGATGCGTTACGACTCGGCGCTGGTGGCCGACAAGTGCGCCAAGGCCGTTGGCGACCTGATGTTCAACAGCGGTGCTTCGACGATCTTCCGCAGTCATGCGATCAACCGTGCTTTCCGCGACATTCACACCGGTCGCGCCCACGTCGCCAACAGCCCGGCCAAGTACGCCTGGAACCTTGGCGGCGTGAGCATGGGGCAGGACAGCAGCGACTTTTTCCTCTGACGCTTCCCTACAGCTCTTTTTCTATGAAACGGGCTAGTCCGTTTGCGTGATTCGAGCGCCCCGTCGATGCACGAGCATTGGCGGTAAGGCGAAGGTCTACGGCGCCGACTGCGCATCCAAATAAGCACAAGGATCAACCATGAAATTTTCCCTGATTTACGAAGCCCAGACGGTGGACTCCAGCCGCGAAGGCGACCGCAAGATTTTCGAAGACACGGTCGAGCAGGCTGTGCTCGCCGACAAGCTGGGTTTCGACACCTTCTGGTGCGTAGAGCACACGGCACTGAGCAACTACTCGCACATGTCCGCGCCGGAAACCATGCTGGCTTTCGTGGCCGGTAAAACCGAGCGCATCGGCATCGGCCACGGCGTGGTCTGCCTGCCTCCGGCGATGAACCACCCGGTGAAAGTCGCCGAGCGCATCGCCACCCTCGACCTGCTGTCCAAGGGCCGTGTGCACTTCGGCGTCGGCAAGGGCGGCACCCAGCAGGAAGCCGGCACCTTCGGCTACGACCTGGCGACCTTGCAGCCGCAGATCGACGAGATGATGTACCTGATCCCGAAGATGTTCGTGCAGGACGAGATCGAGCACAACGGCGACTTCGTGCAGATCCCCAAGCGCCCGATCCATCCAAAGCCTTATCAGGATCCGCACCCGCCGATGTACCTGGCGTGCACCAACACCGAGTCGTTGAAAAACGCCGGCGGTCGCGGCATGGGCGCGCTGGTGCTGGGCTTCGGTGGCCCGGAAGAAATCGCCAAGAAAGTCGAGGTGTATCACACGGCCTACGACAACCGCGATGAGAAGAAGCAAGTGGGTTTCCGCCCTAATCGGCACATCGCCGCGCTGTGCCCGGCCATCGTGCTGGACGACAACGAGGAAGCGCGCCGCATCGGTATCCGTGGCCAACGTTACTTCATGGAGTCCCTGGGCTACTGGTACGGCGGTGGCGAGCGTCCGGATCCTGAGAAGTGGAAGGACGACACCTTCGTCGACGGCAACGGCCAGAGCGTGATCAAGTCGCGCTTCGCCTCCGAAGAAGTCAGTGTCGATTTCTCGGACCCGACCATGGCGATGATGAACCCGAACCACGCCTACGGCACCGTCGAGGATTGCATCGGCTACGTGCAACGCCTGATCGACGCCGGCGCCGACGAAATCCTCTTCATCTGCCAGATGGGCACCGTGCCGCAGTGGGCGCAGCTCGAGACGCTGAAGAACATTGGCGAGAAGGTGATTCCGCACTTCCGCAAGGGATGATGCCGGACGAGGCCTGTTGGTTAACGAATGTTCTCCATGCGGACCGAACCTGTGGCGAGGGGGCTTGCCCCCGTTCGGCCGCGCAGCGGTCGCAAAACAGGGTTGCACGGTTTTTCAGACATTCCGTGTCGCCTGGATTTGGGACTACTTCGTAGTCCAGCGGGGGCAAGCCTCCTCGCCACAGGATGCAGCACAAGGCTATCAATCCCATATGCTTCAGGTTTGGCACGGACGCCAGGCCAACTTTCCAACGGGTCCCCAAGGCCCGTTTTTTTATGCCTGCACTACTCCCACAGCCGCCAAACCTCTGTAGGAGCTGCCGAAGACTGCGATTTTTTGATCTTGATCTTCAGCCATTCCAACTCCGCCAAAAGATCGCAGCCTTCGGCAGCTCCTACAGGGTGTTTGTGAGGGTTTACAGGTACGAGACATTGGCCTCGGTCGTCCATCTGGAAGGTTCGTCGCGCAACGTCCTGCTAGGTATTTCCAGCAGCGTGATGTTGGCGCAGATCAGGGCAAACCGCATGCTGGATCAAATCGAGCAACCCGCCTGACGCCCCCCTGTAGGAGCTGCCGAAGGCTGCGATCTTTTGATCTTGATCTTCTCGGCATCGATGAAAATCAAGATCAAAAGATCGCAGCCTTCGGCAGCTCCTGCAGGGTTGAATCCGCTAGTCCCATTGGACGATGTTGCCCCTCCCCAAACCCGTTTGAATAGCCCCTACATAAAGTCTCCCCCGGCACCAGCCGAAGGGCGGCACGGCCTGAGTAAAACGAGGAGTGCATCCATGGATATCCGCGGTCTGGGTTACGTCACCCTGTTATCCAGCGACCTGGCGCAATGGCGCCACTACGCAAGCCAGGTACTGGGCATGATGGTCAGCGGCGACGATGAACTTTTGTACCTGAAAATGGACGAGCGTCATTACCGCGTGCTGGTGCACAACAGTGCCGAGAACGGCTTCGGTGCCTGCGGCTGGGAAGTGGCCGGCAAAGCAGCGCTGGAACAGGCGGTCAGCGAGCTGCAACAGGCCGATGTGCAAGTGACCCGTGGCACCCCGGCCGAGGCCGAGCTGCGCAAGGTTCAGGACCTGGTGCACTTCAGCGATCCGGATGGCAATCGTCACGAAATTTTCTGGGGCCCGCTGCAGGACTTCGCCCGTTTCGTCTCGCCGGTGGGCGTCAAAGGTTTCGTCACCAACGACCTCGGCATGGGCCACGTGGTGCTGCCGGCACCGGCCTTCGAACGCTGCCGCGACTTCTACGAACAGGTGATGGGCTTTGGCCTGTCGGACCTGATGAAAGTCCGCTTCACCCCGGACCCGGCCGAGCCGCAAAAGCGCATTCACTTCCTGCACTGCAACAACGGCCGCCATCACTCGCTGGCGATTTTCGAGTGCCCGATGCCCCACGGCTGCGTGCACATGATGGTCGAGGTCAACGCGCTGGATGAAGTCGGCCGCGCCCTGGACCGCGTCCACGCCAACGGCGTGAAGCTGTCGGCCACCCTCGGCCAGCACACCAACGACCAGATGATTTCTTTCTATATCAAGACCCCGTCCGGGTTTGACCTGGAATACGGCTGTGATGGCCTGGTGGTCGACTGGGACCGCCACACACCGTTCGAAAGCACCGTGGTCAGCCACTGGGGCCACGACTTCAGTGTCGGTCGCCAATGAGGAACATGACGATGGACAAGCAAATGACTACGGCCGAGATTGTCGGCCAATTGCGTGACGGCATGACCATCGGCATCGGTGGCTGGGGCCCGCGCCGCAAGCCGATGGCGCTGGTACGCGAAATTCTGCGCTCGGATCTCAAGGAGCTAACTGTTGTTGCATACGGTGGTGCGGACGTCGGCATGCTCTGCGCGGCCGGCAAGATCAGGAAACTGGTGTTCGCCTTCGTCTCCCTGGATTTCATTCCGCTGGAGCCGTACTTCCGCAAGGCGCGCCAGGAAGCGGCGCTGGAAGTGATGGAAATCGACGAAGGCATGTTGCTGCTCGGCCTGCGGGCGGCGGCGATGAATGTGCCGTTCATTCCGACGGCGGTGGGCCTGGGCACCGATGTGCTGCGCTACAACCGCCAGATCAAGTTGATCGCCTCGCCGTACGCCGATGGCAAGGACTGGGTGGCGATGCCGGCGCTCAAGCTCGACGCGGCGCTGGTGCATGTCGACCGTGCCGACAAACGCGGCGTGTGCCAGATCAGCGGCCCGGATCACTACATGGACGACCTGTTCGTGCGGGCCGCGACCCACAGCTACGTGACCTGCGATGAACTGGTCGACAGCGACTACTTCCATCAGGACAGCGCCCACGCCCATCAAGTGTTCTGGGAACGCAACCTGACCACCGCCGTGGCCCACGTCCCGGGCGGTGCGCATCCGTCGTCCTGCGCGCCTCTGTACGGTTTCGACGTCGCGCACTTCAAGGCCTACAACGCCACGGTGCAGGCGGCCGATGGCTGGGAAGGTTACGTGCGCGACTACGTCGACTGCACCCACGAACAGTACCTGGACAAGGTTGGCGGCCTGGCTGCGATCCGTGAACTGCCGTTGCCGATTTTCTAAGGGAGCCTTCCGATGAGCACTACCACTTACAGCCTCGCCGAGCTGATGATCTGCGCCGCCTCTGAAGCCTGGCGCGAAGACGGCGAAGTGTTGGCCACCGGCATCGGCGTGATCCCGCGCCTGGCGGCATCCTTGGCCATGCTCAGCAGCAACCCGCAACTGCTGATGACCGACTCCGAAGCCTACATGGTCGCCGAACCGGTGCCTTTGGGCGCACGCAAGGGCTACGAGCCCAAGCGCGACAGCTGGATGGGCTTCTCGCGAATTTTCGATAACGTCTGGGGCGGCAAGCGCCATGCACTGGTCGGCCCGACCCAGATCGACCGCTTTGGCCAGGCGAACATTTCCTGCATCGGCGACTACGCCAAACCCAAGGCGCAGATGCTCGGTGTGCGCGGTTTCCCCGGCAACTCGATCAGCCACGCCAACTCGTTTTGTGTGCCGAGCCACAACCGTCGGGTGTTCGTCGAAGGCGAAGTCGATATGGTCGCCTCGGTCGGCTACAACCCGGCCCGCCTGGCGCGTGGCTGGAAGCTGGACGACATCGACATCCGCCTGATCATCACCGATCTGTGCGTGCTGGATTTCCAGGGCCCGCAACGGCAGATGCGCATCCGTTCGCTGCACCCTGGCGTGACGGCGGCGCAGGTCCAGGACAACACCGGGTTCGAGTTGCACGTGCCGGACGACTGCCCGACCACCGCTGCCCCGACCATCGAGCAATTGCAACTGATCCAGCGTCTGGACCCGCACAACCTGCGCGCCCTGCAGCTTAAAGACAACCCCCCAGGCCAGCGCTGAGCGCCCGCGTTTTCGGAGACAAGTGATGGCTGAACATAACGACAAGAACGAGGCCGACGTGGTCCTGTACGAAGTGCGCGACGCGGTGGCAATCGTCACCATGAACCGCCCCGAGTACCACAACGCACAGAACTCGCAGATGACTTATGCGCTGGACGCGGCGTTTCGCCGGGCCTGCGATGACGATGAAGTGAAGGTCATCGTGTTGCGCGGCGCGGGCAAGCATTTCTCCGCCGGGCATGACATCGGCACCCCGGGCCGCGACGTCGACAAGAGCTTCGATCGGGCGAGCCTGTGGTACGACCATGTGAACAAACCGGGCGGCGAGTTTCTCTATGCCCGCGAGCAGGAAGTCTATCTGGGCATGTGCCGGCGCTGGCGCGAGATGCCCAAGCCGACCATCGCCATGGTCCAGGGCGCATGCATTGCCGGCGGGCTGATGCTGGCCTGGGTGTGTGACCTGATCGTTGCCAGCGAGGATTCGTACTTTGCCGATCCGGTGGTGCGCATGGGCATTCCCGGGGTCGAGTATTTCGCCCACGTGCATGAATTGAACCCGCGTATCGCCAAGGAATTCCTGTTCCTCGGCGAGCGCATGCCGGCACCGCGCGCCTATCAGATGGGCATGCTCAATCGGGTTGTGCCGCGCGACGAGCTGGAACAACAGACCCTCGACATCGCCGGGCGCATCGCCCAGATGCCGCGCCTGGGCCTGCAACTGAGCAAGCAAGCGGTGAACAACGCCGAAGACCTGATGGGCAAGCGCGCGACCATGGACATGGTGTTCGGCCTGCATCACTTCGCCCACGCCCACAACGAACTGGTGTCCGGCGACCGCCTCGGCGGCTACGACGCCAAGGCCATGGCCAGTTCCCAGCGCAAAACGGGCGGGGCGTGAGCATGGCGATTTCGTTGAATACCCGCCTGACCGAGCTGCTCGGTTGCCGCTACCCGATCATCCAGACCGCCATGGGCTGGGTTGCCGACCCGAAACTGGTGGCGGCCACGGGCAATGCCGGTGGTTTCGGTTTTCTCGCCGGGGCGACCATCGAACCGCAGCAGATGGAAGCGGCGATCCTCGAAACCCGGCGCCTGACCGATCAGCCGTTCGGCGTGAACTTCCACATGTACCAGGCCAATGCCGGCGAGATCGTCGAGCTGGTGTTGCGCCATAAAGTCCGCGCGGTCAGCTACAGCCGTTCGCCGGGCAAGCAAATGATCAGCCGCCTGAAAGATGCCGGGGTGGTGTGCATTCCCACGGTCGGCGCGCTCAAGCATGCACAGAAAGCCGTGGAAATGGGCGCCGATGCGGTGACGGTACAGGGCGGCGAGGGCGGTGGGCACACCGGTTCCGTGCCGACCTTGATGCTGCTCGATCAAGTGGTCAACGCAGTCTCAGTGCCGGTGGTGGCGGCGGGCGGCTTCAAGGACGGTAAGGGGCTGGTTTCTGCATTGGCCTACGGTGCCGAAGGCATCGCCATGGGCACGCGTTTTCTGATGTGCGCCGATAGCCCGGTGCCGCAAGCAACGTTGGCCCGTTACCTGGCGGTCAAGGACCCGGCGGCGATCATCATCAGCCGCGCCATCGACGGCATGCCGCAACGGATGATCCGCAACGAATTGCTCAACCAGCTGGAAAACAGCGGCGGTCTCAAGCGCCTGTTGCTGGCCTTTCAGAGTGGTCTGGCCTACCGCCGCCACACGGGTATGAGCCTGACGCAACTGCTCGGCAGTGCCCTGAAAATGCGCGGTGCCGGAGAGCTGACCGCCGCGCAAAGCATCATGGCCGCCAACGCGCCGATGGTGATCCAGAAAGCCATGGTCGACGGGCAACCGGCTGCCGGCGTGTTGCCCGCAGGGCAGATCGCGGCATCCATCGACAGCTTGCCCAGCTGCGCCCAATTGATTGAACAGATCGTCCGCGACGCCGAAGCGCGCCTGGGCGAGTTGTGCCGCCGTGTGTCGTAAGGGGCCATGCATTGTGAAGGAAGGAAACCATGAAACCATTTAGCGTCAGCATCGAACACGGCATTGCCGAACTGGTGTTCAACCGGCCACCGGTCAACGCCTTCAACAACCAGGGCTGGGCGGATATCGCCAGCGAGATCGAGGGCCTGGGCCGCAACAACGACGTGCGGGTGATCGTGATTCGCGCGGAAGGTCGCGGCTTCTGTGCCGGGGTCGATATCAAGGAACTGGCTGCCGACGGCAACCTGATCGTCGCGGTGAACAAGGGCAACTACGACAGCTTCAAGGCCATTCACCGCAACCCGAAACCGGTGATCGTGGCCGTGCACGGCTTCGTGCTGGGCGGCGGCATCGGCATCTGCGGCGCTGCCGACATCATTGTCGCGTCCGAGTGCGCCACCTTCGGCGTGCCGGAAGTGGATCGCGGGGCCATGGGCGGCGGCGCGCATTTGCAGCGCCTGTTCCCGGTGCAGAAGGTCCGCCACATGTACTTCACCGGCGAGCCGATCGACGCCGCCGAGGCTTACCGTCTGGGCGCCGTGGAGCAGGTGGTCAAGCGCGAAGACTTGCGCGAAGCCGCGTTGCAGATCGCCCGCACCATCGCCGCCAAGAGCCCGGGCATGATCAGCCTGGCCAAGGAAGCGCTGACCGGCATCGAAGACGGCAATCTGGAAGACAAATACCGCTGGGAGCAGGGCTTCACCCTCGAAGCCTATCGCTCACTGGACTCTCAGGAAGCACGCGACTCGTTCGTCGAGAAACGCGATGCCCGATTCAACGGCTGAAGGCATATCCATGGACCTGACCTATACCCCGGCCCAGCAGGCCTTTCGTGCCGAGGCGCGAACCTGGCTGGCGGCCAATGTACCGAGTGAACCGCTGCAATCGTTCGACACCGAACGGGGCTTTGCCGGGCATCGCGCCTGGGAAGCCAAACTCAACGAAGGCCGTTGGGGCATGGTCACCTGGCCGACCGAACTCGGCGGGCGCGGCTGCGACCTGATCGAATGGCTGATTTTCGAAGAGGAATACTACCGTTCCGGGGCACCGGCACGGGTCAACCAGAACGGTATCTTCCTGCTCGGCCCGACCCTGATGGAGTACGGCAGCGAAGAACAAAAGGCACGGTTTCTGCCGCGCATGGCCACCGGCGAAGACATCTGGGCCCAGGCCTGGTCCGAGCCGGGGGCCGGCTCCGACATGGCGGCGATCCGCTCCAAGGCGGAACGGGTGGGTGACCACTATGTGATCAATGGCCAGAAGACCTGGTCGACCCGCGCGGTGTGGGCCGATTGGGTCTTCGGTATTTTCCGTACCGATCCACAGTCCCAGCGCCATCACGGCCTGACCTTCATCCTGCTGCCGCTCAATACGCCGGGCATCACCGTGCGCCCGATTCCGCAGCTCAACGGCTTGCCCGGGTTTGCCGAAATCTTCTTCGACGACGTCAAGGTGCCGGTGGAGAACGCCCTCGGCGGCGAAGGCATGGGCTGGCACGTGGCGATGTCCACCGCCGGTTTCGAGCGCGGTTTGTTGCTGCGCTCGCCGGCGCGTTTCCAGGAAACCGCCAAGCGTCTGGTGCAGCTGTACCTGGCCAACCGCGAGCAGGCCGACCGCGACCCGGCCATCGGTGAGGCGGTGATGCGCGCCTGGCTCGATGCCGAGGCCTACACCCTGAGCACCTACATGACCGCCTCGCAACTGGTGCAGGGCGGCAAGATCGGGCCGGAGTCGTCGACCAACAAAATCTTCTGGTCCGAGCTCGACCAGCGCATGCACGACACCGCCATGAGCATTCTTGGCCTGCGTGGCGAGCTGCTGCCGCATGCCCCGGCCGCCGGTGACGTCGGCCATTGGCTGGACGGTTTCCTGTTTGCCCAGGCCGGGCCGATCTACGCCGGCACCAACGAGATCCAGCGCAACATCATTGCCGAACGCATGCTCGGCATGCCGCGTGCCTGAGGAATAGACCATGGACTTTAGTTTCAGCCGCGACCAACTGCTGTTTCAGGACAACGTCCGCAGCTTCCTGATCAACGAAGTCACCCCGGAGCGCATTCGCGAACTGTGGCAGAGCGACAGCGGGCGCAGTGAGCGGCTCTGGGCGCAACTGGTGGAACTGGGCCTGACCGCACTGACCGTGCCCGAGGCGCAGGACGGCATGGGCATGAATGAATTGGATTTCGTGCTGATTGCCCAGGAATGCGGTTATGCCGGTCTGCCCGAACCGCTGGTGGACACCATGTTGGTCGGCGTGCCGTTGCTCGCCGCCCTCGATGAGCAACACGCGGCGCTCACGCAATACTGGTTGGCTCGGGTCGCCGAGGGCAGTGCACGGCTGGCCGTTTCCGAACCGGGGAACCCGTTGGTCAGCGATGCCCATGTTGCCGATCTGCTGTTGCTGGCCCATGGCGATGAAGTGCATGCGCTGGAGCGCGATGCCGTGCGCCTGACCCGCAATGAGTCGGTCGACCCGAGCCGTCAACTGTTCCAGGTCGAATGGACGCCGACTTCCGCTACTTGCGTGGCCAGCGGCGAACAAGGAAGGCAACTGTGGGCAGCCGCCTTCAACCGTGGCGCCCTCGCCAGCGCAGCGCAATTGCTCGGGCTGGCCAAACGCATGGTCGACCTGGCGGTGGACTACACCTTCGAGCGCAAGCAGTTCGGCAAGCCGGTCGGCTCGTTCCAGGCGGTCAAGCATTTGATGGCCAACGTCGCGGTGCAGATCGAGTTCGCCAAAGGCCCGTTGTACCGCGCCGCTTATGCGCTGGCCGAGCAGCAACCGGGGCAGGATGTGCTGGTGTCCCACGCCAAGCTGGCAACGGCGGAAGCGGCCATGCTGGCGGCGAAGAACACCATCCAGGCCCACGGCGCCATGGGTTACACCTGGGAAGTCGACCTGCATCTGTTCATGAAACGCGCCTGGGCGCTGGACAAGGTCTGGGGCGATCGCGGCCGTCACAAAGGGCGGATTCGCGCGGCGTTGTTCGAGGGCAACCCGGTGCTCGGTGCGGGCAGTACGTTTTAACCCGTCAGTAAGGGTGACGCCCCCCTGTGGGAGCGAGCTTGCTCGCGATGGCGGTGCGTCAGATGGCATCAATGTTGGATGTGTCGGCCTCATCGCGAGCAAGCTCGCTCCCACAGGTTTTTCGGCGCTCTCAATACCAGATTTCAATTTCTTCACCGAGGTAGACCATGCCTGAAGCCTATATCGTCGACGCCCTGCGCACCCCCACCGGGCGGCGCAAGGGTGGTCTGAGCCAGATCCACGCCGCCGACCTGGGTGCGCATGTATTGCGCGCGCTGGTCGAGCGCAATGACATTCCCGACGAGGATTACGACGACGTGATCTTCGGCTGTGTCGATACCATCGGTCCGCTGGCCGGTGACATCGCCCGCACCAGTTGGCTGGCGGCCGGCCTGTCGCAATCGGTGCCGGGCACCACCATCGATCGCCAGTGCGGTTCGTCCCAGCAAGCGGTGCACTTCGCCGCCCAGGCGGTGATGAGTGGTACCCAGGACGTGGTCATCGCCGGTGGCGTGCAGACCATGACCCAGATCCCGATTTCCTCGGCGATGATTGCCGCCGAGCCCTTGGGCTTCACCGATCCGTTCAGCGGCTCCGAAGGCTGGGTGCGGCGCTATGGCGCGCAACCGCCGACGCAGTTCCGTTCTGCGCAGATGATCGCGGAAAAGTGGGACCTGTCCCGGGCGCAGCTCGAAGCCTATTCGCTGGAGTCCCATCGACGGGCCCTGCAGGCCATCGAGCAAGGTCGTTTCAACCGCGAGATCGTGCCGTTGGCCGGTGTGCTGCATGACGAAACGCCGCGCCAGACCAGTCTGGAAAAAATGGCCGAGCTGGAATTCCTGTTCGGCTGCGACCGGGTCACTGCTGCGGTGTCGAGCCAGACCTGCGACGCGGCCAGCGCGATGCTGATTGTCTCGGAGGCGGCGCTCAAGCGTTACGGCCTGACGCCACGGGCCCGCATCCATCACCTGAGCGTGCGCGCCGAAGACCCGATCTGGATGCTCACCGCGCCGATTCCGGCCACCGCCTACGCGCTCAAGCGTGCGGGGATGAAGCTGGAAGACATCGACCGGGTGGAGATCAACGAAGCCTTCGCCTCGGTGGCCATGGCCTGGTTGAAAGAGACCGGCTATCCGCACGAACAGACCAACGTCAACGGCGGCGCGATTGCCCTCGGCCATCCGCTGGGCGCCACCGGCACCCGTTTGATGTGCAGCCTGCTGCATGAACTGGAGCGCAGCGGCGGACGCTTCGGTATGCAGACCATGTGCGAAGGCGGTGGGCAGGCCAACGTGACGATTATCGAGCGTTTGTGAGTTGACCTGATTCCAGGAAACACATCGATCCTGTGGGAGCTGGCTTGCCAGCGATGCAGGCGCCGCGGTGTATCAGGCGCACCGCAGTGATCCTATCGCTGGCAAGCCAGCTCCCACAGGTGATGTGTGTATTTGAGATAAAATTGAAGGAATACCCGCATGAAAATCTGTGAAAACCGCGTCGTGATCATCACCGGCGCTGGCGGTGGCCTAGGCCGGGCCTACGCGATGGCGTTCGCCGCCGAAGGCGCGAAGGTGGTGGTCAACGACATCAACCGCGAAGCGGCCCTGGCCGTGGTCGGCGAAATCCTCGGCCAGGGCGGCAGTGCCGTGGCCAACAGCGACGACATCACTCGATATGACTCGGCGGGGTTGATCGTGCGCCAGGCCATCGAAACCTTTGGCGACCTGAACGTGGTGGTCAACAACGCCGGCATCTGCCGCGACCGCATGTTCGCCAGCCTCAGCGAAGCCGACTGGGACGCGGTGGTGGCCGTGCACCTCAAGGGCCACTTCTGCATTTCCAGCCACGCCGTGAAGTACTGGCGTGAGCAGGCCAAGGGTGGTGCCAGAGTCGATGCGCGGATCATAAACACCAGTTCCGGCGCCGGTTTGCAGGGTTCCATTGGCCAGTCCAACTACGCGGCGGCCAAGGGCGGTATTGCCTCGCTGACGCTGGTGCAGGCGGCCGAATTGCGCCGTTACGGGATCACCGCCAACGCCCTGGCACCGGCCGCACGGACCGGGATGACCGAGCAGGTGTTCGCCGACACCATGAAAAAGCCTGAAGAGGGCTTCGATTACTTCGCCCCGGAAAACGTCGCGCCGCTGGTGGTGTGGCTGGGTTCCGAGGCGTCCGCCGAGGTGACCGGGCAGATGTTCGAAGTCGAGGGCGGCAAGTTGTCGATCGCCGATGGCTGGCGCCGTGGCCCGCAACTGGATCGCCAGGGCCGCTGGGCGGTTGGCGAGATGGGCGATGCCGTCGCGCAACTGCTGACGCAAGCGGTCCCGGCGGCCAAAGTGTACGGCAGCTGAAAAAGACCGGTCTCAGATGGGCGGCACGCGGCTATAATCGGCCAAAATCGAACCCCTGTGGGAACGAGCTTGCTCCGGGCGGCGTTCCGACGATGAACTCCAGCGCAACGCGTGTATTCAGACAGAACGCGTTATCGTTCACGTCCATCGCGAGCAAGCTCGCTCCCACAGGTTTCCCGCGATCCTCCCGTCACCACACGAGACCTGCCATGACCATTTCCCTGTACGACGCTTCCGTGCCAGTTTTCCAGCAAATGCTCAATGCCCTGAGCGATGTACTGAAAAAGGCCGAGGCTCACGCCACCGAAAAAAACATCGACCCTAACGCCTTCCTGCAAGCGCGCCTGTTCCCGGACATGTTCCCGCTGGTGCGCCAGGTGCAGATCGCCGTTGATTTCGCCAAGGGCGTTTCTTCGCGTCTGGCTGAAGTTGAAGTGCCGAAGTACGACGACACCGAAACCACTTTCGCCGAACTGCAGGCACTGATCGCCAAGGTTTTGGCCTACATCGGCGAGTTCACGCCGGAGCAGATCAACGGCAAGGAAGGCATCGAGATCGTGACCCGTCCGGGCACGCCTAAAGAGAAGCGCTTCAGCGGCCAAGCCTACCTGCTGACCTACGGCCTGCCGCAGTTCTTCTTCCACGTCACCACCACTTATGCACTGCTGCGCCACAATGGCGTGGAAGTGGGCAAGCGTGACTACATGGGCGCGTTCTAAACCTCCCAGGTACTAAAAAGCCCGCCAAGGTTTACGCCTTGGCGGGCTTTGTTTTACGTCAAAAGATCGCAGCCT
Source organism: Pseudomonas sp. B1(2018) (assembly GCF_003097365.1). Taxonomy (NCBI): domain Bacteria; kingdom Pseudomonadati; phylum Pseudomonadota; class Gammaproteobacteria; order Pseudomonadales; family Pseudomonadaceae; genus Pseudomonas; species Pseudomonas sp. B1(2018). The sequence continues at coordinate 36,081 of NZ_PYUK01000009.1, forward strand.
GCGGCAGCTCCTACATGGGAACGGTGTACGCCCTGTAGGAGCTGCCGCAGGCTGCGATCTTTTGATTGTCAGGCCAGGCGCTCTTCACCCAGGCAAGCCGCCGCGGTGAACAGCACATCGGTGGACGAGTTCAGCGCGGTCTCCGCCGAGTCCTGCAACACGCCGATGATAAAACCGACCGCCACCACCTGCATGGCGATTTCGCTCGGGATGCCGAACAGGCTGCAGGCCAGCGGAATCAGCAACAGCGAACCACCGGCTACACCCGAAGCGCCGCAGGCGCAGATCGCCGCGACCAAGCTCAGCAGGATCGCGGTCGGAATGTCCACGGCGATGCCCAGGGTGTGCACGGCCGCCAGGGTCAGCACGGTGATGGTGATCGCAGCACCCGCCATGTTGATGGTCGCGCCCAGCGGGATCGATACCGAGTAGGTGTCTTCGTGCAGGCCCAGGCGCTTGCTCAGTTCCAGGTTGACCGGAATGTTCGCCGCCGAACTGCGGGTGAAGAATGCGGTGATGCCGCTTTCGCGCAGGCAGGTCAGCACCAGCGGGTACGGATTGCGGCGCAGTTTCCAGAAGACGATGAGCGGGTTCATCACCAGTGCCACGAACAGCATGCAGCCCAGCAGCACGGCCAGCAGGTGCGCATAGCCGATCAAGGCGCCGAAGCCGGAGGTAGCGAGGGTCGAGGCCACCAGGCCGAAGATGCCCAGCGGGGCGAAGCTGATCACCAGGCGCACGATCACGGTCACGCCGTTGGACAGGTCGCCCAGTACTTCGCGGGTGGTGTCGCCGGCATGACGGATGGCGATGCCCATGCCGATGGCCCACGCCAGAATGCCGATGAAATTGGCGTTCATCAGCGCGCTGACCGGATTGTCGACCACACTCAGCAACAGGCTTTGCAGTACTTCGCCAATCCCGCCCGGTGCAGTGACCGCGACGTCCTGGGTCGACAGCACCAGGCTCGACGGGAACGTCATGCTGGCAACCACCGCGACCACGGCGGCGGCGAAAGTGCCGAGCAGATACAGGAACAGAATCGGCCGGATGTGGGTTTCCTGGCCGTGCTTGTGGTTGGCAATCGACGCCATGACCAGCACGAACACCAGAATCGGCGCGACGGCTTTCAGTGCCGAAACAAACACTTTGCCGATGAACGCCGTGGATTTGGCCACGTCGGGGGCAAACAGGGCCAGGGCAATACCGGCGATCAGGCCGATCACGATCTGCGTGACCAGGCTCAAGCGTTTAAGGCGGTGCAATAGAGAAGGGGATGAAGCAGTCATAAAACAGCATCTCTGATTTTTTATTAATGCATGGTTTCGCAGGTTTGCGGCAACAAGCAGGGCAGGCCGCAGGCGGGAAACCGAGAAGGAAACACAGGGCTAATGCCAGCGCTGATTCCTGTGGCGAGGGAGCTTGCTCCCGCTGGACTGCGCAGCAGGCCCTTTTTTTGGGGCCGCTTCGCTGCCCAGCGGGAGCAAGCTCCCTCGCCACGGGGCTCGGCTAACCGATCGGCATTAACCACAGGGTGTACTTTTTTCAGGGCGCGGACTTTATCACAGCGCAGGTACGATCCTTCAGACCTGTGACGAACTGACGCCCTGGTCTTCAACGCGAATTGCAGGTTCGTGCAACCGCATCCGAAAACACTCTGTTAAGATTCGCCATCCTCATTTTCATGTCTGCCAGTGGGCCTTCGGGCTATCGCTGGTGTCGTCGTTTTCTGGAGTTGTACATGCGGTTGTTGCCCATTCTTCTGTTGTCTGCCGCCGGCTTCACGGTGCTGACCACGGAATTCATCATCGTTGGCCTGTTGCCGGCGATCGCCCGGGACCTGGAGGTCAGCATCCCGCAGGCCGGTTTGCTGGTGACCTTGTTCGCCTTTACCGTGGCCGCGTTCGGGCCGTTTCTCACGGCCTGGTTCGCCCGCTTCGAGCGGCGCAAGCTGTTCATCTCGGTGCTGATCCTGTTTGGCCTGGCCAATACGCTGGCGGCGCTGGCGCCGAACATCTGGGTGATGGCGTTTGCCCGGCTGATCCCGGCGCTGGGGCTGCCAGTGTTCTGGGCGCTGGCCAGCGAGACGGCGGTGGACATCGTCGGGCCGGATTACGCCGGTCGCGCCATTGCCAAGATCGGTTTCGGCATTGTCTGCGCTACGGTGTTCGGCATTCCGGTGGGCACGCTGATTTCCGATGCGTTCGGCTGGCGCAGTGCCTTTGCGATTCTGGCGGTCATCGCCTTTGCCAAGGCGTTGCTGCTGTTTATCTATCTGCCCAGGACCAACCTGCACCAGCATCAGGTGAGCTTCCTGTCGCAGTTCAAGATCCTGCGCAGCCCGCTGATGCTCGGTCATGTGCTGCTGTCGGTGATCGTGTTCAGCGGCATGTTCACGGCCTATACCTATCTGGCCGACATCCTCGAGCGTCTCGCCGGCTTCAACGGCACCGTGGTCGGCTGGTGCCTGATGGGCTTCGGCGCGGTCGGGTTGATCGGCAACTCCCTGGGCGGCCGGGCGGTGGATCGGCATCCGCTGATGGCGTCGATGATGTTTTGCGCGTTCATGATTGCCGGTCTGGTGGCGCTGGTGCCGAACATCCATTCGCCGCTCGGTCTGGCGGCGGCGATGGGCATCTGGGGCGTGACTCAGGCGGCGTTGTTCCTGGTCAGCCATGTGCGCCTGATGAAAGCCGCGCCCGAAGCGCCGGCATTTGCCGCGTCGCTGAACATCGCCGGGGCCAACCTCGGCATCGGCCTGGGCGCAATGATCGGTGGCCGGGTGATCGACAGCGTTGGCCTGCAAGGCCTTGGCTTTGCCGCCGCCGCTTTCATTCTGGCTTCGATCCTGCTGGCCATCGCCCTGATGACGTGCAAGCCGCGCGAAGCGGTTACAGCGCTGTAAACAGCTCGCGTCGGGCACCTTCGGTAATGGCGACAATGCCGGGGTGCTTGACCTTGCGTTCCACCGAGATGGCATAGAACGACTCGCTCACCGCGTCGGTCTGGCCGATCACTTGCACGCCATACTGGCGCTGCACTTCATCGGCAATCACGCTCGGGCCGATGAAGATCCCGCTGCCGGATTGGCCGAAGGCCTGCATCAGGGCGCTGTCGTCGAACTCGCCGACAATCTGCGGCTGGATCTGCTGCTCGGCGAACCAGCGCTGCAAACGGCTGCGCACCACGGTTTCAGGACCGGGAATCAGCAGCGGCGCACCGTGCAGGTTGCGCGGGAAGTCCTGACCGTAACGGGCCGCCAGCGTTGGGGTGGCGAAGAAGCTGATCCCGCACTCACCCAGTTTCTGGCTGTAACCCTTGATGTCCAGGTGCGACGGCATCGGGCTGTCTGAGATCACCAGGTCGAGGCGCTGGATCGCCAGGTCGGCCAACAAACGTTCAAGCTTGTCTTCGCGGCAGGTGATGCGCAGCGGTTCGCTCAACTCCATGGTGGGTGCGATCAGGCGATAGACGATGGACTTGGGCACCACGTCAGCCACGCCGACACGAAACAGAATCTGCTGCTCATTGGGTTGTGCCCGCAGCATCAGTTCCAGTTCGCCACCCAGCTGGAACATCTGCTCGGCGTAGGGCAGTGCCTGGCGTCCGGCCTCGGTCAGTTCAAGCTGCCGTCCGACCCGCCGAAACAACTCGATGCCAAAGGTCTGTTCCAGCAATGAAATCTGCCCGCTGATGGTTTGTGGCGTGAGGTTCAGTTGTTCGCAGGCGCGCACGATGCTGCCGGTCTTGGCCACCACCCAGAAATAATGCAGTTGTCGGTAATTCAACATAGGTACGTAGTCCCTGTAGGAGCTGCCGAAGGCTGCGATCTTTTGATTTAAAAGATCGCAGCCTTCGGCAGCTCCTACACAAAAGCTAGAAGGTCTGGATTCGTAAAAGCCGAAGTATATACCGCAAAAATACGAATTTTCCTGAAGTGTTTGCTTCCCTAGAATGCATCGCTATCAACGGGCCATCGTTTCGGTCCCGTTCGTTCTATCGAGGGAGCATCATGAAAATTAAAGCCACGGCGCTGTTGATCACATCTTTACTGGTATTGGCCGGTTGCGACCAGGCCGAGAAAAGCGCGCAACAGTTGATGGGCAAGGCCGCCGAAAGCGCCAAACAGGCGATTGACGATACCCACAAGGCCGCCGAACAGGCGCTCAGCGATGCCACCGGCGGGTTGATCAGCAAAAAAGAATCATCGGAAAAAGAATCGGAAAAAACCGAATCTTCCTCCCAGGAAATCTAAACCGTATTACAACGAGTCAGGACTGACCCATGGACTACCTTTTACAACTTGCCGCCAGCCCCACTGCCTGGGTTGCCCTGGCCACCCTGGTGGTGATGGAAATCGTGCTCGGCATCGATAACCTGATCTTCATCTCGATCCTGACCAACAAGCTGCCGGAGCAGCACCGACAGAAGGCGCGGCGCATCGGTATCGGCATGGCGCTGATCCTGCGATTGGGCTTGCTGAGCACCATCGCGTTCATCGTCCAGTTGACCGCTCCGGTGATCGAGATTCTCGGCCACGCGTTCTCCTGGAAGGACATGATCCTGATCGCCGGTGGCCTGTTCCTGTTGTGGAAGGCGACCACCGAGATCCATCACAGCATGGACCCGGCCCCGGATGATCCGACGTCGAAGACATCCACCGTGACCCTGGGCTTTGCTGCTGCGATCGGCCAGATCCTGATGCTGGACATGGTGTTTTCCATCGACAGCATCATTACTGCTGTCGGCATGACCGAGCATTTGCCGATCATGATCATCGCGGTGGTGGTGTCGGTGCTGGTGATGTTGTTTGCGGCTGATCCACTGGCCAAGTTCATCAACGACAACCCGACGGTGGTGATGCTGGCCCTGGGCTTCCTGATCATGATCGGCATGACGCTGATTGCCGAAGGTTTTGGCGCCCATGTACCGAAAGGCTACGTCTATGCGGCCATGGCATTCTCGGCTTCGATCGAGGTGTTGAACATAATGTCCCGCCGGGCCAGGCAGAAGCGGGTAACCACTGAAGCCTGACCGCCGTTATAAGAAACGCCTGAACACCTTGTAGGAGCTGCCGCAGGCTGCGATCTTTTGACTTTCAATTCTAGAAGATCAAAAGATCGCAGCCTGCGGCAGCTCCTACAGGGATGTGTTCAGGCGTTTTTGTTTGTAATGCAGGTCAGTGGGCGCTGGCGTGACGGCGGGTTGCCTTGGCGGGTTTTTCAGGTTGAACGGGAGGGTGATGGTGGCGGCGAGTGATGCGCAGCACGCCCCACAGCATGGCGGCGGCGACCGCCAGCCAGCTGCAAATCAACATCGCAATGATCATGGTCAGGCTCATCTGTGCCTCCTCTTTGCCCTGCTGCGGGCACACACGCTTCGCTGTCGTCTCTTTAGAACACAGTCTAGCCGTTACTGCATTTCAGACTATTGACCGAAAGTCGGCAGTCACCAACCAGTTCGCTCTATCGAATGCACGCGTCTGCCGTTTAAAGCTATACCCTGGCAGCGCGGCGACCTATGATCGACGACCGAGCCGGGAATGGGATTGCCTGGCGTCTGAACCTGAACAAGAGAGAGCTGATGGTGCGGGTATTTTCTCGAATTTTGGCGGCCATGCTGATGGCCGGTTGCGTGGCAAGTCTGGCGGGCTGCGCCGGGAGTGTTGCGCCCGAGATCAAGCGTTTGCCGGAGCGAGTCGAACTCAGCGGCCGATTCTACCGGGGCGATGCGTATCAAAGCGGGCCGCAGGTGCTGGCCAGCATGCTGTCCCAGCAGGGCATCGTGATTACTCCAGGCTTGCTCGAAAAGCCCTTGCATTTGCCGGGGGGCGAAGCGCAGTTGCAACAGAACATGCAGAACCTGGCCCGCGAGTACGGGATGGTGGTTTATCCCCTCGACAGCAACCTTGCGGCCTTGTTGACGCAGGTCGCCGCCGGTTATCCGGTGATGGTGCGCTTCACCGAGGGCTCGGCGATGTGGGCCGAACCGCGTTACGCCATTCTGGCCGGCTACAACCGCCAGAAGCAGACGGTGCTGTTGCGCGCTGGGATGGATCGCCGCGAACTGATGAGCTTCAGCGCCTTCGAGTCGGCATTCAAGGACGCCGGTGGCTGGGCCGTGCTGATCCAGAATCCGACGCAAATCCCGGCTCAGGTCGATCAGCAGCGTTGGCTCAAGGCCGCCAACGATCTGGCTCAGGCCGGTCAGGAGCAGGCTGCCGCGAAGGCTAAAAAGGCCTTGGCCGCCCACTGAGTCCGTTGGTCACCCGGCGGGCACCATCGCTCGCCGCCAGCCTCTGATCTTCAAGGGCCAGGATCATTGTTCCAGGCCGAGATCAGGAGGCACCCATGGCTCACTCCAAAACGCCCGTCGGTCCGCACTCGTCTGAACATTCGTCTGGTGATGAGCTGGGGTTCGATCCCGATTCCCCGGACCTTGCCGATCCTCAGGTCGACCCGATCGGGCCCGCCAAGGCACCGAGGGATGTAAAGCCGGGTGACAACCCCAAGGCTCCGGCCAAGCCCTACGATCCACTGGGTGATCTGAAACATTAGGTCCAATGGAGGTGTGTATGTCTACCGATTCCAGTTTCGACGACAAACGTCCTGAAACAGTCCCCACGACTCCCGAGCAAAGCACTGACCCGGTGATGGATCCGGACAGCCCGTTGCGCGATCCCCTGGCGCGGCCAACAGTGGTGCCCACTGAAAAGCCGAAGGGCTGGAGAGATCCAAGTACCGGCGACGGCATCCCGGACGACGACCAGATGCCGCTGCCCAACGACTGAATAACCGGGTTCACCTGTAGGAGCTGCCGAAGGCTCGGGCCGCGTTCGGACGATCTTTTGATCTTGCTTTTAAAAGATCAAGATCAAGGTCAAAAGATCGCAGCCTTCGGCAGCTCCTACAGATTGAAGTGCCCAAAAAAAAGCCCCGAGTGATCGGGGCTTTTTCATGTGTCTGCAGCAAGGTTACTTCGACGCTTCAACCACGCCGGTCTGCCGCTGCTTGAGGTTCTTGTCTGCCTTGTACTGCAAGGCTACGGAAGGCACGTCCGCGCTTTTTCCGCTCTCCACCCAGTTACGCATGCGCGTGGCATCGGCAAAGTGGGTGTACTTGCCATAGGCGTCAAGGATCACCAGGGCCACCGGGCGGTTGCTCATTCGGGTCACCAGCACCAGGCAGTGGCCTGCTTCGTTGGTGAAACCGGTTTTTGTCAGCTGGATGTCCCAGTCCGGTTTGCGGACCAAATGGTCGGTGTTGCGAAAACCCAGGCTGTAGTTGGGTTTACGGAACGAGACGGTCTTTTCCTTGGTCGTACTCAGCTCGGTCAGCAACGGGTACTTGTGCGCGGCGATCAACAACTTGCTCAGGTCGCGAGCAGTGGACACGTTGCGCGGGGAGAGACCGGTTGGTTCGACGAAATGCGTGTTGGTCATGCCCAGTGCCCGGGCCTTGGCGTTCATGGCCGCGATGAACGCGGCATAGCCGCCCGGATAGTGGTGCGCCAGAGTCGCGGCGGCGCGGTTTTCCGAGGACATCAGGGCAATCAGCAGCATTTCCCGGCGCGGCAGCTCGCTGCGCAGCTTGACCCGGGAGTACACGCCTTTCATTTCCGGTGTGTCGCTGATGTTGACGTCGATGAATTCGTCCATGTTCTGCCGGGATTCAACCACGACCAGACCGGTCATCAACTTGCTGACGGAAGCGATCGGCACCACCACGTCAGGATTGCTGGCATAGATGACTTTGTTGGTCTGCATGTCCAGCAGCAGGGAGCTGCCGGAAGCGAGCTTGAGTGTCTTCGTATCTCGCGGCGCTGCGGTGGTCTCGTCAGCACTGGCGAGGGGCGTGAGGAAAGTCCCTGTTACTGCAAAAAATAGGCTCAGGATGGAAAGACGGATTTTCACGCTGGCAGACTCACAAAGTGTTGATAAGCCGTTTTGTAACGGGCTATTTCTTAAAAAGCGCGACATTCTGGAGTATGGCTGAATAACTGTCGATGGTTGTTCAAACAACAGGCGAAAGTCCTGAGAAACATGAAAAAAATGTCATTTTCCGTCGGATGGTCCAGCCTGTTTTGCAGGCAAAAAAAACCCCGCCAAGGGCGGGGCTCTTCGATTCGCTGACAGCGTCTGCGGTGAAACTCAGCTGTGCAGGGTTTCAGCGGCGTACAGGGTGTTTTCCAGCAGGCAGGCACGGGTCATCGGGCCAACGCCGCCCGGCACCGGTGTGATCCACCCGGCACGGGGCAGGGCGGTTTCATAGATCACGTCACCGACCAGCTTGCCATCGTCCTGGCGGTTGATGCCGACATCGATCACGATCGCGCCTTCCTTGATCCATTCGCCCTTGACCAGGCCCGGCTTGCCGGCGGCGACGACGACCAGGTCCGCACGACCGACATGCCCGGCCAGGTCCTTGGTAAAGCGGTGGGTGACGGTCACGGTGCAACCGGCCAGCAGCAACTCCATCGCCATCGGGCGGCCAACGATATTGGACGCACCGACGACCACGGCATTCATCCCGTAGAGATCGACCCCGGTGCTTTCCAGCAGGGTCATGATGCCTTTGGGGGTGCATGGGCGCAGCAGCGGGATACGCTGGGCCAGGCGACCGACGTTATAAGGATGGAAGCCGTCGACGTCTTTGTCCGGACGAATGCGCTCCAGCAGTCTGGAGGCGTCCAGGTGTTCGGGAAGCGGAAGCTGGAGCAGAACGCCGTCGATCGCGGGATCGTCGTTCAGGCGATCGATCAGCTCGGTCAGCGCTTCTTGAGTGGTTTCGGAAGGCAGGTCATAAGCTTGGGACAGAAAGCCGACCTCTTCACAGTCTTTACGCTTGTGCGAGACATAAACCTGAGAGGCAGGATCGCTACCGACCAGGATCACCGCGAGGCCGGGCGTGCGCAGGCCTTGCTGGCGACGCTCGGTAACACGTTGGGCGATCTGCTGGCGCAGGCTGGCGGCGATCGATTTGCCGTCGATTAGTTGTGCAGTCATTGCGCGTGATTAACCATCGAGAGGGGAAAAAAAGAGAACGCATTCTCGCATGTCATGCGGTGAGGGCAAAGGCGCTTGGTCTGCAAATTCCCCTAACTCCTTTAATTAAATGAATTTTTTTTAAAAAGGATTTGACGACCTTCGGGTGGCTCTATACTATTCGTCGCACTTGTCGGGCACAGCCTAGCACTGGTTAGGAAGGTTGAGCGGGATTACGGTTCTGCGAGACTGGAAAGCACTTAGTTTGTAGTCCTCCAAGGGTACAGCTAACAAGGCGCCCGTAGCTCAGCTGGATAGAGCATCCGCCTTCTAAGCGGATGGTCGCAGGTTCGAGTCCTGCCGGGTGCGCCATTAGGCAGCTTTGGCACAAGTAACGCGATATGGTGGGCGTAGCTCAGTTGGTAGAGCACGGGATTGTGACTCCCGTTGTCGTGGGTTCGATCCCCATCGTCCACCCCATATTTCGAAAGGCGCCAGATTAACAGTCTGGCGCCTTTGCTTTAACGGCTTCATCCGCGGATGTGGTGGAATTGGTAGACACACTGGATTTAGGTTCCAGCGCCGCGAGGCGTAAGAGTTCGAGTCTCTTCATCCGCACCAAATAAAGCTTCAATCAGGCTATTGGCCTGGCTGGAACTTCATAAAGAAGTTGTTTGGCTTCTTTAACAGGCAATATGGTGGGCGTAGCTCAGTTGGTAGAGCACGGGATTGTGACTCCCGTTGTCGTGGGTTCGATCCCCATCGTCCACCCCATATTTCGAAAGGCGCCAGATTGAAAAGTCTGGCGCCTTTTTTGTTTCAGCGGCCGCAGGTTCCGGGTCGCAGGGGCGGGGCGTTTCGTCGTATTTATGTTTCTCGATGATGCTGTCCTGTCCGCCGGTCCTGCTTGCGAGATCGGCTGTCAGGGAGATGATTGGCGACCTCTTCCATATAGGAACGGTCGGCGCAGAGCCCTGGCGTGATTGGTTGTATTTGCCATCGGGGCGAGGTGCATTCGTGCATTCGCACCTATAAATTGCCTGCTGCTTTTTTACCCGTTTTCAGTAGGGTGACTTCTTGAGTTTGACCCACTAGAATGCATGCCCTTGATTCTGGGGTCGGAAACGGCCGGCTAACGTCTGTGCAACGAGGAATATCCATGCAAGTTTCTGTTGAAAATACAACTGCTCTTGAGCGCCGCATGAGCGTCACCGTGCCGGCTGAGCGCATCGAGAGCCAGGTCAACAAGCGTCTGCAGCAGACCGCCCAAAAGGCCAAGATTGCTGGCTTCCGTCCAGGCAAAGTGCCAATGAGCGAAATCAAGCGCCGTTTCGGTGCTGACGCTCGCCAGGAAGCTGTAGGCGACGTGATCCAGTCTTCCTTCTATGAAGCTGTGGTTGAGCAGAAGCTGAACCCGGCTGGTCAGCCTTCGATCGAGCCAAAATCCCTGGAAGCGGGCAAGGACCTGGAATACGTAGCCGTATTCGAAGTGTTCCCTGAGTTCACCGTTGCCGGTTTTGACGGTATCACCGTCGAGCGTCTGAGCGCTGACGTGACTGACGCCGATCTGGACAAGATGCTGGAAATCCTGCGCAAGCAGAACACCCGTTTCGAAGTGGCCGATCGCGCTGCCCAGAACGAAGACCAGTTGAACATCGATTTCGTCGGCAAGGTCGACGGTGAAGTGTTCGCTGGCGGTTCCGCCAAGGGTACCCAGCTGGTTCTGGGTTCCGGCCGCATGATCCCTGGTTTCGAAGATGGCCTGGTTGGCGCCAAGGCCGGTGAAGAACGCGTTCTGAACCTGACTTTCCCAGAGGACTATCAGAACCTGGACCTGGCTGGCAAAACCGCCGAGTTCACCGTAACCGTCAACACCGTTTCCGAGCCAAAGCTGCCAGAACTGACCGAAGAGTTCTTCGCTCAATTCGGCATCAAGGAAACCGGTCTGGAAGGCTTCCGCGCCGAAGTTCGCAAGAACATGGAGCGTGAGCTGCGTCAGGCGATCAAATCCAAGGTCAAGAATCAGGTAATGGACGGTCTGCTGGCCACCAACCCGATCGAAGTGCCAAAGGCTCTGCTGTCCAACGAAGTTGACCGTCTGCGCGTGCAGGCTGTCCAGCAGTTCGGCGGCAACATCAAGCCTGACCAACTGCCGGCCGAGCTGTTCGAAGAGCAAGCGAAGCGCCGCGTAGTGCTGGGCCTGATCGTGGCTGAAGTGGTCAAGCAATTCGACCTCAAGCCAGACGAAACCCGCGTTCGCGAGATGATTCAGGAAATGGCTTCGGCCTACCAGGAGCCTGAGCAAGTTGTGTCCTGGTACTACAAAAACGACCAGCAACTGAACGAAGTTCGTTCGGTTGTGCTGGAAGAGCAAGTTGTGGATACTGTTCTGCAGAAAGCTAGCGTGACCGACAAATCGGTCTCTTACGAAGAAGCGGTCAAGCCGGTAGAAGCACCACAAGCCGACTGATCACTTTTGCGGTAAGAAGCAAACACCATAAGCCAGCCTTCGTGCTGGCTTATGCGTATTCAAGACATAACTATTTGGGAGTGACTGCAGAGCATGTTCCGTAATTCGTATATTCAGCAGAACTCTGATATCCAGGCCGCAGGCGGCCTGGTCCCGATGGTTGTCGAGCAGTCCGCTCGTGGCGAGCGCGCCTACGACATCTACTCGCGCCTGCTCAAGGAGCGAGTGATCTTTCTGGTTGGCCCGGTAGAGGACTACATGGCCAACCTGATCTGTGCGCAACTGCTGTTCCTTGAAGCGGAAAACCCGGACAAGGACATCCATCTCTATATCAACTCCCCGGGCGGTTCGGTGACGGCGGGCATGTCGATCTACGACACCATGCAGTTCATCAAGCCTAATGTATCGACCACCTGTATCGGTCAGGCGTGCAGCATGGGCGCGTTCCTGCTGACGGCCGGTGCCCAGGGCAAGCGTTACTGCCTGCCGAACTCGCGTGTGATGATTCACCAGCCACTGGGCGGTTTTCAGGGCCAGGCGTCGGATATCGAAATCCACGCCAAGGAAATCCTCTTCATTCGTGAGCGTCTCAACACGCTGATGGCCAAGCACAGCGGGCGCACGCTTGAAGAAATCGAGCGCGATACCAACCGCGACAATTTCATGAGTGCGGAAGCCGCACGTGAGTACGGGTTGATCGACGAAGTGATCAGTCAGCGCCCTGCTTAAAATAAGCAGCTCAAAATAAGGTTGGTCGGCGGGTCCGATCACCTGCGGGCTTGAAAAAGCCCGCAATAGCCTTCATCTTGTGTTGCAAGCCTATCGGATTTGGATCGAACGAATGACTGACACCCGCAACGGCGAGGACAACGGCAAGCTGCTCTATTGCTCCTTCTGTGGCAAAAGCCAGCATGAAGTGCGCAAATTGATTGCCGGCCCCTCGGTCTTTATCTGCGACGAGTGCGTCGACCTGTGCAATGACATCATCCGCGAGGAGGTGCAGGAAGCACAGGCCGAAAGCAGCGCGCATAAATTGCCTTCGCCTAAAGAAATCAGCGGCATCCTTGATCAGTATGTGATTGGTCAGGAGCGTGCGAAAAAGGTTCTGGCCGTAGCGGTGTATAACCACTACAAGCGCCTGAATCAGCGTGACAAGAAGAATGACGACGTCGAACTCGGCAAGAGCAACATCCTGCTGATCGGCCCGACAGGCTCGGGTAAGACCCTGCTTGCCGAAACACTGGCCCGCTTGTTGAACGTTCCGTTCACCATCGCCGACGCAACCACCCTCACCGAGGCGGGTTACGTGGGTGAAGATGTCGAGAACATCATTCAGAAGCTGCTGCAGAAATGCGACTACGACGTGGAAAAAGCCCAGATGGGCATTGTCTACATCGATGAAATCGACAAGATTTCGCGCAAATCCGACAACCCGTCGATCACCCGGGACGTTTCCGGTGAAGGCGTGCAGCAGGCCCTGCTCAAGTTGATCGAAGGCACGGTCGCTTCCGTTCCGCCTCAAGGTGGTCGCAAGCATCCGCAGCAGGAATTCCTTCAGGTCGACACCCGTAACATCCTGTTCATCTGCGGCGGTGCGTTCTCCGGTCTGGAAAAGGTTATTCAAAACCGTTCCACCAAGGGCGGTATCGGTTTCAACGCGGAAGTGCGCAGCAAGGAAGAAGGCAAGAAAGTCGGTGAGTCCCTGCGTGAAGTCGAGCCTGACGATCTGGTCAAGTTCGGTCTGATCCCGGAATTCGTCGGTCGTCTGCCGGTACTTGCGACGCTGGACGAGCTTGACGAGGCTGCGTTGATGCAGATCCTCACCGAGCCGAAAAATGCTCTGACCAAGCAGTATGCCAAGCTGTTCGAGATGGAAGGCGTTGACCTGGAATTCCGTTCCGACGCTCTGAAATCGGTCGCCAAGCGTGCCCTGGAGCGTAAAACCGGTGCCCGTGGCCTGCGTTCGATTCTTGAAGGTGTATTGCTCGACACTATGTATGAAATCCCCTCGCAATCCGAGGTGAGCAAAGTAGTGATCGATGAAAGCGTGATAGAAGGCAAGTCCAAGCCACTGTATATCTATGAAAACAGTGAGCCGACCGCCAAGGCCGCGCCAGACGCTTAAGCGTCACGCAGCCTGAACAAAGAAGGGGCCTTCGGGCCCCTTTGCTATTTGGGGCTGGCTCGCCGAAACGGCGGCCTGGCTTTTGTAGGAGCTGCCGCAGGCTGCGATTTTTTGACTTTGCGTTTCAAAAGAGCAAGATCAAAAGATCGCAGCCTGCGGCAGCTCCTACAGGGTTATGCAACGTATCCAGCCACTTGCAGGCTTCGATCTTAAAAGTCGTTCCTTTATCTGCTTGTTTTTTTCCAGAGCAGCCCCCATCTTGGTTTCAAGCTTACTTCCATCTGTTTACGGCCTTACGGCCGCCGTAGAGGCGAAATCATGAAGACCACCATCGAATTGCCTCTCCTGCCATTGCGTGATGTCGTGGTTTATCCGCACATGGTTATCCCGCTGTTCGTGGGGCGCGAGAAATCCATCGAAGCCCTCGAGGCTGCGATGACGGGCGACAAGCAGATTCTTCTGCTGGCCCAGAGAAACCCGGCTGACGACGATCCCGGTGAGGAGGCTCTGTACCGCGTGGGTACGATTGCCACCGTTCTGCAGCTGCTGAAGCTGCCTGACGGGACGGTCAAGGTCCTGGTCGAAGGTGAGCAGCGGGGCGCCGTCGAGCGCTTCAGCGAAGTGGACGGCCACTGCCGTGCCGAAGTCTCCCTGATCGACGAAGTTGACGCACCAGAGCGCGAGTCGGAAGTGTTCGTTCGCAGTTTGCTGTCGCAGTTCGAGCAATACGTGCAGTTGGGCAAGAAAGTCCCGGCTGAAGTCCTCTCGTCGCTCAACAGCATCGATGAGCCTGGCCGCCTGGTGGACACCATGGCCGCGCACATGGCCCTGAAGATCGAGCAGAAGCAGGAAATCCTCGAAATCATCGATCTGTCGGCCCGGGTCGAGCACGTTCTGGCGTTGCTCGATGCCGAGATCGACCTGCTGCAAGTCGAAAAACGCATTCGCGGGCGCGTCAAGAAACAAATGGAGCGCAGCCAGCGTGAGTACTACCTGAATGAGCAGATGAAGGCCATTCAGAAAGAGCTCGGCGACAGTGATGAAGGTCACAATGAAGTCGAAGAGCTGAAAAAACGTATCGATGCCGCCGGCCTGCCCAAAGATGCCCTGGCCAAGGCGACGGCCGAACTGAACAAGCTCAAGCAGATGTCACCGATGTCCGCGGAAGCGACCGTGGTGCGTTCGTACATCGACTGGCTGGTTCAGGTGCCGTGGAAGGCCCAGAGCAAGGTACGCCTGGATCTGGCGCGTGCCGAAGACATTCTGGATGCCGACCACTATGGCCTCGAAGAGGTCAAGGAACGCATCCTCGAATACCTCGCCGTGCAAAAACGCGTGAAGAAGATTCGTGGTCCGGTGCTGTGCCTGGTCGGTCCTCCAGGGGTCGGTAAAACGTCCCTGGCAGAGTCGATTGCGCATGCCACCAACCGCAAATTCGTACGCATGGCCCTCGGCGGCGTGCGTGACGAGGCGGAAATTCGTGGTCATCGCCGTACTTACATCGGTTCGATGCCAGGAAGATTGATTCAAAAGATGACAAAAGTGGGCGTGCGCAACCCGCTGTTCCTGCTCGATGAAATCGACAAAATGGGCAGCGACATGCGCGGCGATCCGGCATCGGCGTTGCTGGAAGTGCTCGATCCCGAGCAGAACCACAACTTCAACGATCACTATCTGGAAGTCGATTACGACCTGTCCGATGTGATGTTCCTGTGCACTTCGAACTCGATGAACATCCCGCCGGCGCTGCTCGACCGGATGGAAGTGATCCGTCTGCCGGGCTACACCGAAGACGAGAAGATCAACATCGCCGTGAAGTACCTTTCGCCTAAGCAGATCACTGCCAACGGTTTGAAAAAAGGCGAGTTGGAATTCGACGCCGAAGCGATTCGCGACATCATCCGCTACTACACCCGTGAAGCCGGTGTGCGTGGCCTTGAGCGGCAGATTGCCAAGGTCTGCCGCAAGGCCGTCAAGGAACATGCGCTGGAAAAACGCTTCTCGGTGAAGGTCACCGCAGACATGCTGGAGCACTTCCTGGGCGTGCGTAAATTCCGCTATGGCCTGGCCGAGCAGCAGGATCAGATCGGCCAGGTGACCGGGCTGGCGTGGACTCAGGTGGGTGGCGAACTGCTGACCATCGAAGCCGCTGTGGTACCGGGCAAGGGCCAGTTGATCAAGACCGGTTCCCTGGGTGATGTGATGGTCGAGTCGATCACGGCCGCGTTGACCGTTGTTCGCAGTCGGGCGAAGAGCCTGGGCATTCCCCTGGACTTCCATGAGAAGCGCGACACGCACATCCATATGCCGGAAGGGGCGACCCCGAAAGACGGCCCTAGCGCAGGCGTGGGCATGTGCACGGCCCTGGTTTCGGCATTGACCGGCATTCCGGTGCGCGCGGATGTCGCCATGACCGGCGAAATCACCTTGCGTGGCCAGGTGCTGGCCATTGGCGGCTTGAAAGAAAAACTGCTGGCTGCCCATCGCGGCGGAATCAAGACGGTGATCATTCCTGAAGAGAATGTGCGCGATCTCAAAGAGATTCCGGACAATATCAAGCAGGATCTACAGATTAAACCGGTTAAATGGATTGACGAGGTCCTGCAAATTGCGTTGCAATACGCGCCGGAGCCCTTGCCGGACGTGGCTCCGGAGATAGTCGCGAAGGATGAGAAACGCGACGCGGATTCTAAGGAAAGAATTAGCACGCATTAGTACGTATTTGCCTGGGGGGCTTCCTTGACAGTTTTTTAGAGCCCTTGTTATAAAGCGGCTCTTAAGTGTCTGTAGGCCATTCAGCACTCGTTTTTGCTTTCACCAAAAAAACTTAGAATCATACTCAAATAGATATAAGGGGACTTAGAGTGAACAAGTCGGAACTGATTGATGCTATCGCTGCATCCGCTGATATCCCGAAAGCTGCTGCTGGCCGTGCGCTGGACGCTGTAATCGAATCCGTCACTGGCGCTCTCAAGGCTGGCGACTCTGTTGTTCTGGTTGGTTTCGGTACTTTCTCCGTAACCGATCGTCCAGCTCGCATTGGTCGTAACCCACAGACCGGTAAGACGCTGGAAATCGCAGCAGCCAAAAAACCAGGTTTCAAAGCCGGTAAAGCACTGAAAGAAGCTGTCAACTGAGTTCGATTCAGGTTTTTACCCATCCGGGTCGGGGTCATGCCTGACTTGGCAGCGGAGCGGCAGTCCTGACTGCAGGTCGCCGGTTCAAGACACCAAGGGTCGCCAGTTCGAGTCCTTGATCCGCTCCGCCAGTTACGAGAAGGCGCATCCTCGGATGCGCCTTTCTTCTATCCGGATTCTACCCACGCTCCACGGTTGCCTAATTTTGAAGTTCAACCGTTTCTGGGGGACGCATGCTGCAGAATATCAGGGACAATTCACAAGGCTGGATTGCCAAGACTATTATCGGGGTCATCGTTGTTCTGATGGCCTTGACCGGTTTCGACGCCATTTTCAAGGCCACGTCGCACAGTAATGATGCGGCCAAGGTCAACGGCGATGAAATCAGCCAGAACGAGCTGAGCCAGGCGGTCGATATGCAACGCCGCCAGCTCATGCAACAGCTGGGCAAGGATTTCGATGCTTCCTTGCTGGATGAAAAAATGTTGCGCGAATCGGCCCTCAAGGGCCTGATCGATCGCAAGCTGCTGCTGCAAGGTGCAGAACAATCGAAGTTCGCCTTTTCCGAAGCGGCACTTGATCAGGTCATCCTGCAAACACCGGAATTTCAGGTTGATGGCAAGTTCAGCTCCGAGCGTTTCGATCAGGTGATTCGCCAGCTTGGCTATACCCGCATGCAATTCCGCCAGATGCTGGCTCAGGAAATGCTGATTGGCCAACTGCGTGCCGGTCTGGCCGGTAGCGGTTTCGTGACCGATGCGCAGGTGCTGGCATTTGCCCGTCTGGAAAAACAGACCCGCGATTTCGCTTCGCTGAACATCAAGGCTGACCCGGCGGCTGTGAAGCTGACCGACGAAGAGGTCAAGGCCTATTACGACGAACACGCCAAGGAATTCATGACGCCGGATCAGGTGGTCATCGATTACCTCGAGTTGAAGAAGGCTTCCTTCTTCGACCAGGTCAGCGTCAACGACGAAGACCTGCAAGCGGCCTATCAGAAAGAAATCGCGAACTTGTCCGAGCAACGCCGGGCTGCGCACATTCTGATTGAAGTGAACGACAAGACCACCGAGGCGCAAGCCAAGGCGAAGATCGAAGAGATCCAGGCCCGTCTGGCCAAGGGTGAGCAGTTCGAGGCACTGGCCAAGGAGTTCTCCCAGGATCCGGGTTCGGCAAACAACGGCGGTGACCTGGGTTATGCCGGTCCTGGCGTCTACGACCCGGCGTTCGAAAAAGCCCTGTATTCGTTGGCCAAGGACCAGGTTTCGGCGCCGGTTCGCACCGACTTCGGTTTCCACCTGATCAAGCTGTTGGGTGTGGAAGCACCTGAAGTGCCAACCTTCGCCAGCCTGAAAGACAAGCTGACCCGTGGTCTGAAAACCCAGCAGGTCGAGCAGCGTTTCGTTGAGGCGAGCAAGCAACTGGAAGACGCCTCGTTCGAAGCGTCCGATCTGGCTCAGCCGGCGCAGGACCTGAAACTGACCGTACAGACGTCCAAGCCGTTCGGTCGCGAAGGCGGTGAGGGTATTGCAGCCAACCGTGCCGTGATCACTGCCGCTTTCAGCCCGGAAGTCCTGGATGAGGGTGCGAACAGCACCGCCATCGAGCTCGATCCGGAAACCGTGGTCGTGTTGCGTGCCAAGGAGCACCTGAAGCCTTCGCAGCTGCCGCTGGAAAGCGTTGATGCGCCCATCCGCGGACAATTGGCCAAGGAACACGCCAGCGCCGATGCCAAGACCAAGGCTGAAGCCTTGATCGCCAACCTGCGCGATGGCAAGACCCCGCTGGATCAGGCCGTCGACGGCCAGGCGTGGAAAGTCACCGAGGCGGCGACTCGCGCTCAGGAAGGGGTTGATCCTGCCGTGCTGCAAGCGCTGTTCCGCATGGCGAAGCCGGCGGCCAAGGACAAGCCGACCTTCACCAGCGTGACGCTGGCGGATGGCAGCCTGATGATCGTGCGCCTCAATGGCGTGAACGAAGCCGCGGCGCCTACCGACGAAGAGAAAGCGCAGTACCGTCGCTACCTCGCATCGCGCATCGGCCAGCAGGACTTCGCGGCGTATCGCAAGCAGCTGGAAAGCCAGGCGGACATCAAGAAGTACTGATGCCTGACCAGGTTTAGCGCGACACAGGAGACCCCGGCCGAAACGCCGGGGTCTTTTCGTTTGGCCGTACGTCATTTGCCGCGGTGACTTTTACGCAAAACCGCGGTCAATCAGCCTGTAACCGTTTTAAGACACGATCGATGCTCCGCTAAGCATCGATCTGTTGCACAATACGCCCCGAACCGTTTTCCTCAGGATGTTCAATGTTTAAATCATTTCCCATGCGGATTGTCGGCGTGGCTGCCGTGCTGGCCGTTGCTGCCGGTTGTTCATCGAACAAGGCTGCCATCTACGAGCATGAGAACTTCGACGATTCCGGCACCTTTTCCCGTAACTATCCGGTCACCGATATCCAGAGCTGTGAAGCCGCCCGCCGTGCCTTGCTCAGCCAGGGTTACATCATCACCAGCAACGATCCGAAGCTGGTCAGCGGTCACAAGAGCTTCCAGCAGACCGGCGAAAACCATATGGAGATCAGTTTCAGTGTGGTCTGTGCCGATGACGGTAGCGAGGGGCACCACGCGACCATGTTCGCCAACGCCCTGCAGGATCGTTATGCGCTGAAGAAAACCAACAACTCCGCCAGTCTTGGTGTGGGTGTGCTGGGCTCGGTGTCGATGCCGATCGGCTCCTCTGACGACTCGATGGTCAAGGTCGCCAGCGAAACCGTCTCGTCTGCCAAGTTCTACGAGCGTTTCTTTGCACTGGTCGAGCTGTTCCTGCCGCCGGAAGCGAAAAAGGCTGCGCACATCACCGAAAAGCCGAAAACAGACCTGGGCATGCCTGAAGCCCAGGTGGCACCGGCGCCTCTGGCGCCTGCCGCAACCACGGCACCGGCTGCACAGCCAACCCCGGCAAACCCGGCGCCTGCTCCAGCGGAACCTGCTCCAGCGGCCTCGGAACCGCTCATGCCGCCGCCTGAAGCGGCACCGATTACCCCGGTTCAGAACATGGATCCGGCACCGTCGGCAGAAACCATCACGCCACCGACAAATCCAACCGACATGCCGCCGCCGAGCGAGGCGATTCCGGCGATGCCTGTCACCGGCCAGTGATTGTTCCCGCTACGGGGTCGGCCAACGAGTCACGATCCCGTAGCGAGCGCATGGATTGATCCGCGTCAAACAAGGCCGCTGTCCTGCGGCCTCCCGCGAAAAAAACCAATGATAAATTCCTGACCAACTGCTACGTTTTATTCAGTAGCGACGGAGCGTCGTGGCCGCGTCATTTTTCTTTCATGCGGACACTTTATGCTCAAGGCATTGGTCATTTGTTCTGACGTTTTTCAATACGGGTTGGGGGATTCAACAATGGACGATTATCAAGAAGAACTGCTCGAGTACCAGGCATTCGAACTGGATCCGCTGGAGCCTGCAGAAGACGCTACCGAGCTTTAAAGCTCCAACTTGTCGCTTGCGGCTAAAGGCTTCAGGCTGTTTTTCCATGACTGCGGCGAAACTCGCCGGGTGTCTGCCCGTTCCAGCGTTTGAATGCGCGTTGAAAGGCTTCGGCCGAGGCAAAGCCCAGCAGGTAGGCGATTTCCCCGAACGCCAGTTCGGTGTCGCGTATGTAGGTCATGGCCAGATCGCGACGGGTTTCATTGAGGATGGCGCGAAATTGCGTGCCTTCCTCGGCAAGTTTTCGGCGCAAGGTCCAGGTGGGCAGCTTCAGGCGTGCCGCCACTTCTTCCAGGTCGGGCTCCCGGCCACCATTGAGCAGGGGGCCCAGCAACGCGATGATGCGCTCACGCAGGCTGCGGGTGCGTGTCAGTTGTTCCAGCTCCTGCTCACACAGTTGCAGCAAATGCCGCCAGGTACTCGGGCAATGCTCGGGGTTGCGCTGGGCGAGGCTTGCCAGGCTCAGGCGCAGTTGGTTGCGTTCGCTGCCAAACTGGATCGGACAATCACCCAGCACGTCATAGGCCGCACGGTAATCGGGTTCGTCGAATTCAATCTCGATACGTTCGGCGCGCAGCGCGATGGCGCTGACGCTGGATAATTGCTGCAACCAGCCGGCAATGATCGAATCCACCACGAAGCGGTTGTAGGCGTTATAGGGGCTGATCGAATAGAAACGCAGCCAGGCGCCCTGGGCGTCTTCGTGAAAGCTTGATTGGCCGCGATAATTGGAACCGTACAAGGCTTCGAAGCGGATCAGGCAGCGCGCGGCTTCACGTACTGTGGGTGCCTGGGCTGCGGTGACCCCTGCGAGGCCGACTTGGCTCAGGCGACTGAGCTGCCCCATGCGCAAGCCAAGGGCCGGGTTGTCGGTCAGTTGAATGGCGCCGTGGCCCAGGCGCATGTAGCGCGGTATTGACAGGCGGGCGCCGGCCTCGCTCAGTCGCGCTGTATCGAGGCCGTATTGATCGAGCAGTGGCTGCGGATCGATGCCGTGACTGCGCACGGCATCGGCCAGGCTATGAACAAAGCCTACCGACAGATCGCCGAGGCGCATCGGCTGCGGTTTCATGGTTTACAACCAGAGGTTCAGCAAACGCGCACCCTGGGCGTTGCCGTCGGCAAACTGCTGGCCGTTGCGGCTGAGGAAACTGTGCCCGGCGCTGCCTTGATCCCAGAATTGCCCCCGCAGGAACACGCTCATGCCCGCGACAGCCTGACTGGCCGGTACCCGGGTCGTGAGGGTCAGGCGCTGCCAGGCCTGGCCTTCGCTGACTTCTCCGGGCTTGAGGTTGACCGACGCCGGCTCCGATGCCCCCCTGTAGCCACGCCACGGCTGCTCCCAAGTGCCGCGGCCGGGAACAAAGGCCGGTACCGCAACCAGCTGTACGCTCTGGTCGTTGAGCTTGAGGTAGTTTTCCGGGTACCAGCTGTCGTGTCCGATCAATACGCCCAACTTTCCTGCGGGTGTATCCACGACATTGAGCGAGTGTTCGGCGTTCGCCTTGATCCCGTTCTGTTCTGCGAAGAACGGGTGCATCTGGCGCTGGGGCTGGCCGATCGGCAGGCCATCGTTGTTGAACACCACGCTGCTGTTGTAAAGCGCGCCGCGACCGATCTTCAAGGTGCCGTCGATGATGCTCGGTTCGGGCAGCACGATGGAGCCCGCGACCAGCGTCACATGGAATTCCCTGGCCAATCCACCGAACAATGCCTGGTAGTCTCTGGCCATCGCCTTGGCTTTCATGCGCAGGTGGGCATCGTCCAGACGGTTGCCACCCTCGGCGCTGATCAACGCTTTGGCGAACTTCAGGGGATTGCTCACCGCCAGCCAGTTCATGGCCTCCTTGAGGGTGCTGGCCTGATACAGCTCATCCTTTTCGCCGCTGACCATCAGCCAGGTGCCGACGTGTTCCGGCAGCACGACGACGGTCTTGCCGTTCAACAAACCCTGGTCCCGGGCCGCTTGCAGATAGGCCGCGAGTTTGCGGTGCAAACGCTCGGGGCTTTGATAGTCGGTAGGAAACAGTTCGGGCTGAATGCCCAGCAGATTGCCACGATCGGCAGGGGTACCCTGGTCGACAGCCAGGTTGATCCGCAGGTCCGAAAGGTAATGACCTACCGGCCGGTCCGCGGCCCACATCGCGTAGGTCGTGAGGGCGGCGAGCAATGCCATGGAGAATGTCAGGTACAAAAGTTTGCGCATGGGGACACAGTTTACAGCCTGGAGCCGGGCGTGGCTCTTCATTTGGAATCGGATCGAGCATAAAGGGATCAAGGGCCTGGTGGGCAAATTTCAACGCTGACGGTTTTTTTCGCGGTCGGCGGCCTTTCTGCATCGAGATGCCGCAATAAATGACCGGGTTGAACGCGAGGGGAATTGACGGGGAGGGGGGCACCGGTCGCCATCATGTTGCTCGACCGGCCGGCAGGTGAACGTTATTTGGTGACCAGCAGTTCCGGGCCGAGGTAGTTGTTGATCTGGTCGATATCGTCGTCGCCCAGGCTGCCCACCGAAGAAGCCAGACGCAGACGCGACAGCAAATAGCGCACTTTGGCCTCGAACAGATCGTGACGTGCAACAAAGAGCAGTTCTTCGGCATTGAGGACGTCCGAGTTGGTGCTGGTGCCGCCTTCCTTGAAGCCCTTGCGTGTCGATACCAGTGAGCGTTCGTTGGACACTACAGCCTTCTCCAGGGCGCGAATGCGTTTGGCGCCACTCAGTATGCCTTGATACTCACGGGTGGTTCCGGTGATGACTTCCTGACGCGCGGCGTCAAGCTCATCCAGGGCCTTGTCGCTATTGGCACTGGCCTGGCGTGTCAGCGCGCTGACGCCGCCACCGCTGTACAGCGGGATATTGACTTCCAGCCCGATCGAGCCGTAGTGGTTGCGTTGGTTCAGTTCGGAAAGTGATTGGCTTTCACCCGCGGTGTAGCCGGCAATGAAATCCAATGTTGGCCAGTGGCCGGCGCTGGCACGCTTCACTTCTTCTGCAGCAAGGTCGCGGCTATAGCGGCGCGCATGGATCAGCGGGCTGTCGGTCTGGGCTTTGACCAACCAGTCCTGCAGGTTGCTCGGCAGCAGCGGCGGTGTATCGAAGCTCGGACGCAAGGTGGTCAGGGATTCCGGAGTTTCACCGATGTACTCCTCAAGCTTGGCGCGCGCGTTGACCAGGTTGTCCTGCGCTTCGATCAGTTCGGCTTCGGCGAGGTCGCGGCGGGCGGCCGACTCGTCGATGTCGGTGACGGTGCCGGCGCCCAACTCCATGCGCCGTTTCGCCGAGGCGAGTTGTTCATCGAAGGCGTTCAGTTTGGACTTGGCCAGGGTGATGGTTTCGCTGGCCAGGAGCACGTCGAAATAGCTTTCGGCCAGGCGCACCGCGGCGTCCTGGCTCTTGGCATCGAACACCGCGTTGCTGTAGTCGGCACGCTGCTGACCCTGGCGGTACTCGGCCATCTTCTGCTTGTTGAACAGCGGCTGGCGCAGGCGCACGTTGGCACCCTTGGAGTCGTAGTGCAGATCTCTGTCGATGCCGCTCTGGCTTTGGGAACCATTGACCTTGTTGTCGTAGGCTGACGCATTGATCTGCGGCAGCAGGCCAGCCTTGCCGATGGCGCGGTTTTCGCCGCCGGCTTCTTTTTCATGCACGGCGGCCTGGTAGATAGGCCCCTGGTACTGCAACAGGTCCCAGGCTTGCTTGAGGTCCATTGCGTCAGCCGGCAGGGCCAACCCCAGCAGGCAGAAGAGCAGGCAATGACGTTCCATTTCATTGTTCCTTGAATGAGCTGTCCACGCGTTCGAGCATTGGTTTAAGAAGATAGCTCATCATGTTGCGTTCGCCCGTCTTGATGGTGACGCTGGCGGGCATGCCGGGGCGAATGTGATTGGTGCCAAGCAGGTTCATGCCGTCGGGTGTGACTTCCACCTGGGCCAGGTAGAAGGGTTGCTTGCTTTCCTCGTCCATCAGGCGGTCGGCGGAGATGGTCAGCACGCGGCC
This sequence comes from Pseudomonas sp. B1(2018), assembly GCF_003097365.1. NCBI lineage: Bacteria > Pseudomonadati > Pseudomonadota > Gammaproteobacteria > Pseudomonadales > Pseudomonadaceae > Pseudomonas > Pseudomonas sp. B1(2018). The sequence goes on from NZ_PYUK01000009.1 coordinate 60,298, forward strand.
GGGAATGTTGGGCGTCCTGGCATGGTTGAAGGCCGGAAAGGAAATGTCCACGGGCAGGCCGGGGACCATCTTGTCGATGGCCTGCACGGGAATCATCGCGTCGACCTGCAGCGGTTCGTTGAGCGGAACGATTTCCATGATCTTGAAGCCGGGCTGAATGACCCCGCCGACGGTGGCAATGCTCAGGCCCTGGACCATGCCATCGATGGGCGAGCGAATCACCGTGTGGGTCACTTCATAGTCGAGCGCGCGCAGGCGGTCGGCCAGGGTAGTGTTTTCCTTGGCGGTTTCAGTCAGCTGCGATTCGACTTCCTTGAGGTAATCATGCTGGCGCTGCAGGATGCGCAGCTTGATTTCAGTAGTCTGGCTACGCACACGGGCGATGTTGTTGAGGTTCTCGGCCTGGCCAGCGGACAGGTCGGCGTTGCTGCGCTCCAGTTCGAGCAGGCGGTTGCGCGGCACATAGCCTTCAGCCGACAGCACGCGGGTGCCTTGCAGTTCCTGGTTGAGGAAACCGATCTGCGAGGCGCGTGCACTGTAGACCTGCTGCAGGCCCTTGAGCTGCACTGCCGATGCTGCCAGGTTCTCCTGCAGGATGCTGATTTCGCCAGCGAGTCCGGCGCGGCGGGTGTCCAGCAGGCGCTGCTGCAGGTCCATGGCGGCCTCCAGGCGGTAATCACCCTTGAAGCGCTTGAGCAGTTCGGGATCGTAGGTCACTACATCGCGACCGTCCCGTTCCGCTTCCAGGCGGTTTTCCACGGTCTTGCTGACGATGTACTGGGCGCTGATCGCACCTTCTTCGGCAGTGGCCCGCAACGAATCGAGGCGGACCACTTCCTGTCCTTTTTTCACTAAATCGCCTTCGCGAACGAGAATGGCCTCCACGGTACCGCCGGTGAGGTGCTGTACGGCTTTGCGATTGTTGGTGACTTTGACCGTGCCGGTCGCGACCACGCCGGCATCCAGCGGTGCCAGCCAGGACCACAGGAGGAAGCCGCCGAAGCCGGCGATCACCAGCCACACGCCCCATCGCGCAGGTCTGCCGACGTCCAGATCCACCATGCTGCGGGGATCGGCAGGAATCATCTCGGTATGTTGGCTCATTTGCATGATCGGTCACTCCCGTGCTTTGACGGAGGCTAGCGGAGTCGAGGCGCCTGCAGGCATCACACTGGCCTTGCGCAGCGCTGCGAATACTTCATCGCGCGTGCCGAGCATCTGCACGCCGCCGTCACGCAGCATCAGCACCTTGTCGACGGCGCAGAGTACGTTGGGACGGTGGGAAATCAGGACCACGGTGGCGCCACGGCCCTTGAGTTCGGCCAGCGCATCGACCAGGGCCTTTTCGCCGACGTCATCGAGGTTGGCGTTCGGCTCATCCAGCACGATCAGATTGGGCTCGCCATACAGTGCGCGGGCCAGGGCAATGCGCTGCTTCTGGCCACCGGACAGCGGACTGCCGTCGGTGCCCAGGCGGGTGTCATAACCCTGCGGAAAACGCAGGATCATCTCGTGCACGCCGGTGATCTTGGCGGCGCGGATGACCGCTTCGCTGTCCACTTCGCCAAAGCGCGCAATGTTGTCGGCGATGTTGCCCTCGAACAACTCGACGTCCTGTGGCAGGTAGCCGAGCCAGGGGCCCAGTTCGCCCTTGTTCCAAGTGAATATGTCCGCGCCGTCCAGGCGCACCTTGCCGGCCTGCGCCGGCCAGACTCCGACCAGCAGGCGGGCGAGGGTGGATTTGCCCGAGGCGGACGGGCCGATGATGCCAAGGCTTTCACCGGGGACCAGGCTGAAGCCCACACCGCGCAGAATCGTGTTGGTGGTACCAGGGGCACCGGCATACACATTTTCCACCGCCAGCATTCCCTGCGGCCGCTGCAGCGACATGCTCGGTGGCCGGCGTGGATAGTCGTGCAGCATTTCGTTGAGCCGGGCCCAGGCCGAGCGGCAACCGAGCAGTTGTTTCCACGAGGCGATGACTTGTTCCACCGGACCCAGTGCACGGCCGGTGAGGATCGAACAGGCAATCATCATCCCCGGGGTGATCTTGCCTTCGATCGCCAGCAGTGCGCCGGCGCCGAGGATCAGTGATTGCAGCGTGATGCGCACGAAGCGCCCGGTGCTGCTGATCAAGGCGGCGCGGTCGGAGGCCAGGGTCTGCATTTCCAGAATGCGCAAATGGCTTTGGAACCAGCGCTTGCTGATCGACGGCAACATGCCCATGGCCTCGATGACCTCGGCATTGCGCAGGTTGTTGTTGGCATATTGGGCGGAGGACATGGCGGCCTGATTGGCTTCGGCCAGCGGTTTCTGCGTCGCCTTTTCAGTGAGATAAGCCAGGCCCATCAGAATCAGGGAGCCGACCAGCGTGAGCAGTCCGAGCAGCGGGTGGATCAGATAGGCGACCAACAGGTAGATCGGTGTCCACGGTGCATCGAAGAACGCGAACAGGGAATTGCCGGTGACGAACTGGCGAACCTGGGAGAGATCTTGCAGCGCCTGGGCTGGATTACCCCCGGCGCGGCTCAGGTTGCGTTCGAATGCCGCGTTGAAAATGCGTCGGTTGAGTTCCATGTCGAGACAGTTGCCGACCCGGATCAGCACCTTGGTGCGGACCATCTCCAGGGTGGACATCAGCAGGAAAAGACCCACCACCAGCACAGTCAGCATCGTCAGCGTCGTGACGTTGCGACTGACCAGGGCTCGATCATAAACCTGCAGCATATAAACGGCTGGCGTCAACATCATGACGTTTATGACGCCGCTGAACGCCGCCAGCATGTAAAAGCTGCGGCGCATGCGAAAAAGGGCGTCGGACAGTTCGGAACGGATGCTCGACTGCTTGGGCATGGTGATCCTCCCACTTCGAAAAGGCGGTTGCCCTTGGGGCGCAACAGCTAACAGTAAATGTAGTCCCTTAAACGACTTATGCACGCGCAGGCTGGTCGCTCTGTGGATGGCGAGTCTTCCGAAATCTCTGCGTTGCTCCCTTATGCAGGAGCGTAGGTCGCGCCGTAACACTCCGAAATAACATTTCGCTCTATACCTGCACTCAACTTTCTATATGTCTTTTAAAAACAGCGAGTTGTGATCACCAAGCACCAGTCGTCTGTTTTAACGACGTAATATTGACAAAGATTTGCTATGGAACTTTAGTCTTAGTTATCGGGGGGCCCGCCCGCCTGAAGCTTGTCATCGTTTTGGCAACGCAAGGTGCGGTGATTTCCCGGAAGGAGCAGAGCATGTCGATCATTGCGTTCTTTTGCAGAGTGAAGGGGCTTTCCAGCCAGTTTGCCTTTACCTCCTGTTTCCATGGCCCGCCCAGGGCGCGTACTCGCTCTGCCTGACCGTTCGGCGAGCCATCCACTACGCGAATTCCAGGCGCGTATCCCGGGTCCCGGGTAACGCCAGCTCTCTCGCTAGAAAACAAGACCAACAAACTGCACAAGCCAGCACGTGACTTGGCGCGGATGGACCTTCTCGTCCCGCGCCTTTACCCAGACAGATCGAGGGCAATCCAAAATGGCCAATTTCAACAAGTCGGACCTGGAGTTCATCCTCAAGCAAATCTTCATCGCAGAAGCGAATGCCGACGGCGCCAGCCTCAGTGATTTGCTTCCCAACAGTCAGGTGCCATTCGGCCTGCGTACCGTCGATGGCAGCTTCAATAACCTGGTCACCGGCCAGAGTGAATTTGGCGCCTCGGACAACGCCTTCCCGCGCCTGCTTGATCCTTCCTTTCTATCGCCGGCATACGCCGGGACCGGGACGGTGATCGACCCGCAACCACGGATTATCAGTAACCTGATCGTCGACCAGACCGCCAACAACCCGGCGGCCTATGCCGCAGCTTTCGACCCGGGCCTGGACGGTGTGCTCAACTTCGGCACGGCGGGTAATGACGACGTACTCAAGGATGGCGTACAGATAGTCTCCAGCCCCGGTCTGGATGGGGTGTTTGGCACGGCCGATGACAAGGACGTGTTCTTCATGCCCAACGTCTCGCCAGACGTCGGCCTGACCGCCAGTTTCAACTCGTGGATGACCTTCTTCGGTCAGTTCTTCGACCACGGTCTCGACCTGGTCACCAAGAGCGCTACCGACGTCGTGTTTATTCCGCTGCAGCCGGACGATCCATTGTTCGTACCGGGCAGCCCGACCAACTTCATGGTGCTGTCCCGTGCCGTGCGTACGGCTGGCGCGGACGGAGTAATCGGCACTGCCGATGATGGCCAGCCCAACACCACTTCGCCGTTCGTGGACCAGAGCCAGACCTACAGTTCGCACCCGTCGCATCAGGTGTTCCTGCGTGAGTACGTGCTCAATGCCGCAGGCGATCCTGTTGCAACAGGACGCTTGATTACCAACCGCGATCTCGGCGCCGACGGCGTATTCGGCACTGCCGATGATGGCGCCGGTGATGGTATGGCGACCTGGAAGGTGGTCAAGGCCCAGGCCCGTGACATACTCGGCATCGACCTGACTGACGCCGATGTACACAATGTTCCGCTGCTGGCAACCGATGCTTACGGCAACTTCATCCGTGGGCCGAACGGCATGCCGCAAGTGGTGATTCGCATCAGCAACGGAGCCGACGGCATCGCCGGGACGGCTGATGACGTCACTCAACTGGTCGAAGGCAACCGGGCTGCTCCGATCAGCCTGGCCAACGCGGTGAGTACCGGGCATGCCTTCCTCGACGACATCGCCCACAATGCCGCGCCGGTCGTCGTCGGCGGGGTTCTGCAGGCGGATGCCGACATCGCTGTCGGCAATGCGCAGCCCGTTGGCCCGACCGGCAACAACCTGACCTATGACAACGAATTGCTCGACGCCCACTACATCGCCGGCGACGGCCGGGTCAACGAGAACATCGGCCTGACCACCGTGCACCATGTGTTCCACTCCGAGCACAACCGCCTGGTCCAGCAGTCCAAGGACACCATCCTTGCCTCCGGCGACCTGGCCTTCCTCAATGAGTGGCTGGCTGACGACGTGACCGCGATACCGACTACACCCGCCGAGATCGCGGCGCTGGTGTGGGACGGCGAACGCCTGTTCCAGGCCGCCAAGTTCGGCACCGAGATGCAGTACCAGCACCTGGTGTTCGAAGAGTTCGCGCGCACCGTTCAGCCGCAGGTCGACGAATTCCTTGCGCCCAACGGCTATGACACCTCGATCAACCCGGCAATCCTCGCCGAGTTTGCCCACGTGGTGTACCGCTTCGGCCACTCGATGTTGACCGAGACCGTCGATCGCTTCGACCCCGCATTCAATCCACTGCTCACTAACCCGGCCAACCCGGACTCGCAACTGGGGCTGATCGCGGCCTTCCTCAACCCGCTGGCGTTCGCCGGTAGCGGGGTGACTGCGGACGAGGCGGCAGGGGCGATCATTCGCGGTGTGACCCGCCAGGTCGGCAACGAGATCGATGAGTTCGTCACCGAAGCGTTGCGCAACAACCTGCTTGGCCTGCCGCTCGATTTGCCGGCCCTGAACCTGGCGCGTGGTCGCGACACTGGCATTCCCACCTTGAATGAAGCGCGGCGTGAGTTCTATGCATCAACCGGTGACAGCCAACTCAAGCCATACATCAGTTGGGCTGACCTGGCGGACAGCCTCAAGCACCCCGAGTCACTGGTCAACTTCATCGCGGCCTTTGGCACGCATAGCACAATCACGGCGGCGACCACGCTGGCAGAAAAACGCGCTGCAGCCATGGCGCTGGTACTCGGTGGTGCGGGTTCTCCGGCTGACCGCCTGGACTTCCTCAACAGCACCGGTGCCTATGCCAACGTAACGACGGCCGGCAAGGACGGGATACTGGGAACAGCAGATGACCAGACAGGTGTGACGATCACGGGTGTCGACGACATCGACTTCTGGGTCGGCGGCCTCGCCGAACAGAAAATGCCGTTCGGCGGCATGCTCGGCTCGACGTTCAACTTCGTGTTTGAAACCCAGATGGAGGCGTTGCAGAACGGCGACCGTTTCTACTATCTGTCGCGTACCGCGGGCCTGAACTTCGGCACTGAGCTTGAGAACAACTCCTTTGCCAAGCTGATCATGCTCAACTCCGATGTCACCCACCTGTCGAACACCGTGTTCCTGACGCCAACGTTCACCCTCGAAGTGGATCAGACCCATCAGTTCACCGGCCTGGGTGTGGGCGGCCGCGATGATCCGACGGGCGGCATCATGATCGACGGCGTGCAGATCGTGCCGCTGGTGATCCGCGACAACCCTGAAACCCCGGGGGCGGATACCAATTATCTCCAGTACACCGGTGAAGACCATGTTGTCATGGGCGGCACCGCCGGCAATGACATCATCATCTCCGGTGACGGCGATGACACCGTTTACGGCGATGCCGGGAACGACCGTCTCGAAGGCGGTGCCGGGAACGACGCGGTGCTGGGCGGCGATGGCGATGACATCATCAGCGACTCGTTCGGCGACAACCGTCTGGAAGGTAATGCCGGTAACGATGTGATCGTGGTCGGCAGCATGCTTGCCGCAGGCAACCTGATCCTGGGGGGCGATGGCCAGGACTTCATCATCACCACCGAAGACATCAGCACCACCTTCGGCGGCCAGGGTGACGACTTCATCCTCGGTGCCAAGACCAACCTGCCTCCAACCGGCAACGAAGGTGATGACTGGATCGAGAAGGGCACCCAGGACGGTGCACCTGGCGATAACTTCTCGCCATTGCTCAATGACGATGTGATCGGTAACGACATCTTTGTCGGCGGCGGTGGCTTCGACGAAATGATCGGCGAGGGTGGCGACGACATCTTTGTCGGCAGCGATGCCCAGGACAAGATGGACGGCATGTCCGGTTTCGACTGGATCACCTACAAGAACGACAATGTCGGCGTGACCGCTGATCTGAGGCTGGCCGCGCTGGCGCAGCCACACGGCAATACGCCAAACCAGAACGCCGGGGTGTTCAACCCGGTCGGCGCCTCGCCGGCCTCGATTCTTGACCGGTTTGCCGAGGTTGAAGGCTTGTCCGGTTCGAGTTTCGGCGATGTGCTCAAAGGCGATGATGTTGATGCAGTCACAATCGTCAACCACGGTGGTGCCACGGGCAGTGCGCTGACCAATGTGGCGTTGATCCGCGGACTGGACCAGTTCCTGGCCGATGCCGGCTTGCCGGTCACCGGTTTTGCCACGGGCAACATCATCCTCGGCGGCGATGGCAGTGACCTGATCGAAGGTCGCGGTGGCGATGACCTGATCGACGGTGACAAATGGATCAACGTCAGGATTGCCGTTTATGCCCCTGGCGACGTCAACCATACCGGTCCCGAAGTCGCCTCCTTCGACAGCATGGTCGATATGATCCCGTTCATGCTGGACGGTACCTTTAACCCCGGTCAGCTCAAGGCCGTGCGGGAAATCCTGCCCGGTACTTCGACCGGCGGGGCGGCCTTCGACACGGCCATTTACTCCGGGCTTCAGAGCGAGTACACGGTGACCGTCGACGATCGCGGCACCGCCGATCTGGCGGACGACGTCTATACGGTGACAGACAGCGTAGCGGGCCGTGACGGCGTCGATACCCTGCTGCATATCGAACGCCTGCAGTTCTCCGATAACCAGCAAGTGCTGGTGGACGGGCTCAATGCCCAACCGACCGGCAGTCCGACTATCACCGATGGCAACGGCGGCGCGATCGTTGTGGGCGACACGCTGACTGTCAGCGTGGCCGGGCTGCGTGATGCCGACAACATCACGGCGGGTAACCCGCTGGGCTTGATCAACAGCTCCGTGTCCTACTACTGGCAATTCGAGGCAACTCCGGGCAGTGGCGTTTTCGAGGACATCATCCTGTTGCCGGCCGGTGACCTGGCGTTCCAGAGTGCCGATGGCACCTCGTTCAAGGTCTCTCCCGACCTTGCCGGGCTGTCGTTGCGGGTCAAGGCGATCTACCAGGATGCCCATGGCACCACTGAAATGATGTTCTCGCAGCCGACCTCCGTGGTGGCTCCGGGCACACCGGTCGTACCGACGGCGCCAGTACCGGTCGTGGATGCAACCGCCGGTGGCGCAGGCCTGCACATGGTCCGCTCCGACCTCAACTTCATTCTTGACCAGATCAAGATTGCCGAGGCTGAAGCGTCCGGTCAGGACATCCTCTCGCTGATCCCGAACATCCGTGCGCCATTGGGCCTGCGGGCGGTCGACGGGTCGAACAACAACCTGCTGAACCTCAACGGCAACAATCACACCGAGTTTGGTGCTGCCGACAACGTCTTTCCGCGTTTGAGCGATCCGGTCTTCAATCCTGCGGAAGGGGGAACGACGTATGCGAGCAACGGCGGCCTTGTGATTGACTCACAGCCGCGCACCATCAGTAATCTGATCGTCGACCAGACGTCGAACAACCCGGCGGCCTATGCCACGGCATTCGACCCGGGCTTGAACGGTCATCTCGACTTCGGCGTGGTGGGTGCGGGTAATGACGACGTACTCAAGGATGGCGTACGGATAGTCGCCAGCCCAGGCCTGGACGGTCAGTTCGGTACTGCCGATGATCACGACGTGTACCTGTTCGAGAACACCGCGGCGGATGCGGGGCTGTCAGCTCCGTTCAACGCCTGGATGACTTTCTTCGGGCAGTTCTTCGACCATGGCCTGGACCTGGTGACCAAAGGTGGCTCGGGCACTGTCTTCATTCCGCTTCAGCCGGATGATCCACTGTTTGTCCCAGGTAGCCCGACCAACTTCATGGTCCTGACCCGCGCGACCAACCAGCCAGGGCCTGATGGCGTTCTCGGCACCGCCGACGACATCCATGAGCAAACCAACACCACCACGCCGTTCGTGGACCAGAACCAGACCTACAGTTCTCACCCGTCGCATCAGGTGTTCCTGCGCGGATATGAACTGACCGCCGACGGCCCTGTCGCGACAGGCCGGTTGATCACTAACCGTGACCTGGGAGCGGATGGTACCTTTGGTACCGCTGACGACGTTGAAATCGGTGGCATGGCCACCTGGAAGGTGGTCAAGGCGCAGGCGCGTGACGTTCTCGGTATCAATCTGACCGACGCCGATATCGACAGCGGTCCGCTGCTGGCGACCGACGCCTATGGCAATTTCCTCAAGGGGCCGAACGGCTTCCCGCAAATTGTCATTCGGGTCAACAACGGGGTAGACGGCATTGCCGGCACCGCCGATGACGTCACTACGCTTGTCGAAGGCAATCCGGCCAGTCCGGTCAGCCTCGTGAACGCAGTGCGCACGGGGCATGCCTTCCTTAACGACATCGCGCACAACGCCACTCCGGTCGTTGTCGGTGGCGTTCTGCAGGCGGACGCTGACACCGATGTCGGCAATGCGCAGCCTGTTGGCCCAGGTGGCAACAACCTGACCTACGACAACGAACTGCTCGATGCTCACTACATCGCCGGCGACGGTCGGGTCAACGAGAACATCGGCCTGACTGCAGTGCATGCGATCTTCCACTCCGAGCACAACCGCCTGGTCCAGCAGACCAAGGACACCGTGCTCGATTCGGGTGACGTGGCCTTCCTCAATGAGTGGCTGCTCAATCCGGTGACCGCATTGCCTGCCACCCAGGCCGAGTTCGATGCGCTGCAGTGGAATGGCGAGCGCTTGTTCCAGGCTGCCAAGTTCGGCACCGAGATGCAGTATCAGCACCTGGTGTTCGAGGAGTTTGCGCGGACCATCCAGCCTAACATCGACCTGTTCTTCGCACCGACCCAGGTCTATGACGTCGACCTCGATGCCTCGATCGTCGCCGAGTTCGCCCACACCGTGTACCGGTTTGGCCACTCGATGTTGACCGAGACCGTCGATCGCTACGATATCGACTTCAATGTGATAGGCGATCCGGCCAGCGCCAATCCCGATCAGCAAATGGGCTTGATCGCGGCGTTCCTCAACCCGTTGGCGTACGCCGCCAGTGGCGTATCCCCAGAGGATGCGACCAGTGCGATCGTGCGTGGGGTGACTCGGCAAGCCGGTAACGAAATCGACGAGTTCGTCACCGAGGCGCTGCGCAACAACCTGCTCGGCCTGCCGCTCGATCTGCCGGCGCTCAATATCGCCCGTGGCCGCGATGTGGGGATTCCTTCACTCAACGCGTTCCGCCGCGACATCTACAGTCAAACCGGTGACACCCAACTCAAGCCGTACAACAGCTGGGTTGACCTGGTGCAGCACCTCAAGCATCCGGAGTCGTTGATCAACTTCATCGCCGCCTATGGCACGCATGACACGATCACCGGGGCGACCACACTGGAAGGCAAACGCGCTGCAGCGCTGGCACTGGTCTTTGGTGGTGTGGGGGCGCCGGCTGACCGCCTGGACTTCCTCAACGGCAGCGGTGCCTGGGCCAACGTTACGCTGCCTGGCAGGGATGGAGTGCTGGGTACTGCCGATGACCTGAAGGGGGTGACGATCACAGGTGTCGATGCCATCGATATGTGGATTGGCGGCCTGGCCGAACAGAAAACTCCGTTCGGCGGCATGCTCGGCTCGACCTTCAACTTCGTGTTCGAGAACCAGCTGGAAAAACTGCAGGACGGCGATCGCTTCTACTACCTGGAGCGCACCTCTGGCCTGTCGATGAATGCCGAACTTGAAAGCAACTCGTTCGCCAAGTTGATCATGGCCAACACGTCGGCCACGCACTTGCCGGGCCTGGTGTTCTCGGATCCGGGGTTCTACCTGGAAGTGGACCAGGGCAAGCAATTCAACGAAGGCCTGGTCTCCGTTGATCCGCTCGGCCCGAACGGCGAGCAGGTGGTGTTCCGCGACAACCCGCTGACCGTGGGGGCGGACACTAACTACATCCGCTACAACGGTGCCGAGCACATCGTGCTGGGTGGCACCGATAACAACGACATCCTCATCTCCAGTGAAGGTGATGACACGGTCTGGGGCGATGGCGGCAACGATCGCATCGATGGCGGTGACGGCAACGACCAACTGCGTGGTGGTACCGGCGACGACATCATCACCGACACCGGTGGCGACGATAACATCCAGGGTGGCGACGGCAACGACGTGCTGCACGGAGGCAACGGCGTCAACCTGATCATTGGCGGGTTCGGCAACGACTTCATCGTCACCGGTGAGGACGCCTCCGAAGCCATTGGTGGCCAGGGCAACGACTTCATCCTGGGCAGCAAGGCCAACGAACAGGACATGGGTAACGAAGGCGACGACTGGATCGAGAAGGGCACCTCGGACGGTGCACCTGGCGACAACTTCGACCCGCTCGGCAACGACCCTGTGATCGGCCACGATGTATTCGTCGGCGGTAACGAGAACGACAAGTTCAACGGCGAAGGCGGCGACGACATCATGGTCGGCAGTCTCGGCATGGGTGATCGCTATATCGGCGGCTCCGGCTATGACTGGGCAACCTTCAAGGATCTCGCCCAGGGCGTGACCATCGATTACAGCGATCGCTTCTTCGATGTGCCACCGGTGCCGGGTTCAGGTGCTTCGGCGCTGGTGCGGTTCGACATCATGGAAGGTCTGTCGGGGTCGTCCCACGGTGACTTCCTGCGCGGTGACAACGAAGATGCAACTTCGCTGCCTACTGCGGGTGCAACCGGCAGTGTGCTGACCAACATCAACCTGATCAACGGTCTGGCGGGTCTGTTGCCAGTCGGAGCGACGTTCTTCGACGGCGGCAACATCATCCTCGGTGGCAGCGGCAGCGACCTTATCGAAGGTCGCGGTGGTGACGACATCATCGATGGTGACAAGTGGCTGAACGTGCGCATCAGCGTACGGGCGAACGCTGATGGCACTGGTGCGGAAATCGCCAGCTTCAACAGCATGGAGCCGCTGGTGCCGTTTATGCTGAACGGCACTTACAACCCGGGCCAATTGGTCATCGTGCGGGAGATTCTGAGCGGTACTGACAGCTTCGACACCGCAGTGTTCTCCGGTAATGCATCGGAGTACACCGTCGCAGTCGATGGCAATGCTGTCATCGTGACTGACCTGGTGGCGGGCCGTGATGGCGTCGATCGCCTGACCGGCATCGAGCGTCTGCAGTTCGCTGACCAGGCGCAGGCGTCCGGCGTTGGCACCGCCTTGAACAGCGGGCCTGTAGGGCGTCTGGCGATCCTTGATAATGCCACCGGTGCGCGTGAGGATACGCCTGTCGCCGGCCAGTTGTTGCGCGTCAGCGATCAGTCGATCCGCGACCTGGACAACGTGGGTGCGGGCAATCTGACCGGCGCGGTTACCGGTCCGGTGGCTTACTACTGGCAGGTCGAAAACGTTGCGGGCTCGGGTGTCTATGAAGACATCACCTTTGTCGCCGCCGGCGAGGTATCGCGGGCGATCGGCGCCACCTATCTGGTGGCGGATGATGTCGCCGGTCTGAACATCCGTGTTCGGGCGGTGTATCAGGATGCCAAGGGTACGCTGGAGTTCGTCAGTTCGTCGGCGAACAACGCACCGACTGCCGGGCCGACCGTTACCGGCCTTGCGACGCAGAACCAGGTGTTGACCGCTGACCCGTCGACCATCATTGATGTCGATGGCCTGAGCAATCCGCAGTTCACCTTCCAGTGGCAGGTGACCAACGGAGTCACTTTCGTCGACATCGCCGGCGCCACCGGTAGCACGCTCACGCTTACCCAGGCTCAGGTCGGTAATCAAGTGCGCGTGGTGGTCAGTTACGTCGATGACTTCGGTGTCGCCGAAAGCGTTGCGTCCGATGCCACGGCACCGGTGGTCAACGTCAACGATGCACCGACAGGCGCGTTGCTGATCAGCGATACCACACCGACCCAAGGGCAGGTGCTGACCGCACAGACGGCCGGGATTGTCGATCCGGACGGGGTCGGTACATTCAGCTACCAATGGCAGCAAGGTACCGGGACTACCTTCACCAATATCGCTGGCGCGACCAACGCGACTTTCACCCCGGGTGCGGCGCAGATCAACCAGCAACTGCGGGTGATCGCACGCTACACCGATGGCTTCGGCACGCTGGAGTCGGTGACCTCTGCGGCGACGGCGCTGGTCGTGCTGCTGGGTGCGGTGCAAACGGGTGACGCCCTGGCGAACACCCTCAACGGTACCGCCGGTAGCGATGTGCTGTTTGGCTTGGGCGGGAACGATACGCTCAATGGCCTGGGTGGTGTCGACCAGTTGTTTGGCGGCCTTGGCGACGACTCTCTCAGCGGCGGGGACGGCAACGACTTCCTCAATGGCGAGGAAGGCAATGACTTCCTTAACGGTGGTGCGGGTAATGACCAGATGCTGGGCGGTGTCGGCAACGACACCTACCGCGTCGATTCAGTCGGGGACGTGCTGACCGAGTTGACGGGTGAGGGGGCGGATTCCGTACAGACCTCGCTGGCCAGCTTCACACTGGGCGCCAACGTCGAGCATCTGCTCTACCTCGGAGCCGCCAACTTCACCGGCAACGGCAACGCGCTGAACAACGTCATCACCGGCGGGACGGCTAATGACACCCTCAACGGCGGTGACGGCAACGACACATTGATGGGCGGTGCCGGTAACGACGTCCTCACCGGTGGTGCGGGTAATGACGCAATGGTCGGCGGAGCCGGTAACGATACCTTCCGCGTCGATTCAGTCGGGGACCTGGTGACCGAGGCGGCGGGTGAAGGTTCCGATTCCGTGCAGACGACCCTGGCCAGTTACACACTGGGCGCCAATGTCGAGAATCTGCTCTACACCGGAACCGGCAACTTCACCGGCAATGGCAACGCGTTGAACAACGTCATGACCGGTGGGGTGGGTAATGACACCCTCAACGGCGGTGACGGCAACGACACGTTGCTGGGTGGCGCCGGAAACGACGTCCTCACTGGCGGTGCGGGCAATGACGCGATGCTCGGCGGAGCTGGCAACGATACCTTCCGCGTCGATTCAGCCGGGGACCTGGTGGTCGAGGTGACGGGTGAGGGTGCGGACTCCGTACAAACGACGCTGAACAGCTACACGCTGGGTGCCAATGTCGAGCACATGCTCTTCACCGGCGCCGGCAACTTCGTCGGCACCGGCAACGCGTTGAACAACATCATCACCGCCGGGACCGGTAATGACACGCTCAACGGCGGAGACGGCAACGACACGCTGCTGGGTGGCCTCGGCAACGACGTCATCGATGGCGGTGCGGGGGCTGACCGCTTGGAAGGCGGAGTCGGCAATGACACCTACCGCGTCGATTCTGCCGCGGACGGGGTCATCGAAGTGGCAGCCAGTGGAGAGGACTCCATTCAGACGTCGCTGTCCAGTTACACACTGGGCGCCAATGCCGAGCATCTGCTGTACACCGGCGTAGGCAACTTTGTCGGCACCGGCAACGCGTCGAACAACGTCATCACCGGTGGGGTGGGTAATGACAACCTCAATGGTGCTGACGGCAACGACACTTTGCTGGGCGGCCTCGGCAACGACATCATCGATGGCGGTGCCGGCAACGACAGTATTACCGGTGGTGCCGGCAACGACACGATGAATGCCAGCAGTGGCGACGATGTCTTCGTGTTCGGACTGGCCTTCGGCAACGACCGAATCATCGGCTTTGATGCCAACGCGGCGGGAGGTCAGGATATGCTCAATTTCGCCGCACTCAACATCACGGCTGCGACCTTCAACACCAGTGTCAACGTCGTCGATCTCGGTGCAGATACGTTGCTCAACTTCGGAGCCGGTTCCATCACCCTGGTAGGTGTGGGAGACCCGAACACCATCTCGGCCGCAGACTTCATTCTGGCCTCTTGATGTTCTGACAAACACTGTCGCAAGGAGCGTGGACCACGGAGGGGAGGGCAATGGATGCCCTCCCTTTCTTCTTCCACTCGGTTTTCCGGGTGCCAGCAGCGTACTGGAACTCGACAAGGCAGGCTGGAACCGAGCTGCGCAAACAAAAAAGAAAAAGGGGAAATTCGGCCGTGAACATTTCAGCCACCTGCCTCTTGATCAGCCTGTTGGCTTCGGTTGCGGCTTCTGCCCTCGGAGCTGCTTCGGTGTTCGATCTGGACTTCACCCGATCAGCCATGGAAACCCTGAAAAAACTGGATATAAACGACGCTTGCATAATCTCCGCTTCAAGTCCTGCCGCGTTTACCTTCTGCCGAGAAGGATCGTCAACACTCTGGAAGTATCAGGTGCTGGATCTGGAGCAACAGGCGGCGATGCAGGTGGGGCAAAAGCGCTCTGTGACGGACTATCAACGAATTACCGTTGTGCAACTCAATAGCGTTGCCTGCGAGCAGGATCACCTTGCAGCCTTGGCTGAACCGGCTTTCAGGCGAGGACTTGCCCTTGGCCTGATCACCCTGTTTCTGTTGGTCGGCCTGCGGCAAACCTACCGGGCGATCAGGCAGGGTTATTACGTACAGGCCGGTGTTGCGAGGCCCGGTTTTCAGCGATTGAGCGAATCCGGGTTACCGCAAAATTCAACAGTCATGGCGTTGCTCGCCTGGGGTATGGCGGCAGCTACGGCTTTTGTGTATTTCGGCTTTTGAGTCTGGGGCGAACAGTATTCATGCGGTGTGAGCTCGCTGGCTCACACGCTTGAGCACCTGCCAGTAAGTGGGTGGTGGCGGCACGATGCCGCGCTGCCGCAAAAGAGCGTGCAACTTCGGCAGGCGAAAATACGGCACCGATGCCATCAGATGGTGCTCGATGTGGAAGTTGACCCGGATAGGCGCCACGCAAGCGCGGGCGATCAAACCGGCCTGTGTGGTTCGCGTATTGCGAAGGACGTCCGTGCCTGGTTCCAGGCAGGCATGTTCCGCCATGGAACGAATGCGGATGAACAACGGGAACGGCGTGACATAGGCCAGCACCCACACGCCGTACAACCACGCCTGTCCACTGATCCAGAATGCGGCAAGGAGCAGGCCGTTGGTGAGCAGCATGCCGCTGGCGTTTCTGAAAAAGGTCCGTGGGTAATCCCACCAGCGACGACCTGCCTGTGGCAGGCGGCGGATATCGCTGGTGAGCGACCACTGCAGCACGCCGGCATCCATCAGCACGCGTCCCGCCAGGAACTTGAGCCCGGTAATGCCTGAAAGATCACGCAGGCACTTGCGCATCATGGAGCGGCGCGTCGTAGGCAATCCGGCAACCAGGCAGAGATCGGGATCGTCGACGGATGAGGTCCTGGCGTGATGAGTCAGGTGATAGGGACGATATTTGCGTAGCTCGTTCCAGATCGGCCGGGCGCACATCCAGTCGACCAGTACGTCATTGCACCATTTGCTCTTGAACAATGTCCCGTGCGCGGCGTCGTGCTGCAAAATGCCAAGGCACAATTGGCGTCCGGCAATAATCACCACAGCCACGATCAGGGCGAGACTCATTCCCCACCAGGGCAGGAGTTCGCGGGCCCAGGCCAGGCTTGTAAAGGTCAAGGCCAACACGCCCCAGGTAGACACCACCGCCCAGGCACCCCAGAGGTCTGAGCGTTCGCTGAAGGATTTGATTTCGTCGCGGCTGAGAATATCGCTGATTTTTGTTTTGTTATGCATGTCTATCCTCTACATCAAGGGCCTGGAACGGCACGGGTGATGAGTCAGTTGAGTCTTCAGGGCTGTTGCAGAAAGGTGCGCCAGATCTGGTGGCCGCGATCCACGAAACGCTGGGTGCAGGCAAAGAACTCTGTGCGCAGCGCCACATCGACCATAGGTTCCGGTAGCAGGGGATCGAAGACGATCTGGCGGATGCCTTCGCGACCGAGGATGAAAGACTCGCGTGCGGCCATGTCCGGCTTCAGTTGCCCGGCGCGCAGCGTCCAGCTTTCCAATTGCTCGCAATGGCGGCGGTAGCTGTCGTCGAGCAACTCACCCTTCCACAGGTTTTGTATTCGCTGCGCCTGCGCCTCTTCGAAGCCCTGGGCCTGGAAAACCAGTGCGGCCGGTTCCAGGCCGAGTTCGATCAAACGTCGACGCAACGACTCGATATCAGGCGAGATATTGTTCGGGCGCACGTACAGGTCTTTGTCCAGCTCCGCGAAACCCAGCATGTGCAGGGCCCGTTCACGCTGGCGCAAGATGTTGCGATCACTGCGCCCCAGGGCGTTGCACGCCACCATCAGATAACTGCCGTCCCACGGCCGCAGATGCTGCTCCACGTTGCGCCACTCGAACAACTGCGCCGAGATGTCCCTGGCCTGCGGCCCCAGCTGATAACTGCCTCGGCCCGCACCTTCCAGCAACGCTTCGATAGTGAGGCGCGCCAAGGTGACCCGGACGTTGTTTTCGCTGATGCCGAATAGCTCGCAGGCTACGATGGCTTCCCTGACCTGCAGAGGGGCGCCGTTTTTAGCGACCAGCAGTTCGAGCACCAGGCTTTTTACGCAAGGTTTCATTGTCTTTCCGGGTCATTACAGGTTCTGAATAAATCTATCGTGACGTGTAATATTACACAATAGTAAGTTAATTCATTTTTGGTGTAATGATCAGGGTGACGGCCTTATGTCATGCACCGGCCTGGAAAACACCTTCGCCGGCAGGCCGGCTCCCACAGGGTTTTGCGTCGCTCACAAAGCGAGGGTGAATACGCGTTTTTTGTGGGAGCTGGCTTGCCAGCGAAGACGGCCTCGCGTCAGGCGCCGGCCTGGAAAACGCCTGCGCCGGCAAGCCGGCTCCCACAGGGTTTTGCATCGCTCACAAAACGAGGGTGAACACGCGTTCTCTGTGGGAGCTGGCTTGCCAGCGAAGACGGCCTCGCGTCAGGCACCGGCCTGGAAAACACCTTCGCCGGCAGGCCGGCTCCCACAGGGTTTTGCGTCGCTCACAAAACGAGGGTGAACACGCGTTCTCTGTGGGAGCTGGCTTGCCAGCGAAGACGGCCTCGGGTCAGGCGCCGGCCTGGAAAACGCCTGCGCCGGCAAGCCGGCTCCCACAGGGTTTTGCGTCGCTCACAAAGCGAGGGTAAATACGCGTTTTTTGTGGGAGCTGGCTTGCCAGCGAAGACGGCCTCGCGTCAGGCGCCGGGCTGGAAAACGCCTTCGCCGGCAAGCCGGCTGCCACAGGGTTTTGCGTCGCTCACAAAACGAGGGTGAGCACGCGTTCTCGGTGGGAGCTGGCTTGCCAGCGAAGATACCTTGGGCTGCCTGATCAATGGCGGTTTACCGCTCCAGGCGTGGCCACTACCCACCTTGTGGGAGCACCCGAGCATTATTCCCCGAGCCTTCGATGTAAACGTTCATGCCTTTGCTCAGGGCTGGATTGATCGGCTGGGTCACCGATACCAGCACGCCACTTTTCACCCGAACGATGACCTGTTGCGCTGCAACCGGCTGATCATACTTTTTCTTCTCTGCATAGTTACCGCCCACCGCACCGGCGAGTGCGCCGGCGACCATGGCGACGTCGCGCCCGGTGCCACTGCCGATCAGGCTGCCGATACCGAGGCCGCCAAGGCCTCCGAGTACGGCGCCGACGCCACTGTCGTGATTGGTCTGCATCTGCGTCAGCGATATCTGCTCGATCTTGCCCGAGCGAATCTCCATTTCACCGGCGCCGCCATCGTTCGACCCCACGGCGGAACAGGCACTGATCAAGACCGTCGCCAACGTGACCGTCAGCCAGGACAGGATTGCTTTCATAGCTGTACACCTCGTCATTGGTATTTGATGGCAATGCCTTTGAGCTTGCGACCCTGGATCGTATCGATGTCGCGGTTCCACAGAGGCCCCGTCACGTAAGCGGCGACGGGTTGGATCCGGTCATAAACCACCACCACCGCGTCTGCACCCAGCTTGGCACCTTCTTCACGCAGTTTCTGTTCGACCTGGGTGATGGGCGGTGCCGGGTCGACGCTGGCATCAATCAGGATTTCGCCCAAACGCACACTGGGTCGCGTCGGTTCCGTGCGTAATATCTGGACTTCGGCGGGCAGGGTCGGAGCAGGGTGCTCGACCCCGACGTAGGCGGTCGTCTGGGCATCCACCGTTGCGCAAGCGCTTAATGCAAGCGCGCTGGCGATGAGCGCTGCGGCGATTAAAGGTCTGTGCAAATGTGTGAGTCGAAGCAATGCATGGGAAGCCATATCAGCCATTCCTCTTCCGGGAGCGATTCAGCCGCCAACATCGGTTGGCGGGTTGAATCAGGGGTTCAACTGCGGATGAATGCCCAGAGATCGACGTTCAACTTGTCGATCGCCGCCTTGAAGTCCTGGGCGGTGATTTTCTGGGTTTCGTTGGACAGTTGCTTGCCGAACACCTTGCGCACGACCCTGACCACAGTCTGGTTGTCTCTCGCGTCGATGAGCTCGGCCTCGATATACAGCTCGGTGTCCTGATCGCGGTGACCGGTAGCCGCCTGTGTCGCCCCGACGACAGCGGCGATGGGCACCACTTCATACCATTTCATGCCTTCGTTGGAGGCGCTCACGCCGGTAATCGCGGCGCGCAGGATCAAGGGTTTCGAACCTTTTGGCGCGGCACTCGTGTGGTGGACCATCCGGTATTTCTGCCCCAGCGTCGCCTTGACCCTGTTGCTCATGTAGTCCCGGATGTCATCGAGTGTCTGCTGGTTGACCCGCTCATTGGGCTTGGGCGCCGGATACAGTTCCAGTCGCTCGAACGCTACCGTGTCATAGGCATTGGGGTTCCACGACGGGCTCACCCAGCGCATCGCCGTACCGCCGCTGGGCGTGGTGACCTCCTGCAGATTGTCGTAGCTGGACAGGTAGCCGGAGTACTGCGTCTGTTCAGTGACTTTGGAGGTGCAACCGCCGAGCAGAAGCCCGGTCACGGCGGCACCGAAAAGCAGGTTTCGGGACAGATTCATGATGCTGTGTGCTCCTCGGATGAAGTCGCTTTGGTGTGGCAAGACACTCAAAAGCGCCAGGTCATGTTTCCGGTCACGGCTTGAATCCAGGCGCTGTCGAATTGACCGGAAATTCGATTGCCCGAAACGTTTCTGGTCTGGTCCACCGGCATGTCGCCAATCCAGATCATGGCCCAGCTGAGGTTGACGTCGGTGTCCTTGTCCAGCGCATAGGTGGCTCCTGTCGCAAGGCGCCAGGATTCGGCCATCGGTACGGTCACGGTGCGGTTGCTGTCCGACACGGCGCTGCTGTCGTAAGCCACGCCGACGTTCCACAGCCATTGCTCGGTGGCCTGGTATTGCGCGCCGAGCGACAGGTGCCAGGTGTCCTTGAAATGTGCATCGACCGTGGTCGATTGGGAGCCAGCCGCGGTGGTGTCGACCTGCACCGCGATGTCGCCGAACTCTGACCAGTCCTGCCAGTTGAGCGAAGCGAGCAAGGCCCATTGGCGGTCCAGTTGCTGGAACAGGCTCAGGGTGACGGTTTGCGGCACCTTCATGTCGAGTTCGGTCTTGGTGTTGTTGACGCGCTCGAGCAGTCGGCCATCGCCATTCACGTCCAGCCGGTCCTCGAAGTCCAGATCGACCTGGCTGGTGTAGGTCAGGCCAATGCGTGTGCCGGCTTGCGGGGCGTAGATGACGCCGACATTCGCACCGAAACCCCAATCCTGGTCCTTGTACTTGAATTGGCCGTCCGTGCGGTCGGTAAAACCGAACGGCGAGCGGTCAATCGCGGTCTGGGCTTGCAGCATGCCGTACATGGCCTTGACCCCCAGACCCACCGACCATTGCTCGTTGAAGCGGTAAGCCACGCTCGGCACAAACGACAAGCCACCGAGGCTGGCGTTCTGTGCGAAGTAGCGCCCGGACCAGTCGTTGTCGTAATTGACCGCCAGGCCGAAGTCGGCGTATTGGCCGAAGCCGACGCTCCAGTGGTCGTCCAGTTCATGGCTGATGAAAAAACTGCCGCCGGGAATTGGGTCGAGGGCATTGCCGCTGCCGCTGCCCGGCACGTTGGTGTCTGCGTCGCGATCGAACTTGAGGTCGCCGTAAAGCACCTGCAAGCCCGCGGTGATCTGTGTTCCCGGCAAGTAACTCAGGCCCGCCGGATTGCTGGCGATAGTGGAAGGGCCCTGGGCCCGGGCGGCGGCTCCGGCATTGGCCAGGCCGGCGTTATCGGTGCCGATTTCGTAAAGCATGATGCCGCCGGCGTGTGCTTGCTGACTGCACAAGGCAAGTAGCGTAAAGGCAGGCAGTGCACCTGTTCTGGTTTGCATGGATCAGATCCCGGCAAATGTGCATTTTCGAATAAGGGTGAATTAACGAACGTCGAAAAACCTGAATTACGCTCAAACGGCCTGGTGGGGTCACACATAAGTGGTAGTTCATATTCTCGATATTGGAAGGAACAACTTATGAATAGCGCCATCCATGCGCGTTATTGTTTATTCAGGATCGCGAAGTAGAACGCCAAAGCGCTTCACCCCGAGGCAGGATGAAGCGCGCGCCGTTGTTGATTACTGCTGGGTGCCTGGCAGTAGTTCAAAGGTCGGGGTAAATGGGGTGATCGCCGCCATTAACAGTTCGAACGGTTTGCGGTTGCCTTCGAAGGTGGCCTTGCCGGTTGCGACGAGTTGTTCAAATCCGGTCTTGCGGGCCATCACGCCTTCCAGATCAGCACGGTCAAGGGTGATGGTGAGGTCGGCATTGCTGGCTTGTTGCCCCTTGATATTGGTCAATGTCGAGTTGCTCAACTCCACCACGAACTGCTCGCCGTTATCGGGCGTCTTGAGATTGAAGATGAAGTGTTGATCCGCGACTTTGCTGCCATCGAGGGCGATGCCGAGGTATTCGAGCCATAACTCGGTGCTCATGCCGCGAATCATGTCGGGGCCGCCGGTTTTTGGCGGCAAGCCCTTGGGCATGCCATGGCGCAGTTCATAGGCTGCCGAAAGGAAACTGTTGCGTACGCCGGCACTTTCCTTCTGATAACCGACTTGCTCATAGACATCCGCGAGCAAGTCCTTGGCCTTGCTGTTCTGCGGTTCGGCATACACCAGCTTGTTGAGGATTTCATAGGCTTCGCGGTACTTGCCCTGATCGAACAAGGATTGCCCCTTGGTCATGATCTTGTCGGCGCCTCCCATCATTTCCACGTAGAGCGGGGCCGAGTCCTTTGGCGATAGCGGCATCAGCGTCGCCGGATTGGCATCCCAGTAACCCAGGTAGCGGTTGATCACCGCACGACTGTTGTGTTCTTCAGAGCCGTGGTAGCTATGGGTCGCCCAGTTGTTTTTCAGGCTTTCGGGCAGTTTGTAGACGTTTTGAATTTCGTTGATGGTGACGCCCTGGTTGGCGGCATGCAGCACGGCGTTGTTCAGGTTGGCGTAGGCGTCGCGTTGCGCGCGCATCACATCCTGAATCCGCTCGTTGCCCCAGCGTGGCCAGCTGTGGGAGGCGAACATGACGTCTGCCGTTTGACCGTAGCGATACAGGGCATTGTTGATGTTCTTCGACCAGACCAGCGGGTCGCGGACGAGGGCGCCGCGCAGGGTATAGATGTTATGGATGGTGCCGGTGATGTTTTCGGCGGCCCAGAACGCCTTGAACTGTGGGAACCAGGTATTCATCTCCGCAGGCGCTTCAGTGCCCGGCGTGCTCTGGAACTCCATTTCGATACCGTCGATGGTCAGTGTTTCGAAATCTTTGGCAATGTATCGGTTGGGCTCGATCAACCCCATGTTGCCAATCGAAGCATTTTTACCAATGGCCATGTCGACATGACCGTACGGGCTGTGGGGTAACAGCAAGCCATATTGCAAGAACGCCCGCCGGTTCATGGCGTTGCCGGCGTAGACGTTTTCAGCCACGGCATGCTCCATGAAGCCTTGCGGCGCAATCAGCGGGATCTTGCCGCTGCGGACATCGGCCTCGTCGACCACGCCGCGGATTCCGCCAAAGTGATCGGCATGGGAGTGGGAGATCACCACCGCCACGACCGGGCGCTTGCCCAGTTTTTCGTTGATGAAGTCCAGGGCGGCCCTGGCGGTTTCCTTCGACAGCAGCGTGTCGAAGACAATCCAGCCGGTGTCGCCCTTGATGAACGTGATATTGGCCAGGTCAAACCCGCGCACCTGGTAAATCTTGTCCGGAACGACTTCGTAGAGGCCATAGGCCGTGTTGAGCACTGCCTGACGCTGCAGCGACGGATTGATGCTGTCGTAATCCTTGCCTTCATTCAGGAAGTTGTAGCTCCCCATGTTCCACGCGACGTTCCCGGCGTCGGCCATGATCTTCTTGTAGGGCGGTGCGGCGATGAAGCCTTTTTTCGCTTCTTCAAGGTCGCGCTTGTCGGCAAAGGGGAGTGTCTTGCGCACAGTGTTCTGCATGTCGACCGTGTAGGACGAAGGCGCCTTGCCCTTGCTGTCGAAGTGCACGTTTTGCGATGGAGCCGGATCGGAAGCTGCGCCGTTTGCATCGGCAGCGAAAACGCAAGGGCTGATGCCACCGCCAAGTGTGATCGCCAGTGCCAGATGGAGGGTCTTGTTGTACATGAAAGGTTCCTGCGCCAGATGAAATGTCCAGGGGCGTCAAGGCAACGCAAGCGTTCTGCGTTCTCGGCTTGACCCGTCGAACCATGAATAGCATATTGATCTGATTCCTAAAAATTCCGTTTTAAATGTTTTCGATAACGTAAAGGTTATGAAATGACACCGAACCGTCTACGTCAGTTTTTGGCATTGATCGAGCACGCGCACTTTGGCCGGGCCGCCAAGGCTCTGGGTGTTTCCCAACCGGCGCTGAGTAAAAGCATCCAGATGCTGGAGCGCGAACTCGGGGTCACGTTGTTCGATCGACGCACCGACGGTGTTGTATTGACTGCATTTGGCCATTTGCTGCGGGAGAAGAGTCGGCGCCTGTTAGTCGCGGAGCAGGATCTGCGGCGTGACATCGCCTTGCTGGCGGGCGGGGATATCGGCGCACTGAAAGTCGCTTTCGGTCCTTACCCCAGCATCATCAGCGGCTACGCCGGCATCGCGCGGATGCATGCCCGGCATCCGCAAATCAGGGTGACGGCCCATGTGGCCGGGTGGCGCGAGGTGGCTCATCAGGTCACAACCGGCGTGGTGGATCTTGGCATCGCTGAAATCAGCACCTTGCAAGGCCGGGAAGAACTCACCTGCGAGCTGGTGGGGGAGCATGAAGGCCGCCTGTTCTGTCGCCCGGACCATCCGCTGCTTGCGCAAGACCGTCCTCTGACGCTGGCACAAACACTCGATTACCCCTGGGTGGCTTCGCGCATTCCCTTGCGGTTGGCGACCCACTTGCTTCCGGCAACGCTGGGCTGCGCCGGTGCCTATGATGCGCTGACCGGAGACTTCGTACCGGCCATCGAAATTGATGTCCCCATGCAAATCGTGAAGTTCGTCGAGAACAGCAACGCCCTGGCGCTGGGGAATCTGTCGACGTTCGAGCGCGAATTGTCGGCGGGTGAAATCGCGCCGTTACCCGTTCAGGACCTCGCACTGCGCACCCGGTACGGCTTCATTTACCTAAAGGAGCGTTCGCTGCCACCCGCGGTAGAGGTGTTCATGCAAGAAGTGAGGGCCGTGGAGGCCGACGTTTGCCAGCGCGAAAGTCTGTTGGTCAAGATCATGGCGGCGTGAAAGCAAGGACAGATGACACTGTCAGCGTTTCTTCTATTTTTTTGCCTGATCACCGGGTGACAGGTGCGAAGTTGTTCAATGCGGATTTATTGAGGTACAGCCTATTTATTAATGAGCTATACCCAATGTTCCCCCATGCACTTCTTCCACTTTTGGAGGTTGTTATGAATGCCCGCATCGTTCCACTCGCGCTACTCATGGCAGGTCTCTTCGGTTGCAGCACGGCTTCAAATCATTCAATGAATCTGCCCCTGGCTGCCACCCACCGCAATGCGGGCCAGACGGGCAACGCCACACTGACAGCCGAAGGCAACCAGACCAATTTTGATTTCTATATCACTGGCGTTCCGACCGGAACCCTCCTGCCGCCGCGCATTTACACCTTCATCAACAAAGGCAGCTGTCAGCAACCCGGACCTGTCGCCTATGCAATGAACGATAAGGTCAATACAAAAAATGAAGCCGGGTCCAATGGTTGGAGTTTTTACCGCAATGCGCCGATCGCAACGTCA
Source organism: Pseudomonas sp. B1(2018) (assembly GCF_003097365.1). NCBI lineage: Bacteria > Pseudomonadati > Pseudomonadota > Gammaproteobacteria > Pseudomonadales > Pseudomonadaceae > Pseudomonas > Pseudomonas sp. B1(2018). The sequence goes on from NZ_PYUK01000009.1 coordinate 85,300, forward strand.
GAGTTGCTTTCCGGAAAATATTCCGTCGTCGTGCGTACATCACCCGAAGACGGCAGCGTCGATATCTTTTGTGGCGATGTTGCGCAGGCAAAGCGATGAAATGATGTGATCCAAGGAGGGGCGGCCTTGCGGCCGACACCTTGTAAATGCGCGTCTATACTCACCATCCGGTTAGTGGTAGGGCTGAGCACTGGGTATGCATAGGACTGGAGCCAATCGCCATTGCGGTCAAAGCTCAACATATTTAAGAAAGCCGCACCCGTGACGGATGACCGTCAGTATTAAGGATGGGGCAGTTGAAGTTTTTGAGCCTTGAGAGATGAGAGCACGACGTATCCGAGATGGGTAGTTATGTGAATCAACTGGAAGAGGATCAAGTTCATGAAACTGAGAAAACTTGTACTGACGGGATTGGCGTTAAGCAGTCTTGCCGGTGCAGCCAGCCTGTCGACAGTGACTCAAGCGGCCGACAAGAAACCCAACATCCTGTTCATCATGGCCGATGACATCGGCTGGATGCAGCCGAGCATCTATCACCAGGGCCTGGCGGTGGGTGAAACGCCGAATATCGACCGCATCGCCCAGGAAGGCGCGAAATTCATGACCTATTACGCCGAGCAGAGTTGTACGGCGGGGCGCAACGCTTTCTTTACCGGGATGCACCCGCTGCGTACCGGCATGATCCCGCCGCAATTGCCCGGCAGCCCGTCCTGGCTGCGTCCTGGCACACCTGCGTTGTCCAAGTTCCTGCTGGATCTGGGCTATACCACCGGTGAGTTCGGCAAGAACCACCTGGGCGACAACTTCGAAGCGCTGCCGACATCCCACGGCTTCCAGGAATTCTGGGGTTACCTCTATCACCTCGATGCGATGCAGGGCGTGAGTTTTGTCGACATCAACAAGACGCCGCAGGTCCAGGGCATAGCCCCACCCTGCAAGGCCACACCGATCAACGGGCTGCCGGACGTGCCTGGCGCCATCGATCCGCGGGAAGGCACCTGCCTGACGCCACCTCGTCCGGTCATGTCCTGCGTCTCCAGCGACGGTACGCAGAAGAACACCACGTGCAAGGACGAAGGGCCGCTGACGCTGGAACGTTCGAAGTCCGTGGATGAAGAAATCTCCGCCAAGGTCATCGACTTCCTTGACCGCAACGATCCGAAGAAGACCAGTAAACCCTTCTTCGTCTGGTACAACCCGGCACGCATGCACATCACCACGGTGCTGCCACCCAAGTATGACGCCATGGTCGGAGAGCCCGGCGGAAAAGACTGGGGCACCAACGAAGCGGGCATGAAACAACTGGATGACAACATTGGATATGTCCTGAAGAAACTCGAGGACATGGGCCAACTGGACAACACCATAGTCGTCTTCACCACCGACAACGGCGCGGAAACCATAACCTTCCCCGACGGCGGCACGACCCCGTTCAAGGGCGGCAAGCTGACCACCTGGGAAGGTGGCATGCGCGCTCCGCTGGTCATGCGCTGGCCTGGGGTGATCAAGCCAGGCACGGTCATGACCGACATCTTTGCTTCGCTCGACTGGGTGCCGACACTGGTCAGTATCGCTGGCGGCAAGAAGGGCAATGAGCTGAACGAGCAGATCATGGCGGGCAATTACCCCGGCATCGTCAAGACCAAGCTCGATGGCGTGGATCAAACCGATTACCTGACCGGCAAGTCCGACAAGTCGGCGCGCGACACCTTCTTCTACTACACCGGCTCGCAACCTTCGGCAGTGCGCTACAAGAACTGGAAGATGTACTACACCATGGTGCCGGATACCGCGACGGGCGGGCTGTATGGCGCGACCACTTTCCACTGGACCCAACTGCTCAACCTCAAGCGCGACCCCTTTGAAACAACCGTCGGTGCCGACGCCAAGTCCATCACCGGCTATGGCGGTGCCTTGGGCTCACCGGGCAACGCCTATATCTACAACTGGAACATGCTGCCGATCGGACAATTGCTCTGGGAGAAGGAGTTGATGTCGTACAAGGACTTCCCGCCCATGCAGGCGCCGGAAACCTACAACCTGGACGGCATTCTCAAAGCCATGCGGCAGAGTGGCCATAACGGACACGATTAACCTCGTGGCTGGTCAGCTGCAGTAAACGACGGGCGCCCCAGACAGGCGCCCGTTTTCTGACGGCATGAGGACTTTGCTGTCCTACTTTGTCACGGCGTTGAGCAGTACCCCATAGGACTGCAGAAACTCCACCGTCCCGTGAAAGATCAGCCCCACGCCCATCGCCGAAACGAAAAAACCGACGATGCGGGTCGCGGCATCGATGCCTTGCGGGCCAATCTTCTTGAGGATGGTGTTGGCGTAGGCCAAAGAGAGGTAAGTGACCAGCATGGTGGCGCAGATTGCCAGCGCCACGACGGCGAAGGACAGTACGGCGCGGTCGGAGTCCTTGATGGTGCTGGTCAGGCCGATCACCGTGGCAATGGCGCCGGGGCCGAACATGATCGGCATGGCCATGGGGATGAAAGATACGTCCTCGTCGCCTTTGCCACCGCTTGGAATCAGGCTGCTGTCGGGCGAGGGCGCAAAAAGCTCGAACCCGATCCGCATCAGGATCACCCCGCCGACCACCCGAATCATACTCAGCGGAACTTCAAACAAACGCAGCAGCAGGTTGCCGAAAATCAAAAAGAAAAACATCAACAGCAGCGCATAAAGGCAGGCTTTGCGTGCAACGCGGCGCTGTTCGGCAGAGTCTTTGCCCTGCAGCAGACCCAGGAATACCGGAATGGCCTCCAGTGGGTTGATGATTGCCAGCAGGGTTGTGAACATACCGAAGAACAGGGTGAGGTATGAGTTCATTGCTGATCTGCCCAAACGGGTGGTCGACCCAGTTACCTTAGCTGATCAGGAACAAATCACCTCAAACCACTGCCGCACTGTTCGGAACCTGTGTAGCGAAACCGCTGACCTGCGGCAGTAACGCCGAAGGTCGATTCGACAGCACGATCACCTGCTGGCGGACACCCAGTCCGCTGCGCGTTCGGCGATCATGATTGAAGCGGCGTTGGTGTTGCCGCCCACCAGCGTCGGCATGATCGAGGCATCCACCACCCGCAGCCCCTCGATGCCATGCACACGCAATTGGCTGTCCACCACCGCATGCTCGTCATTGCCCATCTTGCAGGTACCGACCGGGTGATAAATGGTGTCGGTACGCTGGCGCAACAGTTCGATCAGTTGTTCATCGCCGTACAAGCCCGCGCTGAACATATCCTTCAAGCCATAACGCGCCATCGGTGCTTGTTGAATGATGTTGCGGGTCATGCGGTAACCCGTGAGCAGGGTCTCGACATCGTCGTCATGCCCGAGAATGTTCGGGTCGATGCGCGGTGGGGCGCTCGGATCGTTTGATTGCAAACCGACGCTGCCGATGCTCTTGGGCCGCAACACGCAGACGTGGCAACTGAAGCCGTGACCCCAGTGCAGTTTGCGGTTGTGGTCGTCGATCATCGCGATCACCGAATGCAGTTGGATATCCGGGCGTGCAAGCTTGGCATCGGTTTTCAGGAAGCCGCCACCTTCGGCGAAGTTGCTCACAAAAGGGCCGCGCCGATGACGGGCATAGTCGATCAAGGCCTTGCCCATTTTCACACTGCCGCGCAGGGAGACACCCATCAATGACGTATCCTGGCTCCTGTAGCTGAGCACGACATCCGGATGGTCCTGAAGGTTTTGCCCGACACCGGGCAGTTCGTGCTGCACCGTGATGCCTTGTGGTTTGAGTTCCTCTTGCGGGCCAATCCCCGAGAGCATCAGCAATTGTGGGCTGCCGAAACAACCGGCACTGAGCAGGACTTCCCGGCGTGCTTTGATGTTCTGGCGATTGCCCTTGAGACGCAGTTCGACACCGACGGCTTTTTTGCCTTCGAGCACAATGCGTTCGGCCGCAGCCGAAGTCAGCACCGTGAGGTTCTTGCGCAGGTGTCGAACCGGTTTGAGGAACGCAGTGGCCGTGCTCCAGCGCCGACCGTTGCGGATCGTCACATCGAACTGGCCAACGCCCTCCTGGTCGACGCCATTGAAGTCGGGATTGTGGCGGTGTCCGGCCATCTGCCCCGCTTCGATGAACGCTTGCGTGACGGGATGCATCGGGTTCTTGCCGACATAGAGTTCGCCCTGCGCTCCGTGGTAGTCGCATGCGCCGCGGTGGCTCATCTCACTCTTGCGAAAGTACGGCAGTACATCGGCGAACGACCAGCCGGGGTTGCCCAGCGCCTGCCAATCGTCGAAGTCACTGTGGTGGCCACGGATGTACACCATGCCGTTGATCGAGCTGCTTCCGCCCAGCACCTTGCCGCGTGGCTGATAGCCACGACGGCCGTTCAAGCCGGGCTGCGGTACTGTGTGAAATGCCCAATTGACGTGTCGGCTCGGCAGGATCGCCGCGACCCCTACCGGGGCATGGATCAATGGCGAGCGGTCTTCCGGACCAGCCTCCAGCAAACATACCGTGATATCGGGATTTGCACTCAAGCGGTTGGCCAGGACACAACCGGCTGAACCGGCACCAATGATTACGTAGTCGAATTCCATCACACAATGATCCCGAGCGAGCGAACAGGGGCTGCTTCACCAGGAAGCAACAAAGGTACCCGGGACCGATTGTTGGCTGAAGGCGTTAGAAAATAATTGACCTCTCATGCCAATTATTTGATCTTTGACGACATGACTACATTGATCAGATCAAGCTCGTTGACCGGATTCCGTGAGGTGGCAAGCCAGCTCGGCGGGCAAGCCGACCTCATGCTCGAGCGCTTCCGCATCCATCCGGACGTGCTGATGGACGAGGAGGCACGGGTACCGTTGCGTTCGCTGGTCGGGCTGCTGGAGTTTGCCGCACGAGAGCTCGATTGCCCTGACTTTGGCCTGCGCATGGCCGAGTACCAGGACTTGCACGTCCTGGGGCCGATTGCGGTCATCGCTCGAACGTGCGCAACGGCGGGGGAGGCGTTGGAGCAAATCATCCGTTTTATCGGCTACCACAGCCCGGGCATCCAGCTTGATCTGGACCTCAGCGAGAACCACGCGCCGCGCCTGTTGATCGACATCCGCCTGTCCGGACCGACCCCGCGACGGCAAATGGTGGAGCTGGCAATGGGGGTGGCGCATAACGGTATGAAGCTGCTGTATGGCGACAACTTCGTTGCCCAGGCGGTTCTGTTTTCCGCCAATCACCCAGCGGCTCAGGCACGGTACCGACGCTATTTCAAAACTGCCGTGTGCACCGGCCAATCCTGCAACGCCCTGGTACTTCGTGACGAACAACTCAATCAGCGGATTGAACAGCAGGCACCCTACCTGCATCGCGCACTGGAACAGTATTTCCAGCAGTTCGACTTGCAAGCGACGTCGGATGTTGTCAGCCAGGTCGAGCGCCTGGTCTTGCGCATGATGCCGATACAGCGTTGCCGTTTGCCATTGATTGCCGAGCAACTGGGCATGCACGTGCGTATGTTGCAGCGAAGGCTGGCCGAGCAGGGGAGAAGCTTCGATGAAATAGTCGAGAGCCTGCGGCGTGACCGTGCCGATCACTATCTGGCGGAGCGGCACATGCCGATGTCCCAGGTTGCCGGTCTGCTCGGCTATAGCGAACAGAGCGTGTTCAATCGCGCTTGCCAGCGCTGGTTTTCCATGTCGCCGGGAGCCAGGCGCCGTCAGTTGTTTGAATGAAAGGTTATCGATCCTCGCGCGGGACCTGATGGCTGGCGACATCGAGACCGTCGCCGAAATGGCCGCTTTTGCGAATCACAGCCTTTAACCAGCGCCGCAGCCGCAAGACTTTGGGAGACATCTCATTGCCATTGAGACACAGCAGGCGGTAGGCAGACACTCGCTCCAGCCTCTCCTTGAAAGGCAGGACCAATTGGCCATTCTTCAGGTGCTTTTCGATAAGCCCCAGCGGAGCCATCATCAATCCGTGACCGTCAATGGCCGCCTGCAGGCCATCACTCAGATTTTCAAAAAGCAGCTCACGCTGTGGCGGGATATCCATGCGTCCGGCGGCTTGATTCCAAAGCGTCCAGACCCCAGGCGCCTGGGCTAGCGCAATGCGAGGGATACTCTCGATACGTTCCCCGGCAACGAGTCTTGCCGCTATTTGCGGTGCACAGACAGGCGCACCGGATACATCTGCCAGTTTTTCGGAAAAAACGTTGAATCGGGTTTGCGTGGTATGGCGAATGGCGATGTCCAGCTCGCGGGCTTCCAGATCGGCCACCCTGGATGAAAACTCCATATGCACGGTGATGTCCGGGTTCTCACGTTCGAACTGCGCCATGCCCGCACTCAGATAGGTAGCCGCGAAACTGGGCGCCACGCTGATGCGTAAAGGGCTGGTGTCACTGGCTTGTTTGACCGCCTGAAGCCCGATAGAGATCTCGGCCAGCCCCCGGCTGACGTGCTGCTGCAGCTTGCGACCGCTTTCGGTCAATTCGATTTGCCGATTGCGTCGAACAAAAAGCGCCACACCCAATACGCCTTCCAGCCTTCGAACCTGGTGACTGATGGCCGAAGGCGTCAGGTGCAGGAACGTCGCGGCCTCTTGAAAGGAGCCCAGCCGCGCAGCGGCTTCAAAAGCATTGAGCGCGGGCAGTTGTCGCACGCTTTCCGCCGGGATGAGGATCTTCTTTTCACGTGACATTTTGTCATCCAAGTAAAACCAATGTCGTTTGTCGAGCTCACGACCCCGCTCGTACTGTTGTTCACGAGTCGATGACCCCTAAGGCGCACCAACGTGCCTCGGAACACGCGATGACCAATACCACGAGCGGGGTAAATACATGAATTCATTTCTGTCGCAAAGGCCTTTGGAAGTACCTGTCGGTTCCTTCGCCGGGCTATTTCTGGAGCGAATCCAACGCTACGCAGACAACCCGGCGTTGATCGACGGGCTGAGCGGTGAACAGCTCACCTATGCCGAACTGTCCAGGCATGTGCGTGTGCTTGCCGGCAACCTGATAGAGCGCGGTCTGGAGCCCGGGGAGGTCACCGCCATCATCGCGCCGAACAGCATCTGGTTCCCGGTGGCTCTGTACGGTATAGCCTTCGCCGGCGGCGTGTACTCCACACTCAATCCCATGTCCTCGCCGGAGGACGTGCGAGAACTCCTCAAGCTGGTGGGGGCCACGCGTGTGATCGTCACCCCGCAAGTCTTCGAAAGGCTGCGTGACACCCTGATCACGTTGGAATTGAAAGACATTTTCGTGCTGGGTGAGTCCGCGGGCCTCACGCCGTTTGCCTCGTTGCTGGTGGGCAAGCCTCTGGCCGAAGAGCGCTGCCGTGATCTGCAAAAAGACCTGTTGGCCCTGATGTTCTCCAGTGGCACCAGCGGCTTCCCCAAGGCGGTGATGCTCAGCAATCGCAACTACGTTGCGGCGACCGAGCAGGTGACTGCCGCCCAGGTTTTCCGCAAGTCCGACACTATCCTGGCGGCGCTGCCGTTCTTCCATATCTATGGACAGACCAGCTTCATAGGCTCGGCGCTTTCTCAGGGAGCACGCTTGATCGTGTTGCCCGCACTCGACCTGGAAGTGACTTTGCGCGTGATTCAGGACTACAAAATCACTGTCGCTCCGGTCGTTGCTCCGGTTGTCTTGCAGTTTGCCAAGCATCCTTTGGTCGATCACTTCGACCTGTCGAGCCTGCGCCTGGCCATCTCCGGTGCCTCACCCATCAGTGCCGAGCTGCTGAAGAGCGCCGCCGATCGATTGAAAGTACCGGTGCTCAACGGCTGGGGCCTTACCGAATCCACCACCACCGGCGCTGTTTCCGAGCCAGGCATGCCGAAAGAGGCCGAAGGTTCGGTCGGCCGGGTGATGCATGGCATTGAGGTGCGGGTCGTGGAAATCGGCGGCAACCAGGACGTGGCGCCAGGTGCGGATGGCGAGCTGCTGATACGCGGTCCCAACGTGATGCTCGGCTACTTCAACAATCCGGCGGCAACCGCCGAAACGATCGATGCGCAGGGATGGCTGCGAACCGGAGATGTCGGCCGGATCGATGAACACGGCAATCTGCGAATCATCGACCGCGCCAAAGAGTTCATCAAGTTCAAAGGCTTCCAGATCAGCCCGGTCGAACTCGAAAGTGTGTTGTTGATGCACCCGGCGGTGGCCGATGCCGGCGTCGTGCCCAGCCCTGACACCGAATCCGGTGAGGTGCCCAAAGCCTTCGTTGTGCTGCGCTCACCTGTGACAGAAGCCGAACTGATCGACTTCGTCGCACAGCGTGTAACCCCCTACAAGAAACTGCGCGACATCGAGTTCATCGACGCCATTCCGAAAAACCCGGCAGGGAAAATCCTGCGGCGGATCCTGGTACTGCGCGAGCGCGAAAAACGCGAAACCCATGCCGTGTCCGGCGACCGCCTCGAGGATCGGGTGGTCATCACACGCCACGGTAATGTGCTGTCGATCTGCCTGGACCGTCCGCGCAAGATGAATGCCTTCGACCGCGACATGTTCATCGGCCTGGCCAAGGCCATGGCGATCTACGAAGACGATCCAAGCCTGCGTTGTGCGGTGTTGCATGCCAACGGCCTGCTCTTTACCTCGGGCATGGACATCGTCAGCTCTGCGCCTCTCGCCGCACGGGGAGAGTTGCGTATCGGCGATCCATCGCTGGTGGATATGCTCGAAATCGACCCGACCGTTCGCCGCCGGAGCAAGCCGGTGGTCCTCGCCGTTCATGGCAAGTGCATGAACCTGGGGGTGGAGCTGGCGGCAGCGGCGGATATCGTTATCGCCGCGCACGATGTCACGTTCATTCAACGCGAGGTGGCAGTCGGGTTGTTCCCGTTCGGGGGGGCCACCGTGTTCTTGCCGGCAAAAATCGGTCTCGGTAACGCGCTTCGCTACATCCTGACAGCGGAAGAGTTCGATGCTCAGTCCGCTTGCCGGATGGGGCTGGTGCAAGAAGTCGTCCCGCAGAGCCAGCTGATGACGCGCGCTTTCGAATTCGCACGACTGATTGCGCAGAACTCACCGTCCGGGGTTAAGGCAGCGCTAGCGTCGGTGCGCCTGGCCCGTGAAAAAGGCCCCGAGGCGGCGCTTGCAACTCTGCTAAGTGAAGTCGCCCGGTTGACCGGCGCAGAAGACTTCAAGGAAGGCGCTGCAGCCTTCCTGGAAAAACGAGCGCCGAACTTCAAGGACGCGTGAGCGCCACACCTGAGGCATTGAATCCTTTGCAATAGAAGGGGGGGCGGCTGCGCGACAAGCGTAGCCAAACCCATTTGCCGCCTTTCAATCACTACACAAGGACCTCGGCATGAGTGCCCTGAATATTGCCCAGCCCATCGTTCCCCCCGCCATGCAATCCTGCTTCGAGCACCAACGCGCCGCCTACCTTGCCATGCCCGAGCGCAGCCATGCCCAGCGCGTGGAAGACCTCAAGAAGTTGGCGCGGATGCTGAAAGACAACCGCCAGGCACTGATCGAAGCGATCAACCAGGACTACGGCAACCGCTCCACCTTCGAGACGCTGTTCGCCGAGTTTTTCGTCGTGCTGGGAGACATCAAGTCCACCATCAAGCACCTGAAGAAGTGGATGAAACCGCAGAAACGCCACATCGATCTGATGGTCTACCCCACCTCCAGCAACCGTGTCATTCCCCAGCCGCTGGGCGTGGTCGGCGTGATCGTACCCTGGAACTTTCCGCTGCTGCTGTCGTTCGGGCCACTCACCGCCATCTTCGCCGCCGGCAACCGGGCGATGGTCAAGATGTCGGAAAACTCGAGCAATCTGACGCGTCTTCTGATGTCCATCTCACCGAAATACTTCCCGCCGCAACAGCTTCAGTTCTTCGAAGACAGCGGCGCCAATGGCTCGGTGGGCCCGGCTTTTTCCTCGATCTCCTTCGACCATCTCTTCTTCACGGGCTCGGGTCAGACCGGCCGCGCCGTGATGGCGAATGCTGCGCGCAACCTGACCCCGGTGACACTGGAGTTGGGCGGAAAATCACCCGCTGTGGTCGCGCCGGATTTCCCGATGACCCTGGCCGTCGATCGCATCATGTGGAGCAAGGCCTTCAACGCGGGACAGATCTGCACCAACGTAGACTACGTCTTCATTCCCGCCGGCTCCGAGGCGGACTTCGAACGCGAAGCCCAGCGGGTAATAGCCGAGCGCTACCCCGACATCAATCATGCCGATTACACGTCCATGATCGACCAGCGCGCCTATGACCGCATGCAGGCCACGCTGGATGACGCTGTGGCCAAGGGCGCGCGGGTGGTCAATCTTTTCCCCGACCAGACGCCGGACAAGACCCTGCGCAAATTCCCGCTGACCCTGGTATTCGACGTCAGCGACGACATGGTCATCATGCAGCGCGAGATCTTCGGCCCGCTGCTGCCGGTCAAGACCTACACCAGCCGCGAAGACGTGGCTGGTTATGTCAACCAGCACGACAGGCCACTGGCGCTGTATCCCTTCACCAGGGACCGCGCCCTGCAGGACTACTACGTGACCCACATCATGTCGGGCGGCGTATGCATCAACACCGCGCTGCTGCACGTGGCTCAGCACGACATGCCCTTCGGCGGCGTCGGCGCCAGCGGCATGGGCCATTACCACGGTTACGAAGGCTTTCAGACCTTTTCCAAAATGCGCCCTGTCTATCGTCAGGGCTTCTTCGCCGCCACCAGGATGATGCTGCCGCCCTACGACAAGGGACCGCTCAAGCCCAACAAGCTGATCGAACTGATCATCCAGTTGAAGGGCTGAAGCCCTGTGTAGCTGACTGTTGCAGAACGTCTTCAAAGGAGTTTTCCATGCCCCTCTATGAATGCCAGACCGTCAAGGGAACGCTCAGCGAGCGTCAACGCCAATCGCTGGCCGAGTCCATCACATCCATTCACACCCAGGAGACGGGCGCGCCGGCCAGCTACGTGCACGTGCTGTTCAAGGAGCTTGAAGCGGGAAGCGCATTCACCGCCGGCCAAGTCGCGGCCCCCGCGATAATTCGCGGCCAGATCCGTGCAGGACGACCACAAGCGACGCGCCACGCCATCCTGCGCGCAATCACCGAGGTTTACATGGCCGTCACCGGGGCCGATGCGAATGCAGTGGTCGTGGCAGTGGTCGACATTCCCGCTTCATGGGCCATGGAAGGCGGTCATATTTTTCCGGAGCCGGAACAGCCACCTGAAGTGGCCTGACACGCTTTGCTGCGACGAAAACATTTGCGCATTTTCGCGCTTGTTGGGCATCCGCGGGTGTAGCAGCTATTTCCCAGTCACTCCCTGTTGCTGCACATTTCGATCATTAAGTTGTCAGTTACGGTCATTGAGCGGCCGCGTCGCGACTCTTAGTCTGTCGAACATGACTGACGGGGGCCACAGAGCTCCTGCACTTTCCGTGATCGATCGATGTGGAGTTACCGATGACCGCCGCTCAATACCCGCACCTGTTGGCTCCGCTGGACCTGGGTTTCACCACGCTGCGCAATCGCACCCTGATGGGTTCGATGCACACGGGCCTTGAAGAGAAACCGGGTGGTTTCGAACGCATGGCGGCGTACTTTGCCGAACGTGCCCGTGGCGGTGTCGGCCTGATGGTTACCGGTGGTATCGGCCCCAACGATGAAGGTGGCGTGTATTCCGGTGCGGCCAAGCTGACGACCGAAGAAGAGGCGCTCAAGCACCGTATCGTCACCCGTGCCGTTCATGACGCGGGCGGCAAGATCTGCATGCAGATCCTCCACGCCGGTCGTTATGCATACAGCCCGAAACAGGTTGCACCCAGCGCCATTCAAGCGCCGATCAACCCGTTCAAGCCCAAGGAGCTGGACGAGGAAGGCATCGAGAAGCAGATCAGCGATTTCGTCACCTGCTCGGTACTGGCGCAAACCGCCGAGTACGATGGTGTGGAAATCATGGGCTCCGAAGGTTATTTCATTAACCAGTTCCTCGCCGCCCACACCAACCACCGTACCGACCGCTGGGGTGGCAGCTATGAAAACCGCATGCGCCTGCCGGTGGAAATCGTTCGCCGCGTGCGTGAAGCGGTCGGCCCGAACTTCATCATCATTTTCCGTCTGTCGATGCTCGACCTGGTCGAAGGCGGCAGCACCTGGGAAGAGATCGTTCAACTGGCCAAGGCCATCGAGCAGGCCGGCGCGACCATCATCAACACCGGTATCGGCTGGCACGAAGCGCGGATTCCGACCATCGCCACCAAAGTGCCGCGTGCGGCGTTCAGCAAGGTCACGGCCAAGCTGCGGGGTTCGGTGAATATTCCGCTGATCACCACCAATCGCATCAACACGCCGGAAGTCGCCGAGCAGATCCTCGCCGAGGGCGATGCCGACATGGTGTCCATGGCGCGGCCATTCCTGGCCGACCCGGATTTCGTCAACAAGGCCGCTGAAGGTCGCGCCGATGAAATCAACACCTGCATCGGCTGCAACCAGGCCTGCCTCGATCACACCTTTGGCGGCAAGCTGACCAGTTGCCTTGTGAACCCGCGTGCCTGCCACGAAACCGAACTCAATTACCTGCCCGTGCAGCAACTGAAGAAAATCGCCGTGGTCGGTGCCGGCCCTGCCGGTTTGTCCGCCGCGACCGTGGCGGCCGAGCGTGGCCATCAGGTGACGCTGTTCGATTCGGCCAGCGAAATCGGCGGTCAGTTCAACATCGCCAAGCGCGTGCCGGGCAAGGAAGAGTTCTTTGAGACCCTTCGCTACTTCAACCGCAAGCTGCAGACCACCAACGTCGAGGTGTGCCTGAACACCCGCGTCGACGTGGCACAGCTGGTCGAGGGCGGCTACGACGAGATCATCCTGGCCACCGGCATTGCGCCGCGCGTGCCGGCGATTCCTGGCGTGGAAAACGCCAAGGTGCTGAGCTACCTGGATGTGATCCTGGAGCGCAAACCGGTCGGCAAGCGTGTCGCGGTGATCGGTGCCGGTGGTATTGGTTTCGACGTCTCCGAGTTCCTCGTTCATGAAGGTGTCGCCACCAGTCAGGACCGCGCCGCGTTCTGGAAGGAGTGGGGCATCGATACGCACCTTGAGGCACGCGGTGGTGTCGCCGGTATCAAGGCTGCGCCCCATGCGCCGGCCCGCGAGGTGTTCCTGCTGCAGCGCAAGAAGTCCAAGGTTGGCGACGGCCTGGGCAAGACCACCGGCTGGATCCATCGCACGGGTCTGAAGAACAAGCAGGTACAGATGCTCAACAGCGTTGAATACCTGAAGATCGACGACGAAGGCCTGCACATCCGCATCGGCGAAACCGGCGAGCCGCAGGTGCTGCCAGTGGACAACATCGTGATTTGCGCCGGGCAGGACCCGCTGCGCGAGTTGCATGAAAGCCTGGTGGCGGCAGGGCAAAGCGTGCACCTGATCGGTGGCGCGGACGTCGCGGCAGAGCTGGATGCCAAGCGGGCGATCAATCAGGGTTCACGGTTGGCGGCTGAGTTGTAACAGACTGGTCTGTGGCGAGGGAGCTTGCTCCCGCTGGGCCGCGAAGCGGCCCCAAATCGGTAGGTCCGGCACATCAGAAGTATCGAGTGTTCCGGGTTTGCGCCTGCTGCGCAGGCGAGCGGGAGCAAGCTCCCTCGCCACAAACCGGGTGATAACATGCCGGCTCTTCACCCAGAGCCGGCATTGATGCTTCTCCCTCCCGATACCTGGCTACCCCAGGCCCCCCTCGAACGCCTTGATCTCGACTGGCTCACCCACGCCGGCATCGAAGTGGCCATCCTGCGTCTGGACCTGATCGACCCACTGATCAGCGGCAACAAATGGTTCAAGCTCATCGAGCACCTGAAGGCCGCCGACCGCGCGGGGGCCGAAGGCATCATCAGTCTCGGTGGCGCGCATTCCAATCACCTCCACGCCCTGGCGGCGGCGGGCAGGCGTTTCGGCTTTGCCACTGTCGGCCTGTTGCGCGGGCATCCTCAGGAAACGCCGACCGCGAGGGATTTGCAGGCATTTGGCATGCAGTTGCACTGGCTGGGTTACGGCGGCTATCGGGCGCGACACGAGGCCGGTTTTTGGCAGCCATGGCAAACGCAGTATCCGACATTGCATCCGGTGCCTGAAGGTGGAGGCGGATTACCCGGCGCACGAGGGTGCATGCAGTTGCGGGCGCAGGTTTGTGCGCAACTGACTGGGTTAGGCTGGAACGACTACGACGGCTGGTGGCTGGCCTGCGGAACCGGCACGACGCTGGCAGGCCTGGTACTCGCCGAAGCGGGGGATCACCCGGTGTACGGTGCCCTGGCGGTGCCTGACGATCATGGGGTGGCGCAGCTGGTCGAGCGGATCGTGCAGGAAGCCGGTGTGGTCGATGCGGCGTATGAGCTGTTTGAGGCCAGTCGCGGCGGCTTCGCGAAGGTCGATCCGCTGCTGCTTGAGTTCATCGAAAAGACCGGGCAGGCCAGCGGCGTACCCCTGGAACCGCTGTATACCGGCAAAGCGCTCATGGCCCTCGAGCAACAAGTCACTGCAGGCAAGTTCGCTCCAGGCACGCGGCTGATCTTCATCCACACCGGCGGCTTGCAGGGGCGGCGGGGATTGAAATAAAAAAACTGAGCGGCGCTGCGATCCAGTGTGGGGGCGGGCTTGCTCGCGAAAGCGGAGTATCAGTCAATTTTGTATTGCCTGACACACTGCCTTCGCGAGCAAGCCCGCTCCCACATTTGAATTCATTGGTTTCAGGAGTCGCGGTTCACGCTCTTGGGCATCATCCGCAGCAAGGTGTTATCGCCCACCACATAATGGTGATACAGCGCGGCCACGGCATGCAGGCCGATCAGCCAATAGCCGATAGTGCCGCCGAGCTCGTGCCAGTCCTGGAGTTGTTTGGCCAGGTCCTTGTTTTCCGCAATGGGCATCGGCAGGTCGAAACCGTAGAACATCACCTGGTTGCCTTTGGCGCTGGTGACCAGCCAGCCGAGAATCGGCGTGACGATCATGAAAATGTACAGCGCCCAGTGCATCAGCCTGGCCAGCGTCGTTTGCCACGGCGGCGAGGCGGGGAAGACCTGCGGCGCCGGGCCGAGACTGCGTGCGAACAATCGCAGCCAGACCAGGACGAATACGGTCAGGCCGAGCATGAAGTGTGATTCGACGATCAGCGTGCGCCCGCCACTGCCCTTGGGAAAGAGCCCGCGAAACTCGATACAGGCATAAACCAACGCCAGCAGGACCAGCATCAACCAATGCAGCGTGATCGATACGGTGCTGTAGCGCGAGGCAGAGTTTTTCCACGGCATTCGGTGTTCCTCAGAGGTCCGGTTTAAAGCCACCGCTCTTGTCCGACGGTGTGCCTTAACTGTAATCCTGTTTCACCGGGTTTGCCTGAGGTGATTGATCGCTGGATGCTCTGGATCAGGTAATTGACGGCAAAAACGCATCGGCCCCTGTAGGAGCTGCCGCAGGCTGCGATCTTTTGATCTTCAGGTCCGCAATGACGCCGAAGATCAAAAGATCGCAGCCTGCGGCAGCTCCTACAAGGGCGGTGCGGTTTTTAGCTTGATTGCGGCATTTCGCCGTTGGCCAGGCGCTTGTTGATGTCGGCGATCACTTGCGGCAGATCGGTGATGGTGTCGATCATGTAGTGCGGGCGCGAATCTTCGAACATCCCATGGATGCGCTTGCGCTCGCTGTCCAGTTGGTCGCTGCCCAGCGCGCGATAACCTTCGTAATCCAGGCCCAGGGCGTTGCCCGAGCAGATCAGCGCCACGGTCCACATGCCGGCGCGGCGACCTTCGAGAATGCCTGGCACGGTGTCATCGATCTTCACGCACGCGGCGACATCGTCGATGCCCAGGGCGATGACGTTGGCCAGCGCCTGGGCCGGCCATGGACGGCCGTTCGGGACTTCGTCGGTGGCAACCACGTGATCGGCCACATAGCCGTTGGTGGCAGCCAGTTCGACCACCTTGTCCATGACCTGTTTCGGATAACCGGAGCAGGAGCCGATCTTGATCCCTTGCTCGCGCAGGTTGGCGATGGTCTCCAGAGCGCCCGGAATCAGCGCCGAGTGTTCGGCGATTTTCTCGATCTGCAGCGGCATGAAACGCTGGTAAATCGCGGTGACGTCGTCGTCGGTCGGTGTGCGGCCGAAGACTTTGCGATAGCGCTCGGCAACTTCCGGCAGATCGCACAGGGTGCGGATGTGGTCCCACTTGCCCATGCCCATCGGGCCACGGGCTTCTTCGATGGACACCTGGACGTCGAACTCGGCGAACGCCTCGACGAAAATCTGCGTCGGGGCGAAGGAGCCGAAGTCGACCACGGTGCCGGCCCAGTCGAGGATGGCGGCCTGGAGTTTGCTTGGGTTGGAGTAGTTCATGGTGATCAAGTCCTGTGGCAACTGGCTAATAGGGAAGCTGCTTTTGGTGGGAGCGGGCTTGCTCGCGAAAGCGGTGTGTCAGCCGACATCTACGTTGAATGTCGGTCCGTCTTCGCGAGCAAGCCCGCTCCCACAGGGGAATGCGGTGTGGGTTAGATCTCCAGCACTTCCATCTCGCGCAACACCTCGCCGATCGCGGCCACGGCTTGGCGCATCTCGTCCGGTTGCACATGCCCAATGCAACCGACGCGGAAGGTTTCGACCTGGGTCAGTTTGCCGGGGTAGAGGATGTAACCCTTGGCCTTGACCCGCTCGTAGAATTCCTTGAACTGGTAGCGAGGATCTTTCGGGGCGTGGAAGGTGGCGATGATGGGCGCCTGAATGGCCGCCGGCAGGAAGCTGCGCAACCCCAGGTTGCCCATCTCTTCCATGAGTGCCTGGCAGTTGGCGGCGTAGCGTTCGTGCCGGGCCGGCAAGCCGCCTTCTTCGTTGTATTGCAGCAGGGCTTCGTGCAGCGCCGCGACCACGTGGGTCGGCGGGGTGAAGCGCCACTGGCCGGTCTTGGCCATGTAGGCGTGCTGGTCCTGCAGGTCCATCGCCAGCGAATGCGAGTTGCCGGCGGCACTGGCCAGGGATTCTTTGCGAGCGAAGACGAAGCCCATGCCAGGCACGCCTTCCAGGCATTTGCCCGAGGCGGCGATCAGGGCGTCGAACGGCACTTGTTGCGCGTCCACCGGCAGGGCACCGAAGGAGCTCATGGCGTCGATGATCAGGCGCTTGCCGTGTCCGGCGACGACCTGGGCGATCTCCGGCAGCGGATTGAGGATGCCGGTGCTGGTTTCGCAGTGAATCAGGGCGACGTGGGTGATGCCGTTGTCGGCACGCAGCAGGCGGTCGACGTCGGCAGCGGTGGTCGGTTCGTCTTCGGCGGTTTCGAAGGTGCTGAAGGAACGGCCCAGCACTTCGCAGATTTTCGCCAGGCGTTTGCCGTAGGCGCCGTTGATCAGTACCAGAACCTTGCCATCGCGAGGCACCAGGGTGCCGATCGCGGCCTCGACGGCGAAGGTGCCACTGCCTTGCAAGGGCACACAGTGGTGGGTCGCGGCGCCGTTGACGATCGCCAGCAATTGCTCGCAGAGGCTGGCGGTCAGTTGATTGAAGCGGTCATCCCATGAACCCCAGTCGATCATCATCGCCTGACGGGTGCGGGCCGAAGTGGTCAACGGGCCGGGGGTGAGCAGGATAGGTTCGGCAGCACTCATGTTCGTGTCCTCGCATTCGATGGGATGAAGCTACGGGGCTTAAATTGCAATTTGCCGTGCTATCAATCAAATTGTTTATTGTTATGCTAGCCATCAGTGAGGGTTATTCATGAACCTGTTTCAGCTCCGTGCCTTCGATGCCGTGGCCCGGGAAGGCAGCTTTACCCGGGCGGCGGCGCGGCTGTTCATCAGCCAGCCGGCGGTCACCGGGCACATCAAGGCGCTGGAAGAGCACTACCAGATCACCCTGCTGCGCCGCACCGCCCGACGTGTGGAACTGACGGAGGAGGGGACCAAGCTGGCGGCGATCACTCGGGCGATGTTCGGCCTGGCCGAAGAGGCGCAGGTGATGCTCGAAGCCAACCGGCAGTTGCTGACCGGGCGCCTGGAGGTGGCGGCGGACGGTCCGCACATGGTCATGCCGATGCTTGCCAGCCTGCGCGCGCGCTATCCGGGGATCACGGTGAACCTGCGCCTGGGCAACGCTCAGGAAACCCTGGCGGCGCTGCTGTCCGAACATGCCGACGTCGCGGTGCTGACCGAAGTCGAGCCGCGCAAGGGCTTGCATCTGCAGCCACTGAACGAATCACGGATTTGTGCACTGGTGCCCGACGGGCACCCTTGGGCGCAGAAGACCAATGGCGTGCAGCTCAGGGAGCTGGATCAGGTGATCATGGTGTTGCGTGAACCGAGTTCGATCACCCGGCGCACCTTCGATGAGGCTTGCGCCCAGGCCAGGGTCAATCCGCGGGTGCTGCTGGAACTGGACAGCCGCGAAGCGGTGACCGAGGCGGTGGCCGCCGAACTGGGGGTGGGGGTGGTGTCGTCAGTGGAAGTCAGCCACGACCCGCGAGTGGCGGCGGTGCCGATCATTGGTGAGGGATTGGTGAACCGGCACATGATCGGGTGCATGGAGCGGCGCCGGGATTTGCGGTTGATTCAGGCATTTTTCGGGTTGGCGCCGAATCTGAACTGACCCATTCCCCTGTAGGAGCTGCCGAGTGAAACGAGGCTGCGATCTTTTGACTTTCAAGATCAAAAGATCGCAGCCTCGTTTCACTCGACAGCTCCTACAGAGGGTCAGTCGAGGCTTTCTCGCACCATCTCGAGAAACGTCGCCACGATTCGCCGCGAACTCTGCTCGCGCAAGCACACCAGCGTTTCAGTCAGGCGGCGTTTGCAATCGGTAATCGGCAAGGCGCACACCCGTGAGTCGGCGCCGAACTCGGCCGCCGACACCACGCCGATGCCAATCCCGACCACCACCGCTTCACGAGCGGCTTCCCGACCTTCAACCTGGATCGCCGGACGAATGCGCAGCCCGGCGCCGGCCATTTCCTCCTCCAGGGTCTGGCGCGTCACCGAACCGATTTCCCGCAGTACCAGCGGTGTGTCATCGAGGTCGGCGAGGGTGATGGATTCACGGTCGGCCCACGGATGATTGCGCGACACGAACGCCACCATCGGGTCATTGCGCAGGGGCAGGGAGATCAGGCGTTCGTCACTGACGTCACGGCCCAGCAACGCCAGGTCGGCCTGATAGTTGAACAGTCGAAACAGCGACTCATCGGTGTTGCCGGTTTCGATCTTCACGCTGATGCCGGGGTAGCGTTCGCAGAATCGGGCAATCTGCGGCAGCACGTGCACCGGCGCATCCACCGCCAGAATCAGGCTGCCGGTCTGCAGGGCCTGGGAATCCTGCAGCAGTTCCTGGGCTTCGGCCTCAATCACAAAAAGCCGCTGGGTAACGCTCAGCAGGCGTTCGCCCAGATCGGTCAGGCGTACCGAACGTTTGTTGCGGTGAAACAGCAAAACACCGTAGCGCTCTTCAAGTTTGCGCACTTGGTCGGAAATCGCCGGCTGCGTCAGAAATAGCCGCTCGGCGGCTTTGGTAAAGCTTCCATGTACCGCAACGGCATGGAACGCTTTGAGTTGGGCGTGGGAAACCGACATCGATATCTCCAGTAACAAGCAAAGCTTATTTTGGAAATACAATAAATCGATTTCACTTATTAAACAGTAATTGTTTTTATCACTCTCAGCCCCGCTGACCGGTCAGTCGAACCGCAGCGGGTGCCATGAGCCTGGGCGTGCAAAACAGGACTCATCTGACCGGTATCCGCCGTAGGGACAGGGCGATATCGCAGTGCTCAACAATAAAAAAACAGGCGTTTGCTTCCAATTCTGCCGGCACACTCACACCCTGAGGTCAGAACCACAATGAACAAGCACATCGGCACCATCAAGCGTTGGCGCGTGCAGATCTTCGCGATCACCTGGCTCGCCTACGCCGCTTTCTACTTCACCCGCAAAGCCTTCTCGGTGGCCAAACTCGGCATCGCCGAAGACCCGACCTTCATGCTCGACAAAATGGCCATGGCCAACCTCGACGCCATCTACCTGACGGCTTACGCAGTCGGCCAGTTCACCTGGGGCATCCTGGCCGACCGCTTCGGTCCGCGGGTGGTGGTGCTCGGCGGGTTGCTGATTTCCGCGGGTGCGGCGCTGGTGATGGGCAACTTTGCGACGTTACCGATTTTTGCTACCTGCATGCTGATTCAAGGCCTGGCGCAGTCCACCGGCTGGTCGGGATTGTGCAAGAACCTGGGCAGTTTCTTTCCCTCCGAACAGCGCGGGCGGGTTTTGGGCCTGTGGAGTTCCTGCTACGCCTTTGGCGGGCTCGTGGCCTCGCCGTTTGCCGGCTGGTGGGCGTATACGCTCATCGGCACCTGGCATGCGGCGTTTGTTTCCAGTGCGGCGGTGGTTGGGCTGGTCGCCGTGCTGTTTTTTATTTTCCAGCGCAACAAACCTGAAGACGTCGGCTTGCCGGCTGTGGAGCCGGAACCCGAACTGACCGCTGAAGAAGCCCTTGCCCAAAGCAAAATCAGTATCTGGGTGCCACTCAAGGAAATCCTGCGCAACCGCACGGTACTGGTGCTGGGGCTGGCGTACTTCATGCTGAAACCGGCGCGCTACGCGATCCTGCTGTGGGGACCGGTGATCGTCTTCGAACAGATGCCTTCGGTGGGCAAGGTCGGTGCGGCGATCATTCCGACCTCGTTCGAACTGGCCGGGTTGCTCGGTCCGATCATGATCGGCCTGGCCTCGGACAAACTGTTCGGCGCCCGACGCATGCCGGCTTGCGTACTCAGTCTGTTGGCACTCACCGTGACCCTGGCATTGTTCATGGGTGCCCTGCATACCGGCAGTGTGGTCCTGGTGGTGGCGCTCTTGTTCGTGATGGGCCTGACCCTCTACGGGCCGGACTCGATGATCAGCGGCGCGGCGGCGATCGATTTCGGCACGGCCAAGGCCGGTGCGACGGCGGCCGGGTTCGTCAACGGTTGCGGTTCCGTCGGGGCGGTGCTCGGCGGATTGCTGCCGGGTTACTTCGACTCGGTCACCGTATTCATTGTCTTCGCCGGCTGCGCGATGTTCTCGGCGCTGGTGCTGATCCCGCACTGGAACAGCCGCCCCGGCGGCCTGAAAACCAAGCATCCCTGCGCGCCCGATCGGGCGATGAACATCAAACCCCTGCGTACCTGAATCCTGGTCCTCGTCGCCGATGTGTAAATCGGCGGCGTTTATACCGGGCTGTGGACCGCGATCATGCTCAAGGACGGTGGAGCAGCCAGTCGAACAGCAGGCGGGTATCGCCCCGGGGCTCACGGGGCGGTGGGTTCAGAGGTTGTGGCCGAGGGCCCAGCGCCGTACAGAGCACCGGGCGATCCGGGTCACTGTCGAGGAAAATCACCTGTACTTCACTGCCGGCCACAGGCAAGCGGGACGGATCGATCCAGTCCTCGGCCGTGGTCAGCGCCAAGGGCAGCCACAGACCACTGGACAACGACTCTGTGGCTGAATCTGTGGCAGGCCAGAGGATCACTCGAATCCGGCCATCCTCGTCCACAGTCGGCGGCTGTCCGACAGGGCCGCCCACCCGGCCGGGCTGATACCCGGGAATGCTCGGCCGGGGTTGTTTCAGCGCGGGCCTGAACACCGTGGACCAGGGGATGGCGCTGAATTGATTGCGATAACCCAGGGCCATGCCCGCTGAGTCGTCGAGCAGAATCGATGGCTGGCCCCCCTGATGGCTTGTTTCGGTCACCAGCCATTGATCGTTGAAGTTCGCCAGGGGATGGCCGGCCACCTGCACGATCCGGCCGCTGCGTAATGCTCCCAGGTTGCTTTGACCGTGTATTTGCAGGTGCCGGCACCGCAGGCGTTCCAGCTGTCGCCGGCTGAGCTGGTCGCGATGCTGCTGTTCGTGAGTGGTGAACGAGTGATTGGCTGCGCCGTCGCTGATGTCCGCTGCACCAGGATTCCTCGCACCTGGGCGCACAGGGGGGAGCGAGGCATCATGGCGCTGGAACAATTCGCTGATCACAGGTTGGTGATGATCGTCGAGTGCGTCGCTGCGCAGCGGCATGAGTAGCGGCTCCTGGGGGAAACTCAGGCTGTCATCGGCCAACACCAGTACATGGCCGTCGCGTTGATGCTCGAAGTGGTAGTGGATGCCTTCTTCCTCGCACAGTCGTTGCAACAACGCCAGGTCGGTTTCTTCGTACTGAATGCAAAACGGGCGCAGGGGATAGTGCCCGGTTGCCAGTTCAAAGCGATAACTGCTGGCGGGCAGCCCATGTTCCTCGAGCAACTGGCGCAAGATCATGGGCACGCTGGCGCGCTGGAAAACCCGTCGGCGGCGTTGCTGCTCCAGCGCCTGGAGACGGGACACCAGCACCAGTTTGTAAGCGACCCGGTGTGCGCTTCGATGTTCACACCCGGCGCTGTGCAGCACGCCATGCAGGCCCTGGTCGTGGCCGAATTCGAGGAACGCCGGCTGGTGCAGCAATCGTTCAAGGTTCAAGGCCGGTGCCAGGCCGATAACCTCGATGTCGAATCGATAGGGCTGGTTGAGTGCTTCGTGACCGCTGAACCGGACTACCTGGAAACTCAGGTCGTCATCGAGAAGCGTCAGGGTGGTGGGACTTTCCTTGTCGTTGTGCATCGAACACGCTGCCGCCGTTGAATAGGGTGCAAAGCGTACGAAACCCCGGCGTATTGCGGACAGGCCAAAGCGGCATTTCAGAATCCCCCTACAACCGCTGGTGAAGATGTCGATGCCAGTCGGGATTTTTTGGTCGATTGCCAACTTTAGGCCGTATAAACTTGCGCAAAGCGTCGGCCAATGGTTGTCTCGACGCCACAGATGTCACAGATAAGAGAGTGAGAAATGGGCGCACAGTGGAAGGTTAAACACAAAGAAGCGGCAGCCAATGCCAAGGGCAAGATCTTCGGCAAACTGGTGAAGGAAATCACCATTGCTGCGCGCAACGGCGCTGATGTTGCGACCAACGCGCACTTGCGTCTGGTCGTTGAACAGGCCAAGAAAGCTTCGATGCCCAAGGAAACACTGGATCGCGCCATCAAGAAGGGCGCGGGCCTGTTGGGCGAGACCGTGCAATACCATCGCGTGACCTATGAAGGGTTCGCCCCGCATCAGGTGCCGTTGATCGTCGAGTGCGTGACCGACAACATCAACCGCACCGTGGCCGAAATCCGCGTGGCGTTCCGCAAGGGCCAACTGGGCGCTTCCGGTTCGGTGGCCTGGGACTTCAACCATGTCGGCATGATCGAAGCGTCGCCGGACACCCCGGACGCCGATCCGGAAATGGCCGCCATCGAAGCCGGTGCGCAGGATTTCGAACCGGGTGAAGAGGGTGCAACCCTGTTCCTGACCGAACCGACCGACCTCGACGCAGTGCAGAAAGCCCTGCCGGAACAAGGTTTCACCGTGCTGTCGGCCAAACTGGGCTACCAGCCGAAAAACCCGGTCAGCGGCCTGAGCGATGAGCAGATGGCGGAAGTCGAAGCCTTCCTCGAAGGGCTCGATAACCATGACGACGTGCAGGACATGTTTGTCGGGTTGGCGGGTTGATCGAGCTGGCCCTGACCTAACTTGTGGCGAGGGAGCTTGCTCCCGTCCGGTTGCGCAGCGACCGTCGCTTTTTGGACGGCTACGCCGTCCAGCGGGAGCAAGCTCCCTCGCCACAGGTCCTGTATTTATTTCTTGAGCCCAGCCAATTCCTGAACGATCGTTTCAAACCCTGGCCGCGCCAGCACCTGCGGCTGACAGCAACGCCGCTCCAGATCTTCCAGCACCCCACGCCGTTCATCGCTCAACCCCGAGTCGATCCGCGCCAGCAACTCCCCCAGCAACACCCCGAATGCCCGCACCTCGATCCGCTGCAAGGCACGGCTTTCCAAAGTGTCGGAAGTCGCATGGAACGATGCCGCGCCAAAGTCCCCCAGCAAGCAATCTCCCTGTTCATTCCACAGGATATTGTGCCCGTAGAGGTCGCCGTGGGTGATCCCATGGCTGTGCAGGTGTTCGGCCACCGAGGCAATGCCAGAGGCAATGCGCAGCGCCACGGCTGCACTGAAACGCAAGTCGTCGGGGTAGATGTCGCGGCTGCACGACGCCAGGCTCGGCAGTGCGGCGAGGTTACGGTAACTCGGTGCGATCAGTTGCATCACCAGCCCGGCGGTTTGCTGCGGGTGATCGACAATTCGCCCCTCGACGCGGATCAGGTTCGGGTGCAGGCCGGCGGTGATGCAGGCGTTCATCTCGTGCAGCGGTGAACCATCGCTGGTCATTTCGCCCTTGTAGAGCTTCACCGCAACGGCCATGGGCGGCTGGTCAGCCTGTTGCCAGACGGCCTGATGGATCACCCCGGACGCACCTTCGCCGAGCTTTTTTTCCAGGCGCAATGCCGACCAGTCGATGCGCGGTATCGCGTCGAGGGCCGCGGCGTCGGCTTCGGTTTCCAGCGGGTTACCGGCGTACGCCAGCCAGGTCAGGCTTGGCAATTCCAGCAACCATTGCGGCAACTCGGTCATCTGGTTGGCGGCGATGCGGATCAGTTCCAGCCGATGGCACTGACGCAAGGATTCCGGCAGCGCGTGCAAACGGTTGCCGGCGAGCATGAGCTTTTGCAGGAATGGCCGCTCTCCCAACTCGCTCGGCAGCGTCTCGATGCAGTTGTCGGTCAGGATCAGCCAGCGCAGCAGCGGTGGCAGCGCCGCAGCGGGCACGTGGGCGATGCGGTTGGCCTTGAAGCCGATCATCGTCAGTGCGGCGCATTGGCCCAGGCAGGCCGGCAACTCGGTGAAACGGTTATCGGAACAGAACAGCACGCGCAGACGGGTCAGGCGATGCAAGTCCTCGGGCAGGGCGCTCAAGGCATTACCGCTGAGGTTGAGTACTTCCAGCGAGTCCGCCAGATCGAAAATCTCCCGAGGGAATTCGGTGAGGCCGTCGACCAGATCCAGCCGCGTGATGCCTGACAACTCGCCGGCACGCAATTGAGCAAGGGTATGCATGAACAGATTCGCCATTAGCCAAAGAGAGGACGCGTGGCCCTGGAAATGGGCGACATGATAGCGGGAAAGATGTGGCGACTGTCAGGCCGCCTTCGCGAGCAAGCCCGCTCCCACAGTTGACCGCGTTCCAATGTGGGAGCGGGCTTGCTCGCGAAGAGGCCCTTCAATACAACAAAATAATATCGCTCAGGCCGGCTCGCTGACTTCGACCAGTTGCCCCAATCGACTGCGGGTGCGTGCCAGGTCAATGGCATCGCCGTCCAGGCTTTCGCGCAGGGCGTGCTGTGCGAGCAGTGTCAGGTGCTTGTCCTGGTCGTACAGTACGTCGATCAGGTTGATGAAGCGCTGTTGGGCGGCTATCGAGCACTCAGCGAGCCGCGGCAGGTCATCGATGATCCAGCGATCGAAGCGGCGGCACAACTCCAGGTAATCCATCACGGCCACAGGCTGGTCGCACAAGTCGGCGAAAGTAAAGCCGACGCGGCGCTCATCGCACAAACGCGCCCGGAAATGCCGGGTGCCCACGGGGAGCGACAGGGGCGGGGCGCCGAGATCCGGCAGGTTCAATGAACGCCGCTGCACCGCGCTGGCCGGCCACACATAATGGCCTTGGGTGAACAGCTGTTGCGCATGGCTGCGGACCTGGCTGCGATAGTCGTGCGGACCGCCGACTTCCATGACCTGCATGCGCGCATTGATCAAGTCGATCACCGGTTTGAAGCGGGCGTGGTACAGCGGATTGGGCAACAGGCCTGCGGGCGGGTAGTTGGAGGTGACCAGCAACAGGATGCCGCGCTGAAACAGTGCCTTGAACAACCGGGTGATGAGCATCGCATCGCCGATGTCGTGCACATGGAACTCATCGAAACACAGCACCCTGCAATCGCTGAGCAGGGCATCGAGGGTGATCGCCAGGGCATCGGGATGTGCGCGATGCTCGAACATGCCCTGGTGCAGTTGGGCAAAAAACTGATGGAAGTGCAGGCGTTGTTTTTGCGCGAGGGGAACGGCCCGGAAAAAACCGTCGAGCAGCCAGCTCTTGCCGCGCCCCACGGCGCCATGCAGGTAAAGGCCCGGGAGGGTTTGAGTCGAAGCGCCCGTCAACAGGCAGGCATGCCGGGCCATGCAGTCGATCACGCGTAACTGGCTGTGACTGAGGGTGTAGCCTCGGGAATGGGCCTGGTGATGAAAGTAGTCGTGGATTATCTCGCCTGCCTCGGCGCTGCCGGCAGCCGGTGTCTTGCCGAGAAGACGACGCAACGATTGCCAGCGCGATTTGATTCGCGAACGATTGGGTGGTCGAACGGCCACTGAGATGTCACCTCTGGTGTGCGGGCAGGCTCCCCGAGCCGGGGCGCCATAGTGTAACCAGAGCAGGGAATTTGCTTCCAGTTGTGTCGGTGCGCGTCGGAGCGGTTCCGACCGGTCACTTGGAAAGACCTGTAGGAGCGAGCTTGCTCGCGAAGAACTCTGGATAGCGCGGGCACTCAGGCAGCACGCGTTATCGTTGACGTCCATCGTCGGAACGCCGCCCGGAGCAAGCTCGCTCCTACAGGAGGGTCGTTTGTGAAGCGCAGTCGTGTCAGTCGCCTATCGCTCGATGCTCCGATTCCACCGTGCATTCCACGCAGGGCGCTGTTCGTTGACCTGATCCCAATCTACCGCGATTGCGGTCTCCAGGTATTGTTGCATCGCTTCGACCTGCCCACGGGTTCGCTCGGAGGTCGGGGTATTGGGGTTTGAAGGAATCTGGTCGCCGTCCTCAAGCGCGGCGGCCTGGGCTTCGGGAGTGAGCAGGAACGCGGCGAGTTTTTGCGCCAGTTGCGGTTGCGTGTTGTTGGCGATGGCGCATTCAGCGACGTTGAGCACCACGGCGCCTTCCTTCGGTTGTGCGTATTCCACTGGCATGCCCTTGAGCTTCAGGGCGGTGACCTGGGTCGGTGTCAGCGGAAACAGCGCCGCCTCGTCGGTCTGGAGCATTTCGGAAATCTTCGCCGAACTCGGGATGTATTCCAGTACGTTGCGCCCAACCGTATTCGGCCAAGCCTTGAACCCCGGATCGACGTTGGTTTCGCTGCCGCCCTGAATCCGGTTGAACATCAGGAAACCGTGCAGGCCGAAGGTGGAGGAGGCCATCGACTGGAACACCACTTTGTCCTTGAAGCGCGGGTCAGCCATGTCCATCCACGAGGTCGGCGCGCTCCAGCCTTTCTCCTTGAACAAGCGTGTGTTGTAGGCCAGCCCGGTGACGCCGAGACTGACGGCTACCGCTTCATCCTTGATCCGCCCCTTGGCGGGAATCTGCGCCAGGGCCGGGTTGTTTTCGAGTTTGTCGCACAGGCCCATGGCGATGGCGCGGTACATGATGCCGTCGTCGAGGAACATCACATGCATCTGCGGGTTGTCCTTGCTGGCCTGGACCTTGGCCAGGATATCGGCGGAGGTCCCGGGCACGATCACCACTTTGACGTTGTTGGCCTTCTCGAAGGCCGGCAGTACCTTGTCGGCGTAAAGCCGCTCCATGGTCCCGCCGTTCATGCCCAGGTAAAGCGTCGGTTCGGCGTGGGCCTGGGTGATGGTGAGCAGGGCGCTCATGCAGGACAAACCGAGCAGTGCGTTGCGTTTGAGGTTTTTCATTGGCGCGACCTTCCTCTATCAAGCTACGGAGATGGAGTGAAACCGGGTGATGGAAAACGCATCCAGCGACGTCTTTGACGCGCCGCTACAGATGATCTCGGTGAGCGCCTGGCCCACCGCCGGGCCGATCTGGAAACCGGCGCCGGCAAAGCCGAACGCATGCAACAGACCGGGCTGGGTACGGCTGTGGCCGATCACCGGCTGGCGATCAGGCAGGTAACCCTCGGTGCCGCTCCAGGTACGAATCGCCTGGGCACCTTCAAGAAACGGATAGAGCTCGACGGCCTGGCGCAGGATTTCCAGCACGGCGCCTTGACCGGGGCGGGCGCGGGCGTCGTCCAGGGCAAAACCCTGGCCGCCACCCAACACGCAATTGCCGCGGGCGACCTGTCGCGCGTAGATGCCGCCACCCTCGACGCCGGTGCTGGCATCCATCACCAACGGCAGGGGTTCGGTGACCAGCATTGCCGGGTGCCCGGAATGCATCGGCACCGGTTCGCCGAATTGCGCGGCGATGCTGCCTGCCCAAGCCCCGGCGCAGTTCAGCAGCCAGGGTGCGTGCAACTGCATGCCGTTTTGCGTGCGTACGCAAAAGCGCTGGCCGTCGTGTTCCACGGCGGTGACCGTGCATTGCTCATGTACCTGCACACCGTGTCGCCGCGCCGCCCGGGCGAAGGCAGGGGACACCAGACGCGGATTGGCGTGACCGTCATCCGGGCAATACGAGGCGCCCACCGCGACGTCTCCCACCCATGGAAAACGGCTGCGCAGCTCGGTACGGTCAAGCACCTGCAAGTCGAGGCCGAAGCCCTGGCTGCAGGCAGCGTAGTCTTGCAGGGCACGCAAATCGTCTGTACTGCGGGCGAGTTTAAGGTGGCCGCTGCGTTGATATTCGCCGTCGATGCCAATCAATTGCGGCAGCTGCGCCCAGATGGCGTGGGCACGTTGCGACAGTGGCAATTGCGACAACGGTCGGCCCTGGCGGCGGACGCCACCGTAGTTGACGCCGCTGGAATGGGAACCGCAGAAGTCCCGCTCCAGCAGCACCACGCGACGCCCGGCCTTGCCGAGAAACAGCGCCGCCGAAGCCCCCACAATGCCGCCGCCGATGATCACTGCGTCGACTTCGATCATGCGTCGATCTCCAGGCCAAAGGGCAGCGGCTTGATGGGGGCCTGGGCGCGCAGCCGGCCAATGTCGGACACCGCGCGCTGGCTTTCGCAGGCGATGATCTCCGCTGCCGCCGCGCCGCACATCCGACCCTGGCAGCGGCCCATGCCGACCCGGCAATGGGCCTTGACCCGATTTATTTCCCAGTGACCCTCGCGCACCACTTCACGAATATCGCCGGCGCGGACTTCTTCGCAGCGGCAGACCATCACGTCATCGGCGATGCCGGCGGCCCAGTTCTCGGGAAAGGCGAAGGCGCGCTCCAGGCCCTGACGAAAATCGCCGATGCGTTCCAGCACCTGTTCAAGCTGTGTGGTGCGTTGCGTCGGGATCAGGTAGCCGATGTCTTCGAGCAACGCCAATGCGGCGCGTTCGCCGGCCATTTCCGCGGCGTCGGCGCCCATGATCCCGGCGCCGTCACCGGCCAGGTACACCTCGGCGACGCTGCTGCGCCCGGCGCGATCGCGTTGTGGGAGCCAGGCGCGATTGAGCGGGTTCCAGGCAAATTCGCAGCCGAGCAGGTCGGCGAGCTGGGTTTCGCTGCGCAGGCCGTGGGCGAACGCTACGGCATCGCAGTTCAGTCGATGTTCGCCTTTTGCGTCGGACCAGATCAGCACCTGCACCCGTTGATCTCCGTCGACATGCTTCAAGGTTGCACCCTGATGCACCGGGATGCCGTGGGCGGTCAGCCAGCCACGGTAGTAGATGCCTTTGACCAGCGTGGCCGGTTGCGACAGCAGGCCGGGCAGGGCGCGAGCCTGGGCGCTGAAGGGTGAGCTGTCGAGTACCGCGACCACCTTGGCGCCAGCCTTGGCGTATTGATACGCGACCAGGTACAGCAACGGGCCACTGCCGGCGAACACCACGCGCTCGCCGATGGCGCAACCCTGAAACTTCAAGGCGATCTGCGCCGCGCCGAGGCTGTAGACCCCGGGTAGCGTCCAGCCCGGCACCGGCAAAATCCGGTCGGTGGCGCCGGTGGCGACGATCACCCGGGAAAATTCCAGTCGTGCGGCACGTCCGTCCTGCAAGGTGTCGAGGGCGCCGTCCTCGGCATTCCACACCAGGGTTTCAGGGCGGTAATCGAGCTGTTCGCGCAACTCGTCGATGGTCTGGTGCAACGCACTGGCCTTGGGCGCTTCGAAGCCATACAGCTTGACTGGCGAACGCTTGAAGTTGACCGGCTGACGTCGATAAACCTGTCCGCCACCGCGTGCAGCTTCGTCGAGCAGCACCGGGCGAACGCCGTGGGCGACCAGGGCTTGCGCCGCGCGAATGCCGGCAGGTCCGGCGCCGATGATGACGATGGGTTTCATGCGCACCTCGGCTGCTGTGCTTTTGTGGGAGCGGGCTTGCTCGCGAAGACGGCGACACAGGCAGCCGAGATGTTGGCTGGCAGGCCGTTTTCGCGAGCAAGCGCGCTCCCACAGGGGATTCGGTTTCTGTAGTGGGAATGGGTGTTCATATCGATCGCCCCGATTCGCGGTTGATGTGTTGCCCGGCTTCCAGCAACGTCGAGCACGCACGTACCCGGCGACCATCGCCCAGGCGCACCCAGCAGTCCTGACAGGCGCCCATCAGGCAGAAGCCGGCACGGGGTTCGGCGCTGAAGTCGCTGCCGCGCAGGTGATCGCTGCAGGTCAGCACCGCAGTCAGCACGGTGTCGCCGAGCAGGCCGCTGGCCGGTTGGCCGTCGAGAGTAAAGTCCAGGACCGGGCGGTCGCCTTCGGCCAGTCGTTTCAGCAGCGCCATGGCGTCCTCATTGTTTGCCCACCAGAACCCGATCCAGGCCATAGACCCGGTCGAGCAGAATCATGGTCAGCGCGGTCAGCGCGATGACCAGTGCCGACACCACCGCCATCATCGGATCGATGGATTCGGTGGCGTAGACGTACATGCGTACCGGCAGGGTTTGCGTGGCCGGCGAGGTGACGAAGATCGACAGGGTGACTTCGTCGAAACTGTTGATGAATGCCAGCAGCCAGCCACCGGCGACCCCCGGCAGGATCATCGGCAAAGTGATCTGCCGGAACAGCGTGAAACGCCCGGCACCCAAGGATTGCGCGGCGTGTTCGGCGCTGCGATCCAGGCCGATGGCCGAGGCCAGCACCAGGCGCAGCACATAGGGTGTGATCACCAGCACGTGAGCGAATATCAGCCAGGCGAAGCTGCCGTTGACCCCTATCAGCGCAAACAAACGCAGCAGCGCCACACCCAGTACCAGGTGCGGAATGATGATTGGCGACAGAAACAGCCCATTGAAAAAGTCCCGGCCAGGGAATTCGAAGCGGGTGATCGCCAGCGCCGCCGGCACGGCAATCAGTGTCGCCAGACTGGCCGCGCTGAACGCCAGAATCAGGCTGTTATAGAAGGCATCGACAAAGTCGGCGCGCTCGAACACGGCCCGGAACCAGCGCAGGGAAAACTCGGTGGTCGGCAGGCTCAGGGTGTTCTCCGGAGTGAAGGCCACCAGGCACACCACCACCAACGGAGCGAGCATGAACAGCACCACCAGGGTGTGAAACAGCAGGGCGAAAGAACCGTTCCTGGACATGACGAATTATCCCAATGACTTCTTGTAGCGGCCTTCGATCATGCGGTTCCACGACAGCATGATCAGCAGGTTGATGAGCAGCAGAGCCACGGCGATGGCCGCGCCCATGGGCCAGTTGAGTTCCGACAGGTACTGGTCGTAGATCAGCGTGGCGACCATCTTCAGGCGACGTCCGCCGAGCAGGCCGGGAATGGCGAAGGAGCTGGCGGCGAGGCCGAACACGATCAGGGTGCCGGACAGGATGCCGGGCATGATCTGCGGCAATACCACCTGGCGAATCACCGTGAAGTGACCGGCGCCCAGCGACAGCGCGGCTTGTTCGGCGGCCGGGTCGAGTTTCTGCAGCGAGGTCCACACCGGAATGATCATGAACGGCAGCATCACGTGAACCAACGCAATCACCACCGCGAACGGCGTGTAGAGCAGCTTCATCGGCGAGCCGCCGAAGGCTTGCAGGGTCTGGTTGACCAGGCCGTCGGCGCCGAGCAGCAGGCTCCAGCCGAAGGCGCGTACTACGACCGAGATCAGCAGCGGAGTGAGGATCAGGATCAAAAAAATCGAGCGCCACGGCGCACCCATGCGGCTGAGGATGTACGCCTCGGGAACCCCGATCAGCACGCAGAGCAAGGTGGTGAGGGCGCTGATCCACAGGGTGCGAAGAAAGATCTCGTAGAAGTACGGATCGCCCAGCAGGCTGCCGTAGTGTTCGACGGTGTAGGCGTCGCCCTTGATCCCCGAGCCGTAGTCGAAGACGTTGAACGACAGCAACAGCGTCAGCATCAGCGGGATCACCAGCAGGCTGACATACAACGCCAGGGCAGGTGCCGACAGCAGGTAACCCTGACGCCCCAGGCGAATGGCGGCCAGGGCACTCATGCCGTCACCTCGTCGACACTCAGCACCCGCAACAGCGCCGCGTCCCAGTCAAGGCCGACCGCCGTGCCTTCGCTCAATGGTGCCGAGCCGTCGTTGCGGCGCACCACGCAGAGTTCGCCCAGGGTCGTCGACACGCCGTACAGCCATTGGCTGCCGAGGAAGAAACGGCTGCTGACCTTGCCTTGCAGGCGACCAACGCCAGCCTCGCGCAGATCGATTTTCTCCGGACGCAGGCTCAGGGTCAGGTCGCCATCGCCACGTCCGCACACCTGAACCACACCGGCCGTATCGCGTTCACCGGGCAGCAGGTTGGCCTTGCCGACGAACCCGGAAATGAACTCGGTACGCGGGTGTTCGTAGAGGGTGTAGGGCGCGTCGATCTGGGTGATGCGTCCGGCCTGCATCACCACCACGCGGTCGCTGATCGACAGGGCTTCGGACTGGTCGTGGGTGACCATCAGCGTGGTGATGCCGACCTCGCGCTGGATGCGGCGGATCTCGAACTGCATCTCTTCGCGCAGATTGGCGTCGAGGTTGGACAGCGGTTCATCGAGCAGCAGCACCGGTGGCTGGATCACCAAAGCCCGAGCCAGAGCTACACGCTGACGCTGGCCGCCGGACAGCTCCCGTGGGTAGCGCTCTGCGTGCTGGTGCAGGCGAACCAGTTTCAGAACCCGCTCAACCCGCTGCCGGATCTCGGCATTCGGCACCTTGCGCATGCGCAGGCCGAAGGCGACGTTGTCCTTGACGGTCATGTGCGGGAACAGCGCGTAACTCTGGAACACCACGCCCAGGCCACGGCTGGCGGGCTTGGCATGGGTGATGTCACGACCGTCCAGGACGATACGCCCGCTGGTGACTTCAACGAACCCGGCGATCATTTGCAGGGTGGTGGTTTTACCGCATCCGGAAGGGCCGAGCAGGGAAACGAATTCGCCTTTCTCCACCGAGAGGTCGGTGGCGACCACGGCGTCGATTTCACCGTAGCGTTTGCCGAGTTTTTCAAGTTGCAAAAAAGCCATGACTGCGCCTCCACCTGAGATTGTTATGCGTCGCCCGAAGGCGCGCTTTTTTGTATGGGCAGATACGAAAAAAATGTTTCCGGGGGGCGTTGGCGCTCGACTTGAGTCGGCTGCCGCTGTTGTTCGAATCGCCCCTGTCTGGACGCAGATTAGGACGAAGACTAGGATGGGCTCAATGGCCTATTTCACTGAAGCACTGACTATTTTCAGTTTCATTCGGTGAGTAAATAAATCGTTGAGAAAACTCATGTCTGATTCCACTGAACGGAATGAAAATAAAAATGATGTCGGTGTTGGCGCCGTCTCACGACTGTTTGCGGTGCTGCGGGCGTTGGGCGATACCGTCGAGGGTGGCGAGCGCGTGACGCAATTGGCCCAGCACATCGGTTTGTCGCAGCCGACCACCCACCGCTTGCTGCGCAACCTGATGGACGAGGGCATGGTCGAGCAGGACGCGCGCAGCAAGCGCTACCGCCTGAGCCTGGACTTTTTCGCCCTGGCCGCCCGTGCGGGCAACAGCGGCAACCTGCGCGAACTGGTGCGCCCGGCACTGCTGCGGCTTTCGGCATCGCTGGGGGATTCGTTGTTTCTGCTGGCGCGCAGCGGCTTTGATGCAATCTGCCTGGATCGCAGTGAAGGGCCGTTTCCGATTCGGACCTTCACCGGCGATATCGGCGGACGCGTGGCTCTGGGCGTTGGGCAGGGCAGCCTGGCGATCCTGGCGTTTCTGCCGCCGGAAGAGCGCGACACGGTGATCCACTACAACTTGCCGCGGCTGAAGGACTTCCATCTGTATGACGAGGTGTTCCTGCGCTCGGAAGTCGAGAGCGTGCGCAAACTCGGTTACGCCGGGCGCAACACCGGTGTGCTGCAGGGTATGGCCGGTGTGGCGGTGCCGATTCTCGATCGTGAGGGGCGGGCGGTGGCGGCGTTGAGCGTGGCGACCGTGAGTGACCGCCTGGGGCCGGATCGATTGCCGACGGTGGTGGAAATGCTCAAGCGTGAAGCGGCGCTGATCGGGCCGCGGATCAATCCGTTCGATCCGCTGCTGCGCCGGCCTTCTCAAGTATTTGGACAAAGCTGAAAAGATCGCAGCCTGCGGCAGCTCCTACAGGGTTTTGTGTACACCTGTAGGAGCTGCCGCAGGCTGCGATCTTTGATCTGCTAAAACTGCACGGTCTGCCTCAGCATCTGCGCCGCCGGCGTATCCGCCGGGCTGACCATTGCATAGTTGTAACCGCCCCCCGACCAATACTCGGCCTGCAAGTCGCCATCACTGCGACTGCCTCTTGGCAGCATGAAGTTTTTCGGTCCCGGTGGGCGCACGTAGAAGCTGATTTTCTGCCCGCCCTGATTCTCGTAGAGCACCATGGCTGCCGGGCCTTGCTCGGTACTCAGCAAACGCCCGCTGGCCGGCTTGAATCCGGCACCCGAGAGGTCGGGCAGGCGATTGGCCCGGGTGAAATAATGGTCGAGCCAGCTCTGCATGTCGCCGTCGTCGCTGGCCTTGTAGTCGGCTGGCAGGATCCCTTGCTGGGCAATCAGACGATAGGCCTGCAGCGCATCGGTCATCGGCAGCTGTGCGCCAGTGAAAGTCATCTCACGGGCCTGCCAGCCACTGAAGCCGCCGATGCTGACCGCGATCAGCAATGCGGCCGCGCTGGCCAGATGTCGCCGCGATTGGCGTTTCAGGCGTTGGCGAATCATGGCCGGATCGAGTTCAGGATTGGTCGGTTGTTGCAATACGCCACTCAGGGCCGCGCGCAGTTGCTGGGCATCTTGCTGCCAGGCCCGCACTTGGTCGGCAACCTCCGGATTGCTTGTGAGAAAAGTCTCCACCAGGCGTCGGTCGGCGTCGCTCAGTTGGTGGTCGACGTAGGCGTGCAGGTCTCGCTCGCTGGGGGGCATGCTGATCATTTGAGTCTCCGCAGGGAGGGGCGGTTGATTTCGCCATCGCTGAGTTGGCGCAGGGCCTGGCGAGCCCGGGACAGGCGGGACATCACGGTGCCGGTGGGGACGTTGAGAATCTCGGCGACCTCTTTGTAACTCAAACCTTCTACCGAGACCCAGAGCAGCAGTGCGCGTTGTTCGGTGGGCAGTTGATCGAAGGCATTGAGGGTCGATTGGGCAATCACGGTGCGCTCCACGGAAGGCTGCGCATCGTCGCGTCCGGTAAAGAAATCGAGCATTCGCGCATAGCGCCGGGTGCGGCGGTGCGCATCGAGAAACTGCCGATAGAGAATCGAGAACAGCCAGGCGCGCAAATCACCGTCGGCACGTTTGTCGCCCCAACTCGACAGCGCACGCTCCAGGCTCGCCTGCACCAGATCGTCGGCGCTGCTGGAGTTGCGTGTCAACGACACAGCAAATCGCCGCAATCTGGGAATAATTTCTCTCAGTTGTTCGTCGATATCGTTCATGAAGTTCTGGCTAGTCACTACGCTTGGGACTAGGAAGACGCCCGGCACCCGAGGTTATTCCACGCCTGAAAAAATAAATACCGCGCGCTGGAATAAACCTGTGTGCGGTTCGTCTGCTTGATTCTTCTCACTTGTGGCCGATGGCCCTGGAGTCTTTCATGGTAGATCGATCATCACCGCCCACCCGGCCACCCTTGAGTGCGGCGAGCCTGACGTTGCGTCTGGCTGGCATTGCCGTGGTCGTTGCCGCACTGGCCGGGGCGTTTGCCTACGTCAACGGCACCTTCGACCCACAGCGCCTGACCCCGAAGAAACTGATCAACGTGCTGGAAACCAACAACGGTGTGCATCCGGGTTTCCGCCGCAACCATTCCAAGGGCGTGTGCGTGATCGGGCATTTCGAAAGCAGTGGTGAGGCGCGCAGTTATTCCACCGCTCAGGTCTTCAATGAGGCGCAGACGCCGGTGGTCGGGCGTTTCGCCTTGCCGGCCGGTAACCCCTACGCGCCGGACAGTGCCGTACCGATCCGCAGCATGGCCTTGCGCTTCACTCAGGCCAACGGCCAGCAGTGGCGCACCGGGATGAACAGCATGCCGGTGTTCCCGGTGGGCACGCCCGAGGCGTTCTACCAATTGCAAAGCGCCCAATCGCCAGACCCGGCCACCGGCAAGCCGGACCCCAAGGCAGTGCCCGCATTCTTTGCTTCGCACCCGGAAGCGGCACCTTTCCTGGCCTGGATCAAAACCGCCAAGCCGTCGGCCAGTTACGTGACCGAAAACTACAACAGCGTCAATGCGTTCTACCTGGTCAACGCGGCGGGTCAACGCCAGGCTGTGCGCTGGAACATGGTGCCTCTGGCCCAGGACGCACCCGGGGCCACGGCACCGGAGGGCAGTGATTTCCTGGAGAAAGA
Source organism: Pseudomonas sp. B1(2018) (assembly GCF_003097365.1). Classification (NCBI taxonomy): domain Bacteria; kingdom Pseudomonadati; phylum Pseudomonadota; class Gammaproteobacteria; order Pseudomonadales; family Pseudomonadaceae; genus Pseudomonas; species Pseudomonas sp. B1(2018). The sequence goes on from NZ_PYUK01000009.1 coordinate 121,871, forward strand.
CCTGGTCCAGCGAATCGCCGCAGGCCCGTTGCGCTGGCAACTGAACATCACCCTGGCCAACCCCGGCGATCCGGTGAACGACGCCAGCAAGGCCTGGCCCGAAGGACGCAAGGTGTTGAATGCTGGCACGCTGGTGCTTGAAAAGACTCAGCCGCAACTCAACGGCGAATGCCGTGACATCAACTACGACCCGCTGGTGTTGCCTGCCGGGATCGAAGGTTCCGACGACCCGTTGCTCGCCGCTCGTTCAGCCGGGTACGCCAATTCCTACCTGCGTCGCACCAGCGAAGTCAGCCAGTTGCCCGCCGCCAAGCAGGAGGTCCAGCAATGAGCACCCAACCGAACCATTTCGCGCCGCTGGCGCGCCTGCTGCACTGGCTGATGGCGCTGATGATCATCGCCATGCTGTTTATCGGTGCCGGCATGGTCGCCTCGGTGTCCGAGCGGCATGAATGGCTGATCCATTTGCACAAACCCTTGGGGGTCGCGATTTTGCTGTTGGTGATCGTGCGTTTGGTGGTGCGCTTCTCCACCGCACAGCCTCCGCTGCCGGCGGACCTGCCGGGTTGGCAAGCGCTGGCGGCCAAGGCTTCGCATGTCTTGTTGTATGCACTGATGCTGGTCTTGCCGCTGCTGGGCTGGGCGATGATTTCGGCATCGGGCGAACCGGTGATGCTCAGCAGTTCGTTGCAGCTGCCGTCGATTGTGCCCACGAACGCGCAGGTGTTTGCGTTTTTGCGCAAGGCGCATGGCTATCTGGCGTACCTGCTGTTTCTGACCGTGTTGCTGCATCTGGCGGCGGCGTTGTTTCACGGTTGGGTGCGGCGAGATGAAGTGCTGGACAGTATGTTGCGGGGTAAGGATCGCGGTTAATCGCCTCCTGAAAAAAGATCGCAGCCTGCGGCAGCTCCTACAGGGTACGCGTTCCCATGTAGGAGCTGCCGCAGGCTGCGATCTTTTGATCTTGAAGGGTGATCAGCGCAAGGTGTCGACCATATCGGCAAGCGTGGTCAGCACATCCTTGCCCAACTGCTTCGACCGCTTGCCCGACCAGCCCGTCAACGGATTCGGATGGTCGTCATGATCCTTGAACGGCATTTCCAGGGTCAGTGACAGGCAGTCGTACTTCTGGCCGACACTGTTGCAGGCCAGCGTCATGTTGGCCTGGCCCGGTTCGTCGCGGGTGTAGCCGTACTTGGTCTGGAAGTCTTTGGTGGTGTGCTTCAGGTGACTGCGGAAGTGCTCCTCGAGCTTTTCGATCCGTGGCGTGTAGCCTGGATTGCCTTCGCAGCCGGCGGTGAACACGTGAGGGATTTCCTCGTCACCATGGACGTCGAGAAACATATCGACGCCATGCTTTTCCATCTGCTGCTGAACGAACAGCACTTCCGGGCTGATTTCCTGGCTGGCGCTCTGCCAGGCACGATTGAGGTCCTGGCCCATGGCGTTGGTGCGCAGGTGACCGTGGAAAGCGCCGTCCGGGTTCATGTTCGGCACCAGGTACAGGTCGGCGCTGGCCAGCAGTTTGTTCAGCACAGGGTCGTCGTGTTTTTCCAGGCGTTCGATCACGCCTTCCATGAACCACTCGGCCATGTGTTCGCCCGGATGTTGCTGGGCAATCATCCACACCTTGCGTCGACCTTCGGCCCCGGTGCCTTTGCGCAACAGCTGGATGTCACGGCCTTCGACGCTCTTGCCGGTGGCCAGCAGTTCGGTTCCAGCCTTGCTCAGCGCCTGCTCGATCAGCCAGTCGTGGCGGCCGCGGCTGTAGGGTTCGAAGTAGGCGAACCAGGCGTGGGTCTGTTCGGCTTCGAGGCTGAAACGCAGGCAGTCGCCTTCGAAAATGGTGGGTACGCGGAACCAGTTGACGTGATCGTAGGATGCCACCGCCTGATAGCCGGTCCAGGCCTTGTTATAGGAGGACTGGCTGGCATTGTTCAGGCGAAACCAGTGGTCCTGGCCGACATGCAGGCCGCTGGCCTTGAAGTGGAACCACTGGAAATGGGCACTGCGGGTGTCCGGACGAATGGCCAGAAGCGGTTTGAGCGGATCGCTGATGTCGATGACTTGGATGTTGCCGCTGTCGAAGTTGGCACTGATGTCGAAAGAGGATTTGGCCACGGTCATAATCGGGTCCTGAATATGATTTTTATCGCGGCTACTTTACACGCAAGAGAGGGGTGAAACCGAGGGAAATTGCGGGGTGCAGAGGTGGGGGCGTCCTCCCTGACGCTGACGCAGCTTAGAGATTATGCGATTGATTCTCAAGTGCTATCTGTCGCTGGTTTGAACCCATGATGCCGGGCTTCTCTTGCCAACTGGAATTCTTTTGATATCATCCGCGCCATCGAATTTGCGGCACCCAAAGACTTCATTAGCCTGAAGCCAAAGCCAGAAAAAACTGGCAAAAAAAAGACCCGGCAAAAAGCCGGGTCAAAAACCGTGATTAGCCTGATGAGGAGATAGTCCAGGAGACCGACCTAAGGTCACCTGGTCCATCGACTGATCTCGCGACCAGTTGCTGCAATAATAATCATTCTCGTTTGCAGGTCAAGCGTTTTTGCCTGCTCGACAGGAAAATTCTTTCCTGTCCTCTCGATTTACCCTTCCACTTCAAGCGTTTTCATACTTTTCCAGCGATCTATCAACCATCGCCTTGGCCATGTCGATCATGTGCACCGTCGAAAACGCCAGGTCACGGTTTACGCCTTGCAGGTGACTGGCTGATTCGTACGCGGTGGCGGCAGCACAGCGCAACAGGTCCAAGGCATGGACCAGTGCCTCTTCGCCGCTGATGTTGCGGTTCACATCAAAAAAACGCGATTCGGCCACTTCCTCCGAAACAGCAGGTTTCAAGTAATAGTCCAGCGCGCGTTGTGCCGCCGCCGAGTCCAGGGATGAGGTGAGGGTGGTGTCGATTTGCACGTCCGGCAGGTCATTGGCGGGTGGGTTCATGGCGATGGCAAGCTCCGTGTTAGATTCAGATCCGTGAGTCGATCCTAATACGTACTGTATTTGTGACGAGGATTTAAATACTACAATTTGTGTTTTGATGGTCGGAGGCGCCCACGTATCGTGCCGCACATGGATAAATGGATTGAATTGGTCAAGGCCAAGATGAGTGAACTCAAAATCACTCAAGAGATACTCGCCGAGCGCCTCGGGATGTCCCAGGGCGGCATTGGCCACTGGCTCAACAAACGTCGTGAACCCGGCATCGAAGACATGAACCGGGTGCTGCAGGCGCTGGGCCTGGAGTTTCTCGAAGTGGCGCTGGTAATCCGGGAACCGCAGGCGTCAACCGACGACGAGATCCCCCTGACCCACAAGTACAATCCGTACTTTCGCTACCCGATCAGTGACTGGCACGAGCCTGCCGAAGTGCGCGACGGCGAGGTTCCGGTGTACGGCAAGGAGCGCTATGAGCTGTCCGATTACCACGCCCGGGGGCCGGCATTCTGGTTGAGAGTGGCGGGCGACGCGATGACCGCGCCCAATGGCATCAGCATCCCGGAAGGCATGTTGATTCTGGTGGACCCGGCCGTGGAAGCCGTGCCTGGCAAACTGGTCATCGCCCAGTGGCCGGACAGCGCCGAAGCCACGTTCCGCAAGCTGATCGAAGAGGGCGGTCAGCGTTATCTGGTCCCGCTCAATCCCACGTATCCGAAAGCCTTGTACGCCGACGAATGTCGAATCATCGGCGTAGTGGTTCAGGCAATAGCCAGGTTCTGATCGGATCGGTCCTGGCAATGCGCAGGACCGATCTTCATTTCACGCTTCTTCCAGTTCGACCAGCGCGCTGCCTTCGCTGACCATCTCGCCTTCCTGGCAATACAGCGCCTTGATCACCCCGGCATGGGGCGCGCGAATGCTGTGCTCCATCTTCATTGCTTCCAGTACTACCAACTGCGCCCCGGCCTCGACCGATTGCCCGGCCTCCACCAGCACGCGGACGATGCTGCCGTTCATCGGTGCGGTCAGCCCGCCCTGATGGCTGTGGCTGGCCTCGACGGCGCTGATCGGGTCGTAGGCCTCGATGCGGTGCAATTCGCCATCCCACTGCAAATACACCTGCTCGCCACGGCGTATCGCGCGGTGTTGACGGCGCACGCCAGACTGCTCGGTCAACAGATGCTCGCCCCTGAGCTGCGCGCTGTGGGCATTGATATCGCCCAGCGTCAGCGCACGGTCCTGGCCTTCACAACTCAAGTGCAGAGTGATTTCTCTCGGCAAACCGGCACGCAGACCATCAGGCGCCGCCCACGGTGAAGCCGGGTCATCGGCACGGGTGGCGTGCGGCTGGCTCTGGGCAAATGCCTGGGCGGCGGCATGCCAGAATTCATCGCCGAGTTCCGCTGGCGCCGGCAGCAACTGTTCCTGATAGCGCGGAATGAAGCCGGTATCGAGTTCGGCAGCGGCGAACGCCGGGTGACCGATGATGCGCCGCAGGAAATTGATGTTGGTCTTCAAGCCGCCGATGGCGAACTCGTCGAGCATGCTCAGCAGGCGCAACCGTGCCTGTTCACGATCCTCGCCCCAGGCAATCAGCTTGCCGAGCATCGGGTCGTAGAACGGCGAAATCTCATCGCCTTCTTCGACGCCGCTGTCCACCCGGCGCCCAGGCCCCGGGGCGGATTCGCGATACAACTCCAGACGACCGGTCGCTGGCAGGAAGTCATTGCCCGGATCTTCGGCGTACAGCCGCACTTCGATCGCGTGACCCACCAGCGGCACCTGATCCTGAGTCATCGGCAGCGCTTCACCACGCGCCACGCGAATCTGCCAGGCCACCAGGTCGAGGCCGGTGATGGCTTCGGTGACGGGGTGTTCGACTTGCAGGCGGGTGTTCATCTCCATGAAGAAGAATTCGCCGCGTGCATCCAGCAAAAACTCGACGGTGCCGGCGCCGACGTAGCCGATGGCCTGCGCCGAGCGCACAGCCGCTTCACCCATGGCGCGCCGCAGTTCCGGGCTCAGGCCCGGTGCCGGGGCTTCTTCGACGACTTTCTGGTGCCGGCGCTGAATCGAGCAGTCACGCTCGTTGAGGTACAGGCAGTTGCCGTGTTGGTCGGCGAACACCTGGATTTCCACGTGACGTGGCTTGAGCAGGTATTTCTCCACCAGCATCCGCGAATCGCCGAACGACGATTGCGCCTCGCGCTGGGCCGAGGCCAGGGCTTCGGCCAGTTGGCTGATGTCCTCGACCACTTTCATGCCTTTGCCGCCCCCACCCGCGGTGGCCTTGAGCAGCACCGGGTAGCCGATGCGTTCGCAGGCGGCGCGGAAGGTTTCCAGGTCCTGGGCTTCGCCGTGATAACCAGGCACCAGTGGCACGCCGGCGGTTTCCATCAGGGCTTTGGCCGCGGACTTGCTGCCCATGGCGTCGATGGCCGAGGCCGGTGGGCCGAGGAAAATCAGGCCGGCGTTTTCGATGGCGCGGGCGAATCCGGCGTTCTCCGACAGAAAACCATAGCCGGGGTGAATCGCCTGGGCGCCGCTGGCCTTGGCGGCGGAGATCAGTTTGTCGATCTGCAGATAGCTGTCGGCGGCTTTGCTGCCACCCAGGTCAACGCGAATATCGGCTTCGCGGCTGTGCCGGGCGTCACGGTCGGTGGCGCTGTGCACGGCCACGGTGGTCAGGCCCAGGGCCTTGGCGGTGCGCATCACCCGGCAAGCGATTTCGCCACGGTTGGCCACCAGCAGAGTAGTGAGGACAGGTACGCTCATCAACGGGGCTCCTTGGTGGTTTCGGCTTGCCAGCTTGGTGGACGTTTTTGCAGGAAGGCGCGCAGGCCTTCCTGACCTTCGGGGCTGACGCGGATGCGGGCGATGGCGTTTTCGGTGTAGCGGCGCAATGCCGGGGTCAATGAGCCGTCGCCGACTTCGCGCAAAAGATCCTTGCTGGCGCGCATGGCGGCCGGGCTGTTGAGCAGCAGGTTGTCGATCCACTGTTCGACTTTCTGCTCCAGTTCGGCACTGGCATAGCTCTCCGACAACAGGCCGATTTCCCGTGCCCGTTGCCCGCCAAAACGCTCGGCCGTCAGGGCATAACGCCGGGTCGCGCGCTCGCCGATGGCTTGCACCACGAATGGGCTGATCACCGCCGGTGCCAGGCCGATGCGCACTTCCGACAGGCAGAACTGCGCGTCATCGGCACCGATGGCCATGTCGCAGCAACTGATCAGGCCCAGCGCTCCGCCGAAGGCTGCGCCTTGCACCACGGCCAGGGTCGGCACTTTCAGTTTGGCCAGGTTGTACATCAACTCCGCCAGTTCCCGGGCGTCGTCGAGGTTGGTAGCGTAATCGAGTTCGGCCGATTGCTGCATCCAGGCAAGGTCGGCACCGGCGCTGAAATGCTTGCCACGGCCGCGCACGATCAGGAAGCGCAGGGTGGGATCGCTCGCGACTTTGTCGAGGGCGATGATCAGTTCGCGGATCATTTCGGCGTTGAAGGCGTTGTTCTTTTCTTCACGGCTTAGCCAGAGAGTCGCAAAACCCCTTGGATCGCTCAGCAGTTCGAGGGTGTTGAAGTCGCTCATGTTGTCCGTCTCCACGGTCCTTGTGGGAGCGGGCTTGCTCGCGAAACGATTTTACGATTGCTGCGCAATCGAACGGGAGCAAGCTCCCTCGCCACACAAGCCCGCTCCCACAGAAAATCACATCCGGAACACGCCGAAGCGGCTCGGTTCGATTGGCGCGTTCAACGACGCGGACAAGGCCAGGGCCAGTACGTCGCGGGTCTGGGCCGGGTCGATAACACCGTCGTCCCACAGACGCGCGCTGGAGTAGTAGGGGTGACCCTGCTCTTCGTACTGATCGAGGATCGGTTGCTTGATCTCGGCTTCCTGCTCGGCACTGAAAGCATGGCCGCTGCGTTCGGCCTGTTCACGCTTGACCTGCACCAGAACGCCGGCCGCCTGTTCGGCGCCCATCACACCGATGCGTGCGTTTGGCCACATCCACAAGAAGCGCGGATCGTAGGCGCGACCGCACATGCCGTAGTTGCCGGCACCGAAGCTGCCGCCGATGATCACCGTGAACTTCGGCACCTTGGCGCACGCCACCGCCGTCACCAGTTTCGCGCCGTGCTTGGCAATACCGCCGGCTTCGTATTTCTGGCCGACCATGAAGCCGGTGATGTTTTGCAGGAACAACAACGGAATGCCGCGCTGGCACGCCAGTTCAATGAAGTGCGCGCCTTTCTGCGCCGCTTCGGCGAAAAGAATGCCGTTGTTGGCGAGGATCGCGATCGGGTAACCGTGCAGGTAAGCAAAACCGCAGACCAGGGTTGTCCCGAACAGCGCCTTGAACTCGTCGAACACCGACCCATCCACCAGACGCGCGATGACTTCGCGTACGTCGAACGGCTGCTTGGCATCGGCCGGCACCACACCATACAACTCGTCGCTGCCGTAGAGCGGGGCGATCGGCGTGCGTTGCTGAACTTCGCCTTGTTTGCGCCAGTTGAGGTTGGCCACACTGCGGCGCGCCAACGCCAAAGCATGCTCATCGCTCTCGGCGTAGTGGTCGGCAACCCCGGAAATCTTGCAGTGCACATCGGCCCCGCCGAGATCTTCGGCGCTGACCACTTCACCGGTCGCGGCCTTCACCAGCGGCGGGCCGGCGAGGAAGATCGTCGCTTGTTCGCGGACCATGATCGCTTCGTCGGCCATCGCCGGCACGTAGGCGCCGCCAGCGGTGCAGGAGCCCATGACCACGGCAATCTGCGGAATGCCCATGGCGCTCATGTTGGCCTGGTTGAAGAAGATCCGGCCGAAGTGCTCGCGGTCCGGGAACACTTCATCCTGACGCGGCAGGTTGGCGCCGCCGGAGTCCACCAGGTAGATGCACGGCAGACGGTTCTGCTGGGCAATGGTCTGGGCGCGCAGGTGTTTTTTCACGGTCAGCGGGTAATACGAGCCACCTTTCACCGTGGCGTCGTTGGCGACGATCATGCACTCGACGCCTTCCACACGACCGATCCCGGCGATCACGCCCGCAGCGGGGACGTCTTCGCCATACACCTCATACGCCGCCAGTTGGCTGATCTCCAGAAACGGCGAGCCCGGATCGAGCAAACGGTTGATGCGCTCGCGAGGCAGCAGTTTGCCCCGTGAGGTGTGGCGTTCCTGAGCCTTCGGGCCGCCACCTTGCGCCACTTGGGCGAGCAGGGTGTGCAACGCGTCGACCTGCTTGAGCATCGCCGCGCTGTTGGTGGCGAACTCCGCTGAGCGGGGGTTGAGCTGGGTATGCAGAATCATGGCTTACTCCGTAAGCAGCTTTAAGCGGCAAGCTTCAAGCTGCAAGAGGATCGCTTCTGCTTGTCGCTTGAAGCTTGCCGCTTGCAGCTGACGAAATTCATTTCGTCTCGTTAAACAGTTCGCGACCGATCAGCATGCGACGGATCTCACTGGTGCCCGCGCCGATTTCGTACAGCTTGGCGTCACGCAACAGGCGGCCGGCCGGGAATTCATTGATGTAGCCGTTGCCACCGAGAATCTGGATCGCGTCCAGGGCCATTTGCGTGGCACGTTCGGCGCTGTAGAGGATCACGCCGGCGGCGTCCTTGCGCGTGGTTTCGCCGCGCTCGCAAGCCTGGGCCACGGCGTACAAGTAGGCGCGGCTGGCGTTGAGCTGGGTGTACATGTCGGCGACCTTGCCCTGGATCAGCTGGAATTCGCCGATGCTTTGGCCGAACTGCTTGCGGTCGTGGATGTACGGCACGATCAGGTCCATGCACGCCTGCATGATCCCGGTCGGGCCGCCGGAAAGGACGACGCGCTCGTAGTCGAGGCCGCTCATCAGCACTTTCACGCCGCCGTTGAGTACGCCGAGGATGTTTTCTTCCGGCACTTCGACGTCATCGAAGAACAGCTCGCAGGTGTTCGAACCGCGCATGCCGAGCTTGTCGAACTTGTTGCTGCGGCTGAAACCTTTCCAGTCGCGCTCGACGATGAAGGCGGTGATGCCGTGGGGGCCCTTTTCCAGGTCGGTCTTGGCGTAGATCACGTAGGTATTGGCGTCCGGACCGTTGGTGATCCAGGTCTTGCTGCCGTTGAGCACGTAGTGGTCGCCACGCTTGTCGGCGCGCAGTTTCATCGAGACCACGTCGGAACCGGCATTCGGCTCACTCATGGCCAGCGCGCCGATGTGCTCGCCGCTGATCAGCTTCGGCAGGTATTTGGATTTCTGTTCGTGGTTGCCGTTGCGGTTGATCTGGTTGACGCAGAGGTTGGAGTGAGCGCCATAGGACAGGGCCACCGAGGCCGAGCCACGACTGATTTCTTCCATCGCAACCACGTGGGCCAGGTAACCCAGGCCAGCACCGCCGTACTCTTCCGGCACGGTAATGCCCAGCAGGCCCATGTCGCCGAACTTGCGCCACAGGTCGGCGGGGAACAGGTTGTCGATGTCGATCTGAGCAGCGCGCGGGGCGATCTCCTTGGCGACGAAGGACTGGACCTGATCGCGCAGCATGTCGATGGTTTCACCGAGGGCAAAGTTCAGGGATGGATAGCTCATGGGTCACCTTTTGGCTTTTTTATGGGGCGGGGGAGGGCCGTGATTGGGTTCTCACCTTTACGTTAACGTAAGCCTGTGACGAATGGCTGTCAATCACCCTTTACGTTAACGTCAACTTGAGCGAGAGTAGAGCCAGTTCAAGATAGAACGCGGACCCATCCTGTGGGAGCGGGCTTGCTCGCGAAGGCGTCCTGTCAGTCGACATTCATGTTGTCTGATACACCGCATTCGCGAGCAAGCCCGCTCCCACAAGGGACCGCCGGTAGCCCATAAATAAAGACAATAGGGGTCGTCATGGATCAACCCAGTGCAAGCCCGCAACGCAGTTACACCCGTGGTTCCCAGGACAAAGCCTTGCTGGCGATGACCATCGGCCAGGCGTTCGACAACACGGTCGCGCAGTACCCGGACGGGGAGGCGCTGGTGGTGCGCCATCAACAGCTGCGTTACACGTGGCGACAGTTGGCCGAGGCCGCGGACCTGCACGCCAGGGCACTTCTGGCGCTGGGGCTGCAAGCCGGGGACCGCCTTGGTATCTGGGCGCCGAACTGTGCGCAGTGGTGCATCAGCCAGGTTGCCACCGCGAAAATCGGCGTGATCCTGGTCAATATCAATCCGGCGTATCGCAGTTCCGAACTCGAATACGTACTCAAGCAATCCGGCTGCCAATGGCTGGTGTGTGCCGGCGCCTTCAAGTCGTCGAACTATCACGCGATGCTGCAGGGCCTGGTACCCGAGCTGGCCGAGCAATCCATCGGCAAACTGCAAAGCGAGCGGTTGCCGGAGCTGCGTGGCGTTATCAGCCTGGATGCCGAGCCGCCGTCGGGGTTCCTGCCCTGGTCGCAATTGACCGGTCTGGCGGGCAGCGTGACAGTCGAGCAACTGCATGAGCGCCAGAACAGCCTGCATTTCGATCAGCCGGTGAATATCCAGTACACCTCTGGCACCACCGGTTTTCCCAAGGGCGCGACCCTCAGTCACTACAACATTCTCAACAACGGTTACATGGTCGGTGAAAGCCTGGGCCTGACGGCGGCCGATCGCCTGGTAATCCCGGTGCCCTTGTATCACTGCTTCGGCATGGTCATGGGCAACCTCGGCTGCATCACCCATGGCAGCACGATGATTTATCCGAACGACGCGTTCGATCCGTTACTGACCCTCGGCACTGTGGCTGACGAAAAAGCCACGGCGCTGTACGGCGTGCCGACCATGTTCATCGCCATGCTCGATCAACCGCAACGTGCCGAATTCGATCTGTCGAGCCTGCGCACGGGGATCATGGCAGGGGCAACCTGTCCTATCGAAGTGATGCGCCGGGTCATCAGCGACATGCACATGAGCGAAGTGCAGATTGCCTACGGCATGACGGAAACCAGTCCGGTGTCATTGCAGACCGGTCCTTCAGACGACCTGGAATTGCGCGTGACCACTGTCGGTCGCACCCAGCCGCAGCTTGAAAGCAAGATCATCGACGAAGCGGGTAACCTGGTGCCGCGGGGCACCATCGGTGAGCTGTGCACTCGCGGTTACAGCGTGATGCTGGGTTACTGGAACAACCCCGAAGGCACCGCAGAAGCCATCGACCAGGCAGGCTGGATGCACACCGGTGATCTGGCGAGCATGAACGATGAGGGCTACGTGTGCATTGCCGGGCGCAACAAGGACATGATCATCCGTGGCGGTGAGAATATTTACCCGCGGGAGCTGGAAGAGTTTTTCTTCACGCATCCGGCCGTCGCGGATGTTCAGGTGATCGGCATTCCATGCTCGCGCTACGGCGAAGAAATCGTCGCCTGGATCAAGTTCCACCCCGGTCACAGCGCTACCGAACAAGAGCTGCAAGCCTGGTGCAAGGAGCGCATCGCGCACTTCAAGACACCGCGTTACTTCAGGTTCGTGGAAGAGTTTCCAATGACCGTGACCGGCAAGATCCAGAAATTCCGGATGCGCGAGATCAGTATCGAGGAGCTCAAGGTAAATCGGTAGGCTCCGTTTAGTTGCCGCAGGGCAAAAACGCGTTTCAGAGCTGTGCTGAATAAAGCCGATACCCGTATCGGCTTTTTAGTGTCTGCGTTTTAAAAGTCAAGTTTACGTTGGCATACACTTGATCGGATGATCCTGTTGCTGGATTCCCTGTAAGGTTTCGATACGCCCACATGAAGTGGTGTGAGTCATTACAGGAGTTAAAACTGACATGGAAGTAAGAAACTTATTAATGGCCGGGTTTTTGTGTTCAGCAGTGCTCGTGGGACTGAGCGAGGTGGCACAGGCCAATATTTCTCCGGTCACCCCTGAGCTGTGCGAGTTAATGAAGACGACCAATGTCATTACCGACAAAAACCCGGTTGGCTGTGACAGATTGCGCGTGGTTTCCTTCGATTTCACCAATTTCGAAGGCCGGGTCGAACAAGGCTCGATAACTGTGCTGGATGCCTTTGCCCCTTATGTGCAAAGCATTTTCAACGATCTTCATCATATGGCGTTCCCATTGAAAATAGCGCGGTCTCGAACATTACATGGGGAATGATGGCGCCTCCATGGCCGATAATAATACTTCGGCTTTCAATGGGCGGGCGATTACCGGGGGTAGTAGTTGGTCACTTCATGCATACGGTGCCGCGATTGATCTTAACCCGATCCAGAATCCCTACATTAATATCCAGCCTACTGCTCAGGCAATGATCGACCCGGTTGTTTCCGCGCGTGCTTATGTCAACCGAATGCAGTTTCGACCCGAGAAACCGGAGCGATTTGGTCTTGCTGAGCCGGTAGTCAATGTGTTTGCCAACTATGGTTTTATCAATTGGGGAGGTTACTTCAACTATCCGATTGATTATCAGCATTTCGAAGTCTCACCGCGTCGTTTCATCGAGCACCTGACAAAGGTCTCTCCAGAGCAGGCGGAAAAAGACTTCGACGGCTATGTTGCCTACTTCCGCAACTGCATGCAGAGTTCGGACGAGCAGGATCCAGAGGCGCGTCGGGCTCGATGCGTGGGTCAGACAATGGAGGCATACCGCCAGGCGTAGACGTTGCTTTTGGTGATTTCTGTTGGATGGGGGGGGGTGCGAACGATGGGCGCTGAAACCGAATCCCGGGAAGCACAAAGGGGAGCCGAAGCTCCCCTTTAATTTGTCGTTGCGCGTGCTCTTTTTTTATTATTGAGGGTCGGTCTGTTTTTGTTTTTGGCAACCGTTGCCCTTTACCGCTGTTTTTGGCGATCCCCATCCGGGATCAAGAGCAAACGTATTTTTTTGAGCGCTGATCTGCTTTTTCGCTGAGCGATCCAACCAGTACGGGAGCTACCTGAAGGTAGTTTTATTATTCTCTGTCTGGCCGCGGGTCACTTCGAAAAGCACCCTGAAAAGCACATCTTCTCCAAAAAAATCTGTTAGCTGCGTCTCTGCCGTGTTGTTTTTGTTATGTCAGAGTCGTTACGTCTTGTTTTTATTAGGGTTGCCGCAATTTTTTTATTCTTGTTATGCGATAGATATAGCAGGAGACGTGCCAACTTTTTAAAAGCCTTTAAAATCAATGCTTTGCGGTTTTGTAGGGTTTTTCGCCTCAGGCAAAACCCTACATTTTGTTTCCGTGTTACTCGCTTGTGCCCACGTTTGAGTCGGCGCGGTAACACCCTGACACACTCAACCCACTCACTGGGCGCTGCGGGCCCTGGCCACGCGGGAACCGGTAGGGCGACCCAACACGGTGCAAATCTGTTGACCGGCGAGCATCAGGGCGTCGAGGTCGATTCCGGTGTCGATACCCAGGCCGTTCAGCAGGTAAACCACATCCTCGGTTGCGACGTTGCCGCTGGCGCCCTTGGCATAGGGGCAGCCGCCGAGACCGGCGATGGAGCTGTCGAACACCGAGATACCTTCCAGCAGGCTGGCGTAGATGTTGGCCACGGCCTGGCCGTAGGTGTCGTGGAAGTGCCCGGCGAGCTTTTCACGGGGTACATCCTTTGCTACCACTTCGAACATTTTCCGGGTCGCGCCAGCGGTGCCGGTACCGATGGTGTCCCCCAGCGAGACCTCGTAGCAGCCCATGGCATAGAGTTCGCGAGCGACCAAAGCGACTTGTTCCGGGGGGACGTGACCTTCATAGGGGCACCCCAGCACGCAGGACACGTACCCGCGCACGGTCACCCCCTGTTGTCTGGCGGCCTCCATGATCGGCGCGAAACGCTCCAGGCTTTCGCTGATCGAGCAATTGATATTGCGCTGGGAAAACGCCTCGGACGCTGCGGCGAACACGGCCACTTCCTTCACCCCGGCGGCGAGGGCATCTTCGAAACCGCGCAGGTTGGGAGCGAGCGCGCCATAGACCACACCCGGTTTGCGCTGGATCTGCGCGAAAACCTCGGCGGAGCCGGCCATCTGCGGCACCCACTTGGGCGACACGAAACTGCCGACTTCTATATAGCCGAGCCCGGCTGCGGTCAGTGCATCGACCAGTTGCACCTTGTCGGCAACACTGATGGGTTGGGCTTCGTTTTGCAGGCCGTCGCGCGGGCCGACTTCGACAATGCGTACGTGGGAGGGGAGGGACATGGGCTTCGACCTGTGCTGATTGTTCGGAGAACCCTGTAGGAGCGAGCCTGCTCGCGATGGGTTCTCAGGCACCGCGTTTATCCAGCAAACACGCGTTATCGTTAACGACCATCGCGAGCAGGCTCGCTCCTACAGGGGGCGGTGTGGATTTACTGAATTGATTCCTGGCTTTTGAGCGTCTGCTCCAGCGCCTGTACGCAGCGCTCTTCGGCAGTATCCAGTTCCAGTTTCATCTGTTCGATGTCCAGCAACTGTTGTTCAAGCTGCTCACGGCGCTCGCTGATTTTCGCCAGCATGCTGTGCAACTGTTTGGTGTTACCGCTGGACGGATCGTAAAGCTCGATCAGCTCGCGGCATTCAGCCAGCGAGAAACCGATGCGTTTGCCCCGCAGGATCAGCTTCAGGCTGACTTTGTCCCGGGGCGAGTAAATGCGTTCCTGGCCACGGCGCTCGGGGCTGAGCAGGCCTTGCTCCTCATAAAAGCGAATGGCGCGGGTGGTGATGTCGAGCTCGCGGGCGAGGTCGGAAATGCTGTAGGTCTGGCTGCTCATGGAAGCGCTCGCAAAAGGTCATGGCGCTAAGCTAATGGCAGGTTGACGTTTACGTCAAGGGAGAAAAGATCACAGCCTGCGGCAGCTCCTACCTCGGATTTGTATTCACCCTGTAGGAGCTGCCGCAGGCTGCGATCTTTTGATTTTTCTCAAACCGGCTGCTTGTCCAGCTTCTTCTCCTGCGCCGTCACCTGTTGGCACAGCTCGATCATCTGCTCGCGCATCCAGCGGTTCGCCGGGTCCTGGTCAGTGCTTTCGTGCCAGTAAAGGTGGGTTTCCACCGGCGGCACATCGTTGACCGGCAGATAAAAGGCGTGCAGGTCGTTGCGGCGGGCGAAGCGTTCCGGCACGGTCATGACCATGTCCGTCTGCTGCAACACCTGCGAGGCCATCAGGTAATGTTGGGAACGCAGGGCGATCTTGCGCTGGATGCCCACCTTGCCCAGCGCCAGGTCGACATAGCCGAGGCCGCTGCGGCGACTGGAAATATGGATGTGGGTCAGGCTGAGGTAATCATCCAGCGTGAGTTTTTCCTTGCCCGCCAGCGGATGCCCTTTGCGCATGGCGCACACGTAGCGGTCTTCCATCAACTTGACGTGACGCACCTGCGGGTCGGTGTTGAGCGGCGCATCGACGGCAAAGTCCAGGCGGCCGGCCGCCAGTTCCTTGGTGGTCTCGCGGCGTTTGGACAGAAAACTCTCGATGATCACCGTCGGTGCCAGGCGGCGCAGACGCTGGAACAGCGGCGGCAGGATTACCGCTTCTGTGAGGTCGGTCATGCTGATGCGATAGGTCTTGACCGCTTGCTGCGGGTTGAAAATGCGGCTTTCCTGCACCGACACCCGCAGCAGCGAGAGCGCATTGCGCACCGGGCCGATGATGTTCTGCGCCATGGGCGTCGGCACCATGCCCTGGGCCGTGCGTACGAACAGCGGGTCGTTGAAGGTCTCGCGCAGGCGGGCCAGAG
Organism: Pseudomonas sp. B1(2018); assembly: GCF_003097365.1. NCBI lineage: Bacteria > Pseudomonadati > Pseudomonadota > Gammaproteobacteria > Pseudomonadales > Pseudomonadaceae > Pseudomonas > Pseudomonas sp. B1(2018). The sequence continues at coordinate 137,467 of NZ_PYUK01000009.1, forward strand.
CGTTCGACACCGCCGGTTGAGTGATGCCGACAATCTGCCCGGCGCGGGTCAGGTTGGCTTCGGTATAGATCGCGTCGAAGACGATGAAAAGGTTGAGATCGACCTTGCTCAGATTCATTACGCGGCTCTCTTATTGTGTGGGCGGGCTGACCTTGACGATCAGCCGATCATATATCGGTGATGAATGTTTATACACGCCGAGAATAGGCTAGGTAAATTTTCATGGCTGTTCTAGCATCGATTGCATGATCTAAACAACCTCCCCCAAGAAGGTATCTCGCTCATGGATTTCGCTTATTCGCCCAAGGTTCAGGAACTGCGTGAGCGCGTAACAGCGTTCATGGACACCTACGTTTATCCCGCCGAAGCCGTGTTCGAGCGCCAGGTCGCCGAGGGCGACCGCTGGCAGCCGACCGCGATCATGGAAGAACTCAAACTCAAGGCCAAGGCTGAAGGGCTGTGGAATTTGTTTCTGCCTGAGTCTGAGCTCGGTGCCGGTCTGACCAACCTCGAGTACGCGCCGCTGGCGGAAATCATGGGCCGCTCGTTGCTGGGGCCAGAGCCGTTCAACTGCTCGGCACCGGACACCGGCAACATGGAAGTGCTGGTGCGTTACGCCAACGAAGAGCAGAAGCAACGCTGGCTCGAACCCTTGCTGCGCGGCGAGATCCGTTCGGCATTCGCCATGACCGAACCGGACGTGGCGTCCTCGGACGCCACCAACATGGCCGCCCGTGCGGTGCGCGATGGCGACGAGTGGGTGATCAACGGCAAGAAATGGTGGACCTCGGGTGCTTGCGACCCACGCTGCAAAATCCTGATTTTCATGGGACTGAGCAATCCGGACGCGCCACGCCACGCCCAGCACTCGATGATTCTGGTGCCGGTCGATACCCCAGGCGTGAAGATTGTGCGCCCGCTGCCGGTGTTCGGTTACGACGATGCGCCCCATGGTCACGCCGAAGTGCTGTTCGAAAACGTCCGGGTGCCGTACGAAAACGTCCTGCTGGGCGAAGGACGCGGCTTCGAAATCGCTCAAGGTCGCCTTGGCCCGGGCCGGATTCACCACTGCATGCGTTCGATCGGCATGGCCGAGCGCGCACTGGAACTGATGTGCAAGCGCTCGGTGAGCCGTACGGCATTCGGCAAGCCCCTGGCACGCCTGGGCGGCAACGTCGACAAGATCGCCGATTCGCGGATGGAAATCGACATGGCACGCCTGCTGACACTGAAGGCGGCGTACATGATGGACACCGTTGGCAATAAAGTGGCCCGCAGCGAGATCGCGCAGATCAAGGTCGTTGCGCCGAACGTTGCATTGCGGGTGATCGACCGGGCGATCCAGATCCATGGCGGGGCAGGGGTTTCCAACGATTTCCCGCTGGCCTACATGTACGCCATGCAACGCACCCTGCGCCTGGCCGACGGCCCGGACGAAGTGCACCGTGCGGCGATCGGCAAATTCGAAATCGGCAAGTATGTGCCGAAAGAGATGATGCGTAGCGGGCAGTAATACCGCGTCATCGTTCTTCGCGAGCAAGCCCGCTCCCACAGGCTCAGTGTGATCCCTGTGGGAGCGGGCTTGCTCGCGAAGGCGTCATTCCATTCAACGCAGCAACATCAGATTCAATACACCCAAACCTCAACCCGCCGATTCTTGATCCTCCCCTCATCGGCGCTATTGGCCGCCACCGGCATCTGCGCTCCAAACCCGCGAATCTCGCGAAACACCACACCGCTTTTCACCAACTCCCGCCGCACTGCCATGGCCCGCAGCTTCGACAACAGATCGGCTCGCGCCGGGTCGCTCTTGGCATCGCCAAAGCCCACCAGTGTTACCTGGCCATTGGTTTTGTCGTGCTGCTTTATATAGTCGAGCACCCGGGACAAGTCTTGTTGCGCCTTGTTGTCCAGCGTTGCGCTGCCTTCCTCGAAACGAAAGTTGACCGACAAACGCTGCGCATGACGGCTGAGGGCCTGATAACCCTCGGGCATCAACGCATTGGGTGTCACGCTCATGGCCTGGACGGTCTGGGCGATGAAACCGTTGGCGGCGACAATCGCTTGCCCTTTACTGCTTTGGGCGAACGCCACCAGCGCATCGGCCCAAGGGTTCTTTGCGCTCGGCGGCAGATAGAAAAACAGTCGGCGGGACAGCGGATAGTCTTCCGTGGCAATCAGGTTGTTCAGTGGCGGCATGGCTTGTGATTGCCCATCGACAATCGCCACGGCTTTGGCCTGGCGCACGTAGGGCAGGCCGATAAAACCAATGCCTTGTGGGTCTGCACTCACGGCGTCGGACAGTTGTTCACTGGATTCAAAACGTTTCGCCGTGCTGCTGAGATTTTTCCCGCGATCACTCAGGACCAGTTCCTTGAAGGTGTCGTAGGTACCGGACTGATCATCCCGCGCATACAGGTGAATCGGCCCGCCGCGGCCGCCGATGTCTTCCCAGGTTCTGACTTCGCCACTGAAAATGCGCGCCAGTTGCTCGGTACCGAGTTGAGTCAGCGGATTGTCCGGGTGAAGGATGATCGCCAGGCCATCGATGGCGATGACTTGTTCAGCCCCCGGGCTTTTCAGATCGCCCAGGAATGCAAGGCTCACCCGTTCGCTGTCCTTGATCGGGCGCGAAGAGGCGGCGAGGTCGGCATTGGCGGTTTTCAGGGCGGCAAAACCAGTGCTCGAACCGTGGGCTGCGACTTCTACGACAACCCGGCTGCCCTGATCGGTTTCACCCACGATGCGCAGTTCGTTGGCGGTGGCCAGGGTTTCGCGGTGAATCCTGCGCAGGCCCTGTTCGCCCAGCAGGCCCTCGACCAGCGCCGGTCCCAGGGCCGCGCCGATGGTGTTGGAGCCCTGAATGCGCAGCACCGGGCTTTGTCCGGATGTCGGCAAATTGCCGGCAGCCGCCAGGTGTGGCAAGCCGAGGCATAGCATCAACAGGAACAACACGCGCAGCATCATGCCGGCACCTTATATAGCCAAAGGAGGTGCCGGGAGATTAAGTCAGTAAGGTTTCCGAAAAATGACAGGTTGCAGTGATGGTCCCTTGTGGGAGCGAGCTTGCTCGCGATAGCGGTGGTTCAGTGACAATGATGTCGACTGACACTCCCTCATCGCGAGCAAGCTCGCTCCCACAGGGGATTGTGGTTGGTCCTGGATCAGCTCAACTCAAGCCAGATCGGCGCATGGTCCGAAGGTTTTTCCATGCCGCGCAGTTCGTAGTCCACACCGGCGGCCTTCACCCGCGGTAGCAGGCCGTGGGAGGCGAGGATCAGATCGATGCGCAGGCCGCGCTTGGGTTCGTCTTCGAAGCCACGGCTGCGGTAGTCGAACCAGCTGAAGGTGTCGGTCACGTCCGGGTTCAGGTGACGGAAACTGTCGACCAGGCCCCAGTTCTTCAGGCGGGCCATCCACTCGCGCTCTTCCGGCAGGAAGCTGCATTTGCCGGTCTTCAGCCAGCGCTTCATGTTGTCCGGGCCGATGCCGATGTCGCAGTCTTCCGGGGAAATGTTCACATCGCCCATCACCACCAGCGGCTGGTCGTTCTTGAACTGGCTTTCCAGCAATTGCTGCAAGTCGCCGTAGAAACGCTCCTTGGCCGGGAATTTGGTCGGGTGGTCGCGGCTTTCGCCCTGTGGGAAATAACCGTTCATGATGGTGACCGGGACACCGTTGGCGTCGGCGAAGGTGCCCCAGATGAAACGCCGCTGGGCATCTTCTTCGTCGGTGGCGAAACCTTTATGCAGGGCCAGCGGCTCCTGGCGCGAGAGCAGGGCGACGCCGTAATGGCCTTTTTGCCCGTGGAAATACACATGGTAGCCCAGCGCCTGCACCTCGGCCAGCGGGAATTGCTCGTCGTGGACCTTGGTTTCCTGCAAGCCGATCACATCGGGCTGGTGCTTTTCGATCAGCGCCGCCAGCTGATGGGGACGGGCGCGCAGCCCGTTGATGTTGAAGGAGACGATCTTCATGGTCGGCAGTCCTGGCAAAAGGGCGATGCTAGCTGACATGGGGGAATCGGGCCAGTGCGGGGTGAGGGGTTTGAGTTTTGCCAGTCAGCCTTGTGTGGGCAGTGATGGCCTCTTCGCGAGCAAGCCCGCTCCCACAGGTTATGTGCCTGACTTTGCTTTTGTGGGAGCGGGCTTGCTCGCGAAGGCTATTTCATTGCCTACACTGATTGCGGATCTGTAAGGAACTGTGTCAGCGCCGATCCGCTCGTAACAACAAGAGCGCAGCCATCCGAGCTGTGCCGGGGAGATCAACCGTCATGCCCGAAACCTCGACCGCCATCGCCGATATTCACATGCTCGACAGCGGCTACGCCCGTGAAGCCCGTTCGCTGCTGTACCAGGCTTATCGACACGAACCGACCTTCGGCTATCTGTTCGAAGCTGAACGCCCCGGTTACGAACAGCGGGTTCGCGCCACGGTGCGCGAACTGGTGACCCAGCATTTTCTCCAGGACCTGCCGGCCATCGGTCTGCTGGTCAACGACCGCCTGATCGGCATCGCCCTGATCGCGCCGCCGCAGCGTCGACTTGGGGTCACCGAAAGCTGGGCGTGGCGCCTGCGCATGGTGCTCAGTACGGGATTTCGCTGCACCCGTCGCTATCTGGAGTATCACGCTGCCGTGGAGGCCTGCGTGCCGAACGACTCGGTACACGTCTTGCCGTTGCTGGGGGTTCACCCGCAGTTCCAGGGGCAGCATTTCGGCGAGCAACTGTTGCAAGCCGTGCACAACTGGTGCGCGGTGGATGAAAACTCACAGGGCGTGATCCTCGACACCGGGAATCCTCGTTATCTGGAGTTCTATAAGCGTCAGGGCTATGAGGAAATCGGTGAAGTCGCCGTAGGGCCGGTTCGTGAGCACGTGTTTTTTCACCCCAATCCCCAGGTGTTACAAACAGCAACGGCTTAGACCACGAACTTTCTTTGCATGTCAGGCTCTATCACGCGTCCATGTTCATGAACCATGCTCGTGATAGCATCCGCGCCTATGAAGTTTCCAGGAAGATTTACCAGTGGCGTGCTCATGCTGTTATCCAGCTGCACGGCGCTGGCGCAAAGTGAATTGGATGTGCGGATCAAACCGTCCAACGATGAACTGAAGGCCAATATAGAGGGCTATATCGGCAGCCTCGGCGATCGTGACGAAGAAGCCTTGCAGCGCTTCAGTCGTGGCGCCGAGGAGCAGGCGCGCAAGGCCGCCCAGGCCTTGGGTTATTACCAGCCGCACATCGACAGCGAAGTGAAGGGCGGCGAAAAACCGCGCCTGGTGTTGAAGGTCGACCCCGGCGAGCCGGTGCACCTGCGCAATGTCACGGTGCGAGTCGAAGGGCCCGCAGCGTCCCTCAAATCCTTTCGAATCCCCAAAAGCGACGCGCTCAAGCCCGGTGCCGTGCTCAACCATGGGCATTACGAGGACGCCAAGCGCCTGATCCAGAACCAGGCTTCGCGGTATGGCTTTTTCAGCGGCCACTTCACCCGTTCGAAACTGTCGGTCGACCCGCGGGCCGGCGTTGCCGATATCGAACTGATCTATGAAAGCGGTCCGCGCTATACCTTGGGCAAGGTCAGTTTCGAGGGCGATACGCCGTTCGATGACGACTTGCTGCAACGCATGGTGCCATTCAAGGCCGGTACACCCTATGACTCGGAGCTGATTGCCGAACTCAATCAGAACCTGCAATCGAGTGGCTACTTCGAAGGCGTGCGCGTGGACGCGGCACCTGCGGCGTCAAAAGAAAATGCGATCCCGGTGGACGTCAAGCTCGAAACCCGCAAGCCACGGACCATGGGCCTGGGCCTGGGTTTCTCCACCGACGTCGGCCCACGGGCCAAGGCCAACTGGACCCGGCACTGGGTCAATGCGCAAGGGCACAGTTACGGCTGGGAGGCCGAAGTCTCGGCGCCTCGGCAGAACGTCGGGTTGTTCTACGACATTCCACTGGATCCGCCGCTGACGGACAAACTGCGTTTTGCCGGCGGCTATCAGAATGAAGACATCGCCGGCACCGACACCCATAGCAAACTGTTGACCCTCGGCCCCGAATGGCACAGCAAACTGCCCAGCGGCTGGCAACGGGTGGTATCGCTGAAGTGGCAGCGCGAGGATTACCAACTGGGCGATGACTCGGGACTCAGTACCTTGCTGATGCCCGGTGTGAGCTATTCGTACCTCAAAAGCGACAACCGCATCGACCCGCACAACGGCTATCGCCTGCAATTCGAATCCAAGGTGGCCAAGGAAGGTCTGGGTTCCGACAGCAACCTGCTCTACGGCACGGCGTTGGTCAAAGGCCTGACCACGGTGTTCGATAAACACCGCTTCCTCGGGCGGGTGCAGGTCGGCGGCAGTGCCACCAACGGCTTCAAATCGGTGCCGCCATCGCTGCGCTTCTTCGCCGGTGGCGATCAGAGCGTGCGCGGCTACGACTATCAGAGCCTGTCGCCGGAAAACTCCGACGGCGACCGCATCGGTGGCCGCTACATGGTGGCCGCCAGCGCGGAGTATCAGTATTCGGTCGCCGAAAAATGGCGAATCGCGACCTTTGTCGACCAGGGCAACGCCTTCAACACCCTCGAGCTGCCGAGCCTCAAGACCGGGGTCGGTATCGGCGTGCGCTGGGTCTCGCCGGTGGGGCCGATCCGCCTGGATCTGGCCCATGCGCTGGACGACGATGGCGGCATTCGACTGCACTTTTCCATGGGGCCTGAGCTGTGAAGCGTGGTTTGAAAGTAACGCTGCTGGCGATAGCCGCACTGTTGATGCTGGTTGTCCTGACCCTGGCCACGGTGCTCGGCACGGCGACGGGCAGCCGCTGGGCCTTGGGTTTCGTACCGGATTTGACCCTGGACAATTTCCAGGGCCGGCTGGGCGGGCAGTGGAGTGCCGATCGGGTTGTGTGGCAGCAGGACAACAACCGGGTTGAACTGAGCCAGGTGATTTTCGCCTGGTCGCCGTTGTGCCTGACCCGCATGACCTTGTGCATCGAGCAATTGCAGGCCGAGCAGGTCAGCCTGACGTTTCCGCCGGGTGGCGAAGCGCCGGACAGCGGCCCGATCACGCTCCCGGAGCTCAAGTTACCCTTGGCTATCGAACTGGGGGAAATCAAGGTCGGCAGCCTGTTGTTCAACGGCAGTGAAGAGCTCAAGGGTTTGCAACTGGCGGCGCACTGGACCGCGGCCGGTTTGAAGATCGATTCGGTATCGTTACAGCGCGAGGACCTGACCCTGAACCTGTCCGGGCTGCTGCAACCCAGCGGCAACTGGCCGCTCGGCGCCGAAGGCAAACTGACCCTGTTGTCGACGCCTGAACCCTTGGTGCTGGCGTTGAAGGTCGACGGCGACCTGCTCAAGACCCTGAACCTGAAAGCCGACAGCAGCGGTTACCTCAACGGGCAACTGACCGGCGAGCTGCAACCCCTGGTGGACAATCTGCCGGCCAAGGTGCGGATCACCGCCGATGGTTTCAAACCCGCTGCCGATCTGCCGGACACCCTGCAACTCAATCAGCTTGAGCTCACCGGCGCTGGCGACTTGAAGAACGGCTACGCGCTGCTCGGCAAAGCCACGCTGCCCGCCGAGCAAGGGCCGGTCGCCCTGGCGCTGCAAGGCAAGGTCGACGCCAGCGGCGCGCAGATCGCCGCGCTCGACCTGACCGCCAACGACAAGCAAAGCCTCAAGCTCACAGGGCTTGTGGATTGGAGTAAAGGCCTGAGCGCCGAAGCGAAGGTCGACTGGCTGGACTTCCCCTGGCACCGTCTCTATCCATTGATCGACGAGCCGGAGGTGGTGTTGCACCGCTTCACCGGTGAGGTGTCCTACACCGACGGCAAGTACCTCGGTCATTTTGAAGCCGTGGCGGATGGTCCGGCCGGCGCCTTCACCCTGGCCAGTCCGTTCGCCGGCGACCTGACGAAAATCTACCTGCAACAGATTCAACTCCAGGCCGGGCAGGGCAAGGCTGAAGGGCACTTGAACCTGCAGTTCGCCGACGGTATTGCCTGGGACATCGCGCTGGACCTGTCGGCGATCAACCCGGCGTACTGGGTCGCGGAGCTGCCGGGCACGCTGGCGGGGCCGTTGCGCAGCACGGGCGAACTGAAAAACGAAATGCTCAGCCTCAATGCCGACCTGGACCTCAAGGGCAAACTGCGCGGCCAGCCGGCGGTGATCCAGGCCAAGGCCGATGGCCGTGGTGAGCAATGGAACCTCAACGCCCTGCAGGTTCGCCTGGGCGAGAACAGCATCAGCGGCAAGGGCAGCCTGCAACAGAAACTCGCCGGGCAGATCGATCTCAAGCTGCCACGCCTGGCGCAGCTCTGGCCAGAGCTGCGCGGCCAACTCAATGGCCGCGTGGATGTCGCCGGCACGCTCAAGGCGCCCCAAGGCAAGCTTGACCTGCAAGGCTCGCAATTGGTTTTCCAGGACAATCGCCTGCAAAGCCTGAACCTGGACGCCACGCTGGACAGTGCGCAACGGGCGAAAGTCGATCTCAAGGGCAGCGGAATCCAGGCCGGCGACACCTCGCTGGGAACGCTGACCGCCAGCGGCCAGGGCGACATCAAGAACCAGAAGTTGAGCCTCGATCTGCAAGGGCCGAAGCTGAAACTGGCGCTGGGCCTGGACGGCGCGCTGGATAAAGGCAATTGGCGCGGACGCCTGGCCAGCGGTGATATCCAGGCCGGTGGCCAGGACTGGAAGCTGCAAGGGCCGGCGAAACTCGAACGCCTGGCGGACGGCAAAATCAACTTCGGTGCCCATTGCTGGGCATCCGGCCAGGCCAGCCTGTGCGGGGAAGACTCGCGCCTGATGCCCGAGCCGAAGCTGCGTTATCACCTCAAGCAGTTCCCGATCGACAGCCTCGCGCAGTGGTTGCCGAAGGATTTTGCCTGGCAGGGCCGGCTCAATGCCGACCTGCAACTGGACCTGCCGGCCAGTGGCCCCAACGGCCAGGTCAGTGTCGATGCCGGCGGCGGCACGTTGCGCATCAAGGAAAAGGACCAGTGGCTGGACTTCCCGTACCAGACCCTGAAACTCACCAGCAAACTCACGCCCAAACGTATCGACACCGACCTCAATTTCGTCGGCGGCAAACTCGGCGAACTGATGGTGCAGGCGCAGCTCAATCCGTTGCCGAAGAACAAACCGTTGAGCGGCTCGTTCCGCTTGAGCGGGCTGGACCTGTCGGTGGCGCGACCGTTCGTGCCGATGGTCGAGAAGCTGGCCGGGCGCCTGAATGGCAGCGGTACGATTTCCGGCGGGCTTTTGGCGCCGCAGGTCAATGGCAGTCTGCAACTCAGTGACGGCGTGGCGGCCGGGCCTGAATTGCCGATGGAGCTGCAAAACCTGCACGTTCAGGCGCTCATCGCCGGTGAAAGTGTGCAATTGAACGGTGGCTGGAACAGCGGCAAGGCCGGGCAGGGCAGCTTGAACGGCAACATCGCCTGGGGTCAGGCGCTGGTGGTGGATCTGGCACTCAAGGGCTCGCAGTTGCCGGTCACCGTCGAGCCTTACGCCAAGCTTGAAGTCGCACCGGACCTGAAGATTTCGATGAAGGGCGATGAGCTGGCCATCGCCGGTAAAGTGCTGGTGCCCAGGGGTGAAATCACCATTCGTGAATTGCCGCCGTCGACGGTCAAGGTCTCCGATGACACGGTGATCGTCGGTCAGCAGACCGAGGAGGGCAAGCCACCGCTGGCGATGAAGATGGACATCGAAGTGCTGGTCGGCGAGGACAAGCTGAGCTTTGCCGGGTTTGGCCTGACGGCGAATGTGCAGGGGCATGTGCACATCGGCGACAACATGGACACCCGTGGCGAGCTCTGGCTCAACGACGGGCGTTACCGCGCCTACGGCCAGCGGCTTTCGGTGCGCCGGGCACGTTTGCTGTTTGCCGGGCCCATCGATCAGCCGTACCTGGACATCGAAGCCATTCGCAAGACCGACGACATCATCGCCGGCATTCGTTTGAGTGGCAGCGCCGAACAACCGACCACGCAAATCTTTTCAGAACCGGCGATGAGCCAGGAGCAGGCCTTGTCCTATCTGGTGCTCGGGCGTCCACTGAGCAGCAATGGCGAAGACAACAATATGCTCGCCCAGGCGGCCCTCGGGTTGGGCTTGATGGGCAGTTCCGGTGTGACCAGCGGCATCGCCAAGAACCTGGGCATCCAGGACTTCCAGCTCGACACCCAGGGCAGCGGCAACACCACCAGCGTGGTGGCCAGCGGCAATATTTCCGAGAAGCTCAGCCTGCGCTATGGCGTCGGCGTGTTCGAACCGGCCAACACCATTGCCTTGCGCTACAAGCTGAGCAAAAAGGTCTACCTCGAAGCTGCCAGCGGCGTGGCCAGTTCTCTGGACATCTTCTACAAGCGGGATTTCTAGGCCCGCCTGAATCAAAAGATCGCAGCCTGCGGCAGCTCCTACAGGGTTTTGTGTACACCTGTAGGCGCTGCCGAAGGCTGCGATCTTTTCGCTTTATCCGACACCATTTATCAACTAATTACCAAGCATGCTAACTATTGCGTTGACATTCGCTGCCTAGGCAGTAACATCTCGACATACATTCACTGCCTAGGCAGCTAACCGGTGGTCAGATGAAACATTTCTCTCCAGACGATTTCCACAATTGCCATCTCGGCCTGCTGCTCGGACGCGCCGCGCTGCTCAAGGACCGGATCATCGACACCCACATGGAACCCCACGGCATCACCGCCGCGCAGTTCAAGGTGTTGATCATCATGGCCCAGTACGGCGTCGATTCGCCGGGCGAGTTGTGCCGTCACCTGTCCCTGGACAGCGGCTCGATGACTCGCATGCTCGATCGTCTGGAACAGAAGGGCTTCCTCGCCCGCCAACGCTCCGAGGCGGATCGCCGTCAGGTGCAGCTGGTACTCACGGACGACGGCCAGAAGCTCGCCGGGCTGTTGCCGCACATCGGTGCCGAAGCCATGAATGAACTGGCCGGTGCCATCACTCCAGATGAGCTGAAAACCCTGGAGATGATTCTGAAGAAGATTTTGGTAGCAGCCGGTGACTCGATCACCCTGCTGCGAGTAGGTGACAAATGAGCAGTAAACCCTTGCGTGCCGGCCTGAGCCTGGTTTTGTTGGCCATGAGCCTGGCCGGTTGCGCCAGTTACAGCGGCCTGAAAACCGAAGGTGTCAGCCTCGACGCGAAAAACTTCAAGGCCGGGCAATCCCTCGGCGGCGTGACCCTGTCGCCGGCCGCCTGGCCGAAAAGCGACTGGTGGAAAAGCCTCGGCGACCCGCAACTCGACGGCCTGATCCGCGAGGCCCTGCGCGACAGCCCGGACATGCAGATCGCCGACGCCCGTGCCCATCAGGCCAGTGCTGCCGCTTACGCCGCCGACGCCGCGCGGATGCCGACCCTGGATGCCAGCGCCGGTGTCAGCCGCTCGCGCCTGGCCCGGGACCAGGACCCGCTCGGGCAGGGCGACGCGTACGCCACCATTCGCAATATCAGCACCAGCTTCAACTACAACTTCGACCTGTGGGGCGGCCAGCGCGATGCCTGGGAAGCGGCCCTCGGCCAGGCCCGTGCCGCCGAAGTCGACCAGCAGGCCGCGCAGTTGACCCTGGCTGCCGACGTCGCCCGGGCCTACAGCGATCTCGGTCAGGCGCACATCGTGTATGACCTGTCCAGCGAAGACCTCAAGCGCACCCGGCAAATGCTCGAACTGAGCCAGCGGCGCCTGACGGCCGGGATCGACAGCCAGTACCAGTTCCAGCAGACCGAAAGCCTGGAAGCCACCTCCCAGGCCAATTTGATCGACGCTGAAAAGCGCCTGAACAGCGCGAAGATCGCTCTTGCGGTGCTGCTCGGCAAAGGTCCGGACCGCGGTAATGAAATTGCCCGGCCGAACATTCTTCAGCCGAGTGCGGTAGCGCTACCTTCGGTGTTGCCGGCCGAGCTGCTCGGGCGTCGCCCGGACCTGGTCGCCGCGCGCTGGCGGGTCGAGGCGGCGAGCAAAAGCATCGATGCCGGCAAGACCCGGTTCTACCCCAACCTGAACCTCAGCGCCGCTGCCGGTGCCGAGTCCTTGTTGGGCGATGCGATGTTTGGATCGGCCAGCCGCTTCTTCAGCATTGCTCCGACGATTTCTGTGCCGATTTTCGACGGTGGCCGCTTGCGCGCCGACCTCGATTCCCGCGACGCCGACTACGACCTCGCAGTGGCGCAGTACAACAAAAGCCTGGTGAAGGCGCTGGGGGATGTCAGTGACAGCATCAACCAGCTGCGCGATATCGGCCGGCAGATTGCTGCCCAGCAGCACGCCACCGACATCGCCCAGGATTCCTACAACACCGTGGTCCAGCGTTACGGTTCCGGCATCGGCAACTACCTGGACGTGCTCAGCATCGAGCAGCAATTACTCCAGGCTCAGCGTCAGCTGGCCAACCTGAATGCCGAGCAGATCGACCTGTCGATCCAACTGATGCAGGCGCTGGGGGGCGGTTTCCAGCCTGAGGCCATCGCCTCGGCCAACGCCACGCCAGCCACGCTGACCCACTAATTCAAGGTACTTGTCATGGCCACTGCCGATACAACTCAATCTCCGGAAAACACCCAAGGCAACCCCAATTCGGGCAAGCGCAAGTTCATGTTGTTGATCCTCGCTGTCGCCGTCGTGCTGAGTGGCGCGGGCGTCTGGGCTTATCACGAGTTCTACGGACGCTGGAGCGAAAGCACCGACGACGCCTATGTGAACGGCAACGTGGTGGAAATCACCCCGCTGGTCACGGGCACCGTGGTCAGCATCGGCGCCGACGATGGTGATCTGGTGCATGAAGGCCAGGTGCTGGTGAACTTCGACCCGAACGACGCCGAAATCGGTCTGCAAAACGCCCAGGCCAATCTGGCCCGTACCGTGCGTCAGGTGCGTGGCCTGTACAGTGATGTAGATGGCATGAAAGCCCAGGTCAATGCGCAGAAAGCCGAAGTGCAAAAGGCCCAGGACAACTTCAGCCGGCGCAAGAACCTCGCCGCCGGCGGGGCGATTTCCCAGGAAGAGCTGTCCCACGCCCGCGACGACCTGACCTCGGCGCAAAACGCCCTGGCCAATGCCGAACAAAAGCTCAAGACCACCAGCGCGCTGGTCGATGACACCGTGGTTTCTTCGCACCCGGACGTGATGGCCGCCGCCGCACAACTGCGTCAGGCCTACCTGAACAACTCACGCAGCGTCCTGATTGCACCGGTCACCGGTTACGTGGCCAAGCGCTCGGTGCAACTGGGCCAGCGCGTGCAACCGGGTACCGCGCTGATGGCGGTGATTCCGCTGGATCAACTGTGGATCGACGCCAACTTCAAGGAAACCCAATTGCGTGACATGCGCATTGGCCAACCGGTGGAGATCGAGACGGACCTGTACGGCAGCAGCGTGAAATACAGCGGCACCATCGACAGCCTCGGCGCCGGGACCGGCAGCGCCTTTGCCCTGCTGCCGGCGCAGAACGCCACCGGCAACTGGATCAAGATCGTGCAGCGCGTACCGGTGCGAGTCCACGCCAACGCCGAGGAACTGGCCAGGCATCCGCTGCGGGTCGGCCTGTCGACCATGGTCGACGTGGACCTGCACGACCAGAGCGGGCCGGTGCTGGCACAACAGCCGCCGCAGAAGGCGTCGTTCAGCACCAACGTCTACGACCGTCAGTTGGCCGAGGCTGACGCGATGATCACCCAGTTGATCCACGACAACAGCGCCGCAGTCAGTAAAACCGCGCAACGCTGATTCGCCACTACACCGCCCCTGTGGGAGCGGGCTTGCTCGCGAAGGCGGAGCGTCAGGCGACATCCATGTTGAATGTGCCGACCTCTTCGCGGGCAAGCCCGCTCCCACAGGGTTGGCTGCGTCCGTAACGGACGCAGCACCAATCAGGCTTCCAAGGATTCGCGATGAGCAATAACGCCTCTTTCACGCCCCCCAGCCTGCTGCTCAGCACCATCGGCCTGTCGCTGGCGACCTTCATGCAGGTGCTCGACACCACCATCGCCAACGTGGCGTTGCCGACGATTTCCGGCAACCTGGGCGTGAGTTCGGAGCAGGGCACCTGGGTCATCACCTCGTTTGCGGTGAGCAATGCCATCGCCTTGCCGCTGACCGGTTGGCTCAGTCGGCGTTTTGGTGAGGTGAAGCTGTTTGTCTGGGCTACGCTGCTGTTCGTGCTGGCCTCGTTCCTGTGCGGGATATCCACCTCGATGCCCGAGCTGGTGGGCTTCCGGGTGCTGCAAGGGGTGGTGGCGGGGCCGTTGTATCCGATGACCCAGACGTTGCTGATCGCGGTCTATCCGCCGGCGAAACGGGGGCTGGCCCTGGCGTTGCTGGCGATGGTCACGGTGGTCGCGCCCATTGCCGGGCCGATCCTCGGCGGCTGGATCACCGACAGCTACAGCTGGCCGTGGATTTTCTTCATCAACGTGCCGATCGGCCTGTTCGCGGCATGGGTGGTCACTCAGCAGATGAAAAAGCGCCCGGTGGTCACCAGCCGCCAGCCGATGGATTACATCGGTCTGATCGCGCTGATCATCGGTGTCGGGGCGCTGCAGATCGTGCTCGACAAGGGCAACGATGCCGACTGGTTCGAATCCAGCTTTATCGTGATCGGCAGTGTGATTTCAGTGGTAGCCCTGGCCTTCTTCATCATCTGGGAAATGACCGACGAACACCCGGTGGTCAACCTGCGCCTGTTCGCCCACCGCAACTTCCGCTACGGCACCATCGTGCTGATCCTGGGCTATGCCGGGTTCTTCGGGATCAACCTGATCCTGCCGCAGTGGCTGCAAACGCGACTGGGTTACACCGCGACCTGGGCCGGTTTTGCCGTGGCACCGCTGGGGATCCTGCCGGTGTTGCTGGCACCCTTTGTTGGCAAATATGCACCGAAATTCGACATGCGGTTACTGGCGGGCGGGGCGTTCCTGGCCATCGGCCTCAGTTGCTTCATGCGCGCCGGGTTCACCAATGAAGTGGATTTCCAGCACATCGCCATGGTGCAGCTATTCATGGGGATCGGCGTGGCGCTGTTCTTCATGCCGACCCTGACCATCCTGCTCTCGGATCTGCCGCCGAGCCAGATTGCCGACGGCTCCGGGTTGGCGACATTCCTGCGGACCCTGGGCGGTAGTTTCGCGGCGTCGCTGACCACCTGGATCTGGATTCGCCGTGCCGACCAGCACCATGCCTACCTGACCGAAAGCATCACCCCGTTCGACCCGGCGACCCGCGAAGCACTGAGCAACCTGGGCGGGGCGGGGGCCAAGGCCTACACGCAACTGGATCAGATGGTGATCAGCCAGGCCTACATCATGTCCACGGTGGATTACTTCACCTTGCTGGGCTGGATGTTCATGGGGCTGATCCTGATCGTGTGGCTGGCCAAGCCGCCGTTTACGGCCAAGGCCGGGCCTGCGGCCTCCGCCGGACATTGATTAAAAGATCGCAGCCTTCGGCAGCTCCTACACAGGCATGTGCACATCTGTAGGAGCTGCCGAAGGCTGCGATCTCTTGATCTTCAAGACGCGGTGAAGTCAAACGGCGCCAGTGCAAACCCTTGTTCGTCGACCTGCAACGCCCAACCCTGACGATCCCAATCCCCCAGCACGATGCGCCGGGCGGCCTGGTCGCCCAACTGCAGCTTGTGGATGGCCGGACGATGGGTATGCCCATGGATCAAGGTCTTCACCCCGAACTCCTGCATGATCCGCGGAATCTCTTCGGGCGTGACGTCGACGATGTCATTGGCCTTCATCCGCACCTGGGCACGGCTTTCACTGCGCAGTTTGCGCGCCAGCTTGTGCCGGGTGCGCAAGGGCAGGTTACGCAGGATGAACAGGGTAATCGGGTTGCGCAGATAGCGGCGCAGCTTCATATAGCCTTCGTCGCGGGTGCACAGGCTGTCGCCGTGCATCAGCAGCACCGGCTCGCCGTTGAATTGCACGACACTCGGGTCTTTCAGCAGGGTGCAGCCGGCCTGCTTGCAGAAGGCCTTGCCGAGCATGAAATCACGATTGCCGTGCATCAGGAAAATGGCCGTGCCGCTGTCGCTGAGGTCGCGCAGGGCCTGGCAGATGGAACGCTGGAAGGGCGTCATGGCGTCGTCGCCAATCCACACCTCGAAAAAGTCGCCCAGGATGTACAACGCACTCGCCGAGCGGGCGCGTCCGGCGAGCAAATCCAGAAACGCCCGGGTAATGTCCGGGCGCTCCTCTTCCAGATGTAAATCTGAAATCAGCAATATCACTCAATGATCTCGGCTTTCTCGATGATCACGTCGTCTGCCGGTACGTCCTGGTGGCCGGCCTTGGAAGTGGTGGCCACGCCTTTGATCTTGTCGACAACGTCGGTGCCTGCGGTCACTTTACCGAATACCGCGTAGCCCCAGCCTTGAACGTTCTTGCCGCTGTGGTTGAGGAAGCTGTTGTCCGCCACGTTGATGAAGAACTGTGCGGAAGCCGAATGCGGCTCCATGGTGCGGGCCATGGCGATGGTGTACTTGTCGTTGGAAAGACCGTTGTCGGCTTCGTTCTGGATGCTTGGGCGCTTGTCTTTCTTTTCTTTCATGCCTGGCTCGAAACCGCCGCCCTGGATCATGAAGTTACCGATGACACGGTGGAAAACGGTGTTTTCGTAGTGACCGGCTTTAACGTACTCGACGAAGTTGGCCACGGTGATCGGGGCTTTGTCGGCGTTCAGTTCGATGACGATGTCGCCGAAATTGGTAGTCAGTTTGACTTGGGTCATGATCGTTACTCACTAAGGGAATTCGTGGTTTTGGGACATTCCATCCCGTAACCGGTTCAGCCTGTCTCGGCCAAGGTGCGCAGTTTAGCGTGACAGGCACGAATTTCGAGGCAGTTTTTTCATTTGCGGCCCATTAAATGCGACGGTTTACAGAGTGCGCTCTGTCAGGTACTTGACGGCATCGGCTATGATAGCGGCTTTGTTTTGTCCGGCCTTCATTACGGCCACGCACTTGTACGTTCAAGGATCCTATGAGCAAGCCCACTGTCGACCCTACCTCGAATGCCAAGACCGGCCCAGCCGTGCCGGTCAACTTCCTGCGGCCGATCATCCAGGCAGACCTGGACTCGGGCAAGCACACGCAGATCGTCACCCGTTTCCCGCCCGAGCCCAACGGCTACCTGCACATCGGCCATGCCAAGTCGATCTGTGTGAACTTCGGCCTGGCCCAGGAGTTCGGCGGCGTCACGCACCTGCGTTTCGACGACACCAACCCGGCCAAGGAAGACCAGGAATACATCGACGCGATCGAAAGCGACGTCAAATGGCTGGGCTTCGAGTGGTCCGGTGAAGTGCGCTACGCCTCGCAGTATTTCGACCAGTTGCACGACTGGGCAGTGGAGTTGATCAAATCCGGCAATGCCTACGTCGATGACCTGACTCCGGAGCAAGCCAAGGAATACCGTGGCAGCCTGACGGAACCTGGCAAGAACAGCCCGTTCCGCGACCGCAGCGTCGAAGAGAACCTGGACCTGTTCGCCCGCATGAAGGCCGGCGAGTTCAAGGACGGCGCACGCGTGCTGCGGGCCAAGATCGACATGGCCTCGCCGAACATGAACCTGCGTGATCCGATCATGTATCGCATCCGCCACGCTCACCACCACCAGACCGGTGACAAGTGGTGCATCTACCCGAACTACGACTTCACCCACGGTCAGTCGGACGCCATCGAAGGCATCACCCACTCGATCTGCACCCTGGAGTTCGAAAGCCACCGTCCGCTGTACGAGTGGTTCCTCGAGCATCTGCCGGTACCGGCCAACCCGCGCCAGTACGAGTTCAGCCGCCTGAACCTGAACTACACCATCACCAGCAAGCGCAAGCTCAAGCAGTTGGTCGATGAAAAGCACGTCAACGGCTGGGACGACCCGCGCATGTCCACGCTGTCGGGTTTCCGCCGCCGTGGCTACACGCCGAAATCGATCCGCAACTTCTGCGAAATGATCGGCACCAACCGTTCCGACGGCGTGGTCGACTTCGGCATGCTCGAGTTCAGCATCCGTGACGACCTCGACCAGAGCGCCCCGCGTGCCATGTGCGTGCTGCGTCCGCTGAAAGTCGTGATCACCAACTACCCGGAAGGCCAGGTCGAGAACCTCGAACTGCCGCGTCATCCGAAGGAAGACATGGGCGTGCGCGCCTTGCCGTTCGCCCGTGAAATCTACATCGACCGTGAAGACTTCATGGAAGAGCCGCCGAAGGGCTACAAGCGCCTGGAACCGGCCGGTGAAGTGCGTCTGCGTGGCAGCTACGTGATCCGCGCCGACGAAGCGATCAAGGACGCCGATGGCAACATCGTCGAACTGCGTTGCTCGTACGATCCGGACACCCTGGGCAAGAACCCGGAAGGCCGCAAGGTCAAAGGCGTGATCCACTGGGTGCCGGCCGCGGCCAGCGTCGAGTGCGAAGTGCGCCTGTACGATCGGCTGTTCCGTTCTCCGAACCCGGAGAAGGCCGAAGACAGCGCCAGTTTCCTGGACAACATCAACCCTGACTCGCTGCAGGTGCTCACCGGTTGTCGTGCTGAACCCTCGCTGGGCAATGCACAGCCGGAAGACCGTTTCCAGTTCGAGCGCGAAGGTTACTTCGTCGCCGATCTCAAGGACTCGAAACCAGGTCAGCCGGTATTCAACCGTACCGTGACCCTGCGTGATTCGTGGGGCCAGTGATTCAAGGAAGTTAACGTGCTAACGATCTACAACACGCTCACCAAGAGCAAAGAAGTCTTCAAGCCGCTCGATGGCAACAAGGTGCGCATGTACGTGTGCGGCATGACCGTGTACGACTACTGCCACCTGGGCCACGGCCGCAGCATGGTTGCGTTCGACCTGGTAACCCGCTGGTTGCGTTTCAGCGGCTACGACCTGACTTATGTGCGCAACATCACCGACATTGACGACAAGATCATCAACCGGGCCAACGAGAACGGCGAGTCGTTCGAAGCCTTGACCGAGCGCATGATCGCGGCGATGCACGAAGACGAAGCGCGCCTGAACATCAAGAAGCCGGACATGGAGCCGCGTGCCACCGATCACATCCCGGGCATGCACGCGATGATCCAGACCCTGATCGACAAGGGCTACGCCTATGCCCCGGGCAATGGCGACGTGTACTACCGCGTCGGCAAGTTCATGGGCTACGGCAAGCTGTCGCGCAAGAAGATCGAAGACCTGCGCATCGGCGCACGCATCGAAGTCGACGAGTCCAAGCAGGACCCGCTGGACTTCGTGCTGTGGAAAGCCGCCAAGCCGGGCGAACCGAGCTGGGAATCGCCGTGGGGCGCCGGGCGTCCGGGCTGGCACATCGAATGCTCGGTGATGTCGACCTGCTGCCTCGGTGAGACCTTCGACATTCATGGCGGCGGCAGCGATCTCGAGTTCCCGCACCACGAAAACGAAATCGCCCAGAGCGAAGCGGCCACCGGCAAGACCTACGCCAACGCGTGGATGCATTGCGGCATGATCCGTATCAATGGCGAGAAGATGTCCAAGTCCTTGAACAACTTCTTCACCATCCGCGACGTGCTCGACAAGTACCACCCGGAAGTCGTGCGTTACCTGCTGGTATCGAGCCACTACCGCAGCGCGATCAACTATTCGGAAGACAACCTCAAGGACGCCAAGGGCGCCCTGGAGCGTTTCTACCACGCGTTGAAAGGCCTGCCGAACGTGGCACCTGCCGGCGGCGAAGCCTTCGTCGAGCGTTTCACCCAGGTGATGAACGACGACTTCGGCACGCCGGAAGCTTGCGCGGTGCTGTTCGAGATGGTCCGCGAGATCAACCGTCTGCGCGAGAGCGATCTCAATGCAGCGGCCGGCCTAGCGGCGCGTCTGAAAGAACTGGCCAGCGTGCTGGGTGTGTTGCAGCTCGAAGCCGATGACTTCCTGCAGGCCGGTGCCGAAGGCCGCGTGGATGCAGCCGAAGTCGAGGCGCTGATTGCCGCTCGCCTGGCGGCACGTGCCGGCAAGGACTGGGCCGAATCCGACCGCATCCGCGACCAGCTCACCGCCATGGGCGTGGTGCTGGAAGACGGCAAGGGTGGCACGACCTGGCGTCTGGCTGACTGATTGCTGCTTGCGTTACAGACAAAACCCGCCTTGTGCGGGTTTTTGTTTTTTAGAATCAAAAGATCGCAGCCTGCGGCAGCTCCTACACGTGGATTGCGTACACCTTGTAGGAGCTGCCGAAGGCTGCGATCTTTTTCAACCGTCCAACTGCCGCAACCGCTTGTAAAGTGTATTGCGGCTAACCCCCAACAACCGCGCCAGATACGAAATATTCCCACCGACCGCCTGCAACTGCCGATTCAGTGCTTCCACATCGTTCAAGTCGATGCCCAGCGGCTCCGGCGTCTCCACCGGTTCCATCTCCAGGTCGACAAAAAAATCATCCGGCAAGTGCTCTGCCCGCACCGGTTGTTCCTCGGCCATGGCCAGGGCCACCTGGATCACGCTGCTGACCTGGCGCAAGTTGCCCGGCCACGGGTGGCGGCCGAACAACGCCATCACTTCCTGGCTCAAACCGGCCCATTGCGCCGGTTCGCGGTGCTGCTCCCACAGGCGTTTGAACAGTGCCTCCTTATCGCTGCGCTCACGCAGGGGCGGAAGTTCCAGGGTCAGGCCGCCGATGCGGTAGTACAAGTCTTCACGAAACCGCCCCAGTTGTACTTGTTCGCGCAGCGAGCGATTGGTCGCTGAAATGATGCGCAAGTCCACAGGGAACAATTCGCTGCTGCCCACTGGCTGCACGCAACGCTCCTGCAACACCCGCAACAGCCGCGCCTGAGTCGGCAGCGGCATGTCACCGATTTCGTCGAGAAACAGCGTGCCTTTGTCAGCCTTGCGGATCAGCCCGATGCTGCCTTTCTGGTTGGCGCCGGTGAACGCGCCTTTCTCATAGCCGAATAACTCGGATTCCACCAGTTCGGCGGGAATCGCCGCACAGTTGACGGCGATGAGCGCTTGTTTGCTGCGTGAGCTTGCGTGGTGCAGGGCCTTGACGAAGACTTCCTTGCCGACCCCGGTTTCACCGTGGATCAGCAGTGGAATGTCTTTTTCCAGCAAGCGTTCGGCCTGGCGCACGGCTTTTTCCACGCGGCTGTCGCCGAAATGCAGGGTGTTGAGGCTGATGGCCGCGGGTGTAGCGACAACCGGCTCGGTGAACACTCGGGGTTGAATGGATGCCTGTTTCGGCCGCTTCAGCAGGCACTGGAAGCGGTTGCGTCCTGAGGTTTGCAAGGCGAAGGGCAGGCCTTCGGGCTGATTGAGCAGTTCCAGCAGCGAGACCTTGAACAGGCTCTCGACACTGACCCGCGACAGGCTGATGCCCAGCAGATTGTCGGCCCGGCGATTGGCCGACAGCACTTGGCCACTTTCATCGAAAATCAGCAAGCCGGCCCATTGGCTGTCGAGGTTGTTCAGGCCGGTGTTGAAGGTCAATTGGAAATGCTGGCCATGGAACAGGTTGAGGATCAGCCGGTTTTCCACGGTCTGGCTCATCATCTTGACCATGCCCAGGGTGTGCGATGGCGGCAGGTAGCTGTCGCTGGACACGTCCAGCACCGCGATCACCTTGCGCTCGGCATCGAAAATCGGCGCGGCGGAACCGGTCATGAAGCGGTTGGCCTTGAGGAAATGTTCATCGTGCTCGATGTGCACGGCTTGCTCACAGGCCAAGGCGGTGCCAATGGCGTTGGTGCCGGTGCAACGTTCCATCCAGCTGGCGCCGGCGCTGAAACCCCGGGCCAGCTTCGGCTCGATAAAGCGCTGGGTGCCCCAGGACGTAAGCACCTGGCCCTGATGGTCGGCGAGCATGATCAGGCAATTGGAATTGCTCAGGATGTTCTCGTAGTAGGGCAGCACTTCCTGATGGGTGGTTTGCACCAGTGAATGCTGGCTCTCCAGCAGTTGCGCGATGCCTGCGGCCGGCAATTGATCGAATGCCGGCGCGCTCTGATGACTGAGGCCGAACGCGCGGCAACGCGACCAGGAGTCCTGGATGATGGCGTCGTGGGACAGCGGCGATGCGGGTGCGGGCATGGCAGTCAGTCTCTGAATCAGCATTTTATTGTTGTTATGGCTACATGCGCCTCTCTGTAGGAGCTGCCGCAGGCTGCGATCTTTTGATCTTGTCTTTGAAGAGCAAGATCAAGAGATCGCAGCCTTCGGCAGCTCCTACAGGGGCCGTGAACAGTCCGTAGAGTGTTGTTCACTATTGTTCACTGTCAATGGGTGAACTGTTCAATTGTTCATTTCAGATTGTTCATTTGTGTTCAGCAACGAACGTCGACGGGCTGTGGTTTTCACTCATTTCTAGCTGAATCAATGGCTTGGGATTTTTGGCACGGATGTCGCTTTATCGCTCCGGTCGCTTGACTCCAATAATAAAAGGCCGAGCCATGTCACTCACCCTGGAGCACGTCAGCCGCACCGTCGAGGGCCAGACCTGGATCGACGATGCCAACCTGAGTTTTGAACCCGGTTCCTTCAACGTCTTGCTGGGGCGCACCCTGTCCGGCAAAACCAGCCTGATGCGCCTGATGGCCGGTCTGGACAAGCCCGACAGCGGCCGCATCCTGATGAACGGCGTCGACGTTACCCAACGGCCGGTGCGCTTGCGCAATGTGTCGATGGTCTATCAGCAGTTCATCAATTACCCGACCATGACGGTGTTCGACAACATCGCCTCGCCGCTGCGCCAGGCCGGTGTATCCAGCGAGCTGATCCAGAGCAAGGTGCTGGAAACCGCGAAGATGCTGCGCATCGAAAAGTTTCTGAAGCGTTATCCACTGGAGCTTTCCGGTGGCCAGCAACAACGCACGGCCATGGCCCGGGCGCTGGTCAAGGATGCCGAGTTGATCCTGTTCGACGAGCCGCTGGTCAACCTCGACTACAAGTTGCGCGAGGAACTGCGCCAGGAAATGCGCGAGCTGTTCAAGGCGCGCCATACCATCGCGATTTATGCCACCACCGAACCCAACGAAGCCCTGGCCCTGGGCGGTACCGCCACCATTCTTCATGAAGGCCGGGTGATCCAGAGCGGCCAGTCGTCCTCGGTCTATCACCAGCCGCAAACCGTGCTGGCGGCGGAGCTGTTCTCCGAGCCGCCGATCAACCTGATGCCGGGGCGCATTGCCGGCAACGAAGTGAGTTTCGCCAACTTCGTGCACTTTCCGCTGAACGTCGATTTGCGCCCGGTGGGCGAGGGCGAGTTCCGTTTCGGCGTGCGACCCAGCCATATCTCGCTGGTGCCGAGCAATGACGATGACCTCGAACTGGCGGTGACCGTCGAGGTGGCCGAGATCAGTGGCTCGGAAACTTTCCTGCACGTGCGCAACGAGCATTTCCTGCTGGTGCTGCACTTGCCGGGTGTTCACGAGTACGACGTCGACGCGCCGATCCGTATCTACATCCCGACCCATAAACTGTTTGTGTTCGATACGCAGGGCCGGCTGGTGCAGGCGCCGGGCCAGCGTGTCGCGAGGGTAGCCTGATGGCCGAAATCCGTTTGCAGAACCTCGCCCACAGCTACACCAAAACCCCGGTGGGACCCGAGGACTACGCGATCCGCGAGATGGACCACATCTGGGAGCAGGGCGGCGCCTATGCGTTGCTCGGTCCGTCGGGCTGTGGCAAATCAACCTTGCTCAACATTATTTCCGGGCTGCTCAGCCCGTCCCAGGGGCATGTCTTGTTCGACGGCAAAGCGGTCAACGACCTGACGCCGGAGAAGCGCAACATCGCCCAGGTTTTCCAGTTCCCGGTGGTCTACGACACCATGACGGTGTTCGACAACCTGGCCTTCCCGCTGCGCAACCAGGGCATGGCCGAGGCAAGAATTCATACCAAGGTGCAGGAAATCGCCGAAGTCCTCGACCTGCAGAACCTGCTGAACAAAAAGGCGCGCAACCTCACCGCCGACGAAAAACAGAAAGTCTCCATGGGCCGCGGGCTGGTGCGCGACGATGTGTCGGCGATCCTGTTCGACGAGCCGCTGACAGTGATCGACCCGCACCTGAAGTGGAAGCTGCGACGCAAGCTCAAGCAGATCCACGAACAGTTCAACATCACCATGGTTTACGTCACCCACGATCAACTGGAGGCCTCGACCTTCGCCGACAAGATTGCGGTGATGTACGGCGGGCAGATCGTGCAATTCGGCACACCACGGGAATTGTTCGAGCGCCCGAGCCACACCTTTGTCGGCTACTTCATCGGCAGCCCGGGGATGAACCTGATCGAGGTGCAGCCGCAACCGGGTGGCGTCGGGTTCGCCTCGACCCACCTGCCGCTGTCCGAGGCCATGCAGCAACGCATCGCTGAATCCGAATGGAAAACCCTCAAGGTCGGCATTCGCCCGGAGTTCGTCCATGTGTGGGACGAAGCCTTTGATGACGCGCTGCGGGCACAGGTCGTACACGTCGAGGACCTGGGCACCTACAAGATCATGACTCTCAACCTCGACGGCGCGACCCTGAAAGTGCGCCTGGCCGAAGACAAACCGGTGCCGCAAGGCACGGCCTACATCAGCTTTCCGGCGCAGTGGTTGATGGTGTACGCCGATGATTTCCTGCTCGAAGCCCATGCCAACCAGGAGGCGCAGCCATGAACAAGGTGCAGAACAACAAGGCCTGGTGGCTGGTGCTGCCGGTGTTCCTGCTGGTGGCGTTCAGTGCGGTGATCCCGATGATGACCGTGGTCAACTATTCGGTGCAGGACATTTTCGACCAGTCCAGCCGCTATTTCGTCGGTGCCGATTGGTACAAGCAGGTACTGCTCGACCCTCGGCTGCACGACTCGCTGTTGCGCCAGTTCATCTATTCCGCCTGCGTGCTGCTGATCGAAATTCCGCTGGGCATCGCCATCGCCCTGACCATGCCGACCAAGGGCCGTTGGTCGTCGGTGGTGCTGATCGTGTTGGCGATCCCCCTACTGATCCCGTGGAACGTGGTCGGCACCATCTGGCAGATCTTCGGCCGCGCCGACATCGGCCTGCTCGGTTCGAGCCTCAATGCCATGGGCATCAGCTACAACTATGCAGCGAACACCGCGGACGCCTGGGTCACCGTGCTGGTGATGGACGTCTGGCACTGGACCTCGCTGGTGGCGCTGTTGTGCTTTTCCGGGTTGCGGGCGATTCCGGATGTGTATTACCAGGCGGCGCGGATCGACCGTGCCTCGGCCTGGGCGGTGTTTCGCCATATCCAGTTGCCCAAGCTCAAGAGCGTGCTGTTGATCGCCGTGATGCTGCGCTTCATGGACAGTTTCATGATCTACACCGAGCCCTTCGTGCTCACCGGCGGCGGCCCGGGCAATGCCACGACGTTCCTCAGCCAGACCCTGACGCAGATGGCCGTAGGGCAATTTGACCTAGGGCCGGCCGCGGCGTTCTCGCTGGTGTACTTCCTGATCATCCTGTTGGTGTCCTGGCTGTTCTACACCGCCATGACTCACTCTGACGCCAACCGTTGAGGCCCGCGCCATGAGCAAAAGAAAGCTTATCCCTTTGCTGCTCTACATCCTGTTCCTGCTGGTGCCGATCTACTGGCTGCTGAACATGTCCTTCAAGAGCAACAGCGAAATCCTCGGCGGCCTGACGCTGTTTCCGCAGGATTTCACCCTGGCCAACTACAAGGTGATCTTCACCGACCCAAGCTGGTATACCGGCTACATCAACTCTGCGTATTACGTGAGCCTGAACACGATCATTTCCCTGACCGTGGCACTGCCGGCGGCCTATGCCTTCTCGCGCTATCGCTTCCTGGGCGACAAGCACCTGTTCTTCTGGCTGCTGACCAACCGCATGGCGCCGCCGGCGGTGTTCCTGTTGCCATTTTTCCAGCTGTATTCGTCGATCGGGTTGTTCGACACCCATATTGCCGTGGCCCTGGCTCACTGCCTGTTCAACGTGCCGCTGGCGGTGTGGATTCTCGAAGGGTTCATGTCCGGCGTACCCAAGGAAATTGACGAAACCGCCTACATCGATGGCTACAGTTTCCCCAAGTTCTTCGTGAAGATTTTCATCCCGCTGATCGGCTCCGGCATCGGCGTAACGGCGTTCTTCTGCTTCATGTTTTCCTGGGTCGAACTGCTGCTGGCACGAACCCTCACCTCGGTGAACGCCAAACCCATCGCGGCGGTGATGACGCGTACGGTTTCGGCATCCGGTATCGACTGGGGCGTACTGGCGGCGGCGGGGGTGTTGACCATCCTGCCGGGCATGCTGGTGATCTGGTTTGTTCGCAACCACGTGGCCAAGGGCTTTGCCCTGGGCCGGGTATGAGGAGCTGATGATGGAATGGATGAGTTGGACCGTCCCTACGGCGGCGTTCTTCGGCGTCATTGCCTTGATCCTGGTGGGCATGACCACCTGGGAGTTGCGTTCGCCGAGCGTGCTTCGGCGAGGTTTGCTACCGATTGCCACCACCCGTGGCGATCGCTTGTTCATCGGTCTTCTCGGCAGCGCCTACCTGCATTTGCTGGTAATCGGCGTCACCGACTGGAGCATCTGGGTGGCGTTCGCGTTGTCCCTGGTGTGGCTGTTGGCTGTGATGCGTTGGGGCTAGTCGAATTGCTCGGCACTGTTGCTCCGAAACTCAATAAGGAGGTCTCTATGTTCGACAAAAACAATAAGCTGCGACATAGCATTTCATTGGCAGCCATGCTGGCACTCAGCGGTTTGAGCGCTTCGGCCTGGGCCGATGCCTACGAAGATGCCGCAAAAAAATGGATCGGCAGTGAATTCAAGCCATCCACACTGACGGCCGATCAGCAGCTGGAAGAATTGAAGTGGTTCATCAAGGCGGCGGAGCCCTTCCGCGGAATGAGCATCAAGGTGGTGTCGGAAACCATCGCCACCCACGAGTACGAGTCCAAGGTGCTGGCCAAGGCCTTTACCGAGATCACCGGAATCAAGCTGACCCACGACCTGCTGCAGGAAGGCGACGTGGTGGAAAAGCTGCAGACCGTGATGCAATCGGACAAGAGCATCTATGACGGCTGGGTCAACGACTCGGACTTGATCGGTACGCACTTTCGGTACGGCAAGACCGAATCGATCACCGACCTGATGGCGAACGAAGGCAAGGACTTCACCTCGCCGACCCTCGACCTCAAGGACTTCATCGGCATTTCCTTCACCACCGCTCCGGACGGCAAGATCTACCAGTTGCCTGACCAGCAGTTCGCCAACCTGTACTGGTTCCGCGCCGACTGGTTCGAACGCGCGGACCTCAAGGCCAAGTTCAAGGAAAAGTACGGTTACGAGCTGGGCGTCCCGGTGAACTGGTCCGCCTATGAAGACATTGCCAAGTTCTTCAGCGAAGACGTCAAGGAAATCGACGGCAAACGCGTCTACGGGCACATGGACTACGGCAAGAAGGACCCGTCCCTGGGCTGGCGTTTCACCGATGCCTGGTTCTCCATGGCCGGTGGCGGCGACAAGGGCATCCCCAATGGCTTGCCGGTGGACGAGTGGGGCATTCGTGTCGAGGACTGCCACCCGGTGGGTTCCAGCGTGACCCGCGGCGGCGACACCAACGGCCCGGCGGCGGTGTTCGCCACCACCAAGTACGTCGACTGGCTGAAAAAATACGCGCCACCGGAAGCGGCGGGCATGACCTTTTCCGAATCCGGCCCGGTGCCGTCCCAGGGCAGCATCGCCCAGCAGATTTTCTGGTACACCGCCTTCACCGCCGACATGACCAAGCCAGGCCTGGCGGTGATGAACGCCGATGGCACGCCGAAATGGCGCATGGCGCCGTCACCGCGGGGACCGTACTGGGAGGAGGGCATGAAGCTGGGCTATCAGGACGTGGGGTCCTGGACCTTCATGAAGTCCACGCCTGAGAAGCAGAAACTGGCGGCCTGGCTCTATGCGCAGTTCGTGACCTCGAAAACCGTGTCGCTGAAGAAAACCATCGTCGGCCTGACGCCAATCCGCGAATCGGACATCAACTCGCAGGCGATGACCGACCTGGCACCGAAACTCGGCGGCCTGGTGGAGTTCTACCGCAGCCCGGCCCGCGTGCAATGGACCCCGACCGGGACCAACGTGCCTGATTATCCTCGCCTCGCGCAGTTGTGGTGGAGCCACATCGCCGAAGCGGCCAGCGGCGACAAAACCCCGCAACAGGCACTCGACGGCCTGGCCAAGGATCAGGACGCGATCATGACCCGCCTGGAGCGTTCTAAGGCACAAGCCACCTGCGCACCGAAAATGAACCCTGAGCGCGATGCTCAGTACTGGTTCGATCAGCCGGGCGCGCCGAAGCCGAAACTGGAAAACGAGAAGCCGAAAGGCGAAACCGTGAGCTACAGCGAGCTGCTGAAATCGTGGGCGGATGCGCGTAAGTAAGTGTTTGGGAGTGTGAAAGGCGAACGGCACCGAAAGGTGCCGTTTTTCGTCGTGAGCGTACTCCTTAACGCTCAGTCCCTGCATGCACGGTCAGACTTCAATTGAGAGCTCACCACCCTCGGCATAGGTGCAGCAAGCCAACGCATAGCCCGACTCCCGTTCCGCAGTGCTGAGCGAGAAATCAGGTGCTCTTTTGCATGCCCCGGAAATAACCTTGATTCTGCAACTGCCGCAAATGCCTGAGCGGCACTGACTGCGGATGGGGACCTGGTTGGCTTCCAATGCATCAAGCAACGTTTTTCCTGTGCTGACCTGGAAGCGGTAGTCGTTCTGGTTTGATCGAGCGCAGACCGTGGTCAGTGGGCTGTGTTCGGCTGTCGGTTCTGACGGTTCCAAGCTGCTGAACGCTTCGATGTAACAGGGGATGTTGTGATTCAGCTCCTTGACCAGCACCTGCTGGGCAACGGAAAAACCATGACTACCGCAAATGACCGCCGCGTCGACGGGGACTGAATCCAGTAAGGAAAGTTTATCCAGGCGTCCCCCGGTAAAGTGCTGAGAGTGCGTTTTGACTGCTTCTCGAGTAATAAAGAAACGAACGTTGAACCAGTCCGATCGGAACGCCAATGCGAGGAGTTCCGCGAGGAACGGGATGCTTGCAATCGTAGGGGAACTCACCAGGAGCGTGACTCGGGGGATGGTTTTATCTTTTTTTTCAAGCTCGACAAGGCTACGGATCAGCGCTACCGGCAACGTGATGCCGATACCGCCTGCCAGCATCAAGACATGTCGATAGGCGATAATACTGTCCGAAGTGATATTTCCACCTACTTGGGAAACACAAAGGAGTGATCCACAGCTGACGTTCGAATACAAACTATCCGACACTCCTTTGTTACCCGTGCTCTTGACCGTGATTTCAATCTGATTGTTATCCCTCAACGCCGTAATCGAGTAATTACGTTGTTGCGCCGTACCAAAACGGTCGGGGTGATTGATCACAATATAACGTCCCGGTTTTAGTTCGTCGGTTGCAATGCATTGGGGTAATCGCAGCAGGTAAGTCTTCGTGTGGGTTGCCGCATCTGAGGTTTTCTCGCAACTCAAGAACGCAAGCCGTTCCATGGTTGTCCCCTTCATGGTAAAGAGAGAAGTACGTTTTTATAAATTGTTCAGGGGCGTCAGCTATCAGTGAGTTTCTTCGAGCCCTATTCGGTTCAGCAATTTTTCGACCGATTCGGTATAGACGTTTACTTCGCCGAGTGTCGCCGTGTCATGAATGATGTCTGCATAGCGAGGCAGGCGAGCATGAGAGAAAGCCATTTCCCACGCTCCCATCTCATTGTTCGCAAACATTGATACTGTTTTTTTAATGATGGTCTTTAAATGCGTTTTTTCACGTTGAGATAGCGTCGATATGAGATCTGCTGCTACATAGCTGAACACACTGGAGTGGCTCCATTCATCCATAGCATGGGTCTTGGTGACTTGATGACATATGCTTTGAACGGAACTGTCTTCCGCCAGCGTTTTAAGATAGTCCGTAATCAGCGTTTCACTGGCGCAGGCGATACCGAAGCGAGTGAGTCTGCGCTCCCATTCGGCAGAACAGGACGATAGCACCCAATTTTTCCATTTGATCAAGTTGAAGTCTGTGAAATTCAGGTGTGCAAGATCTCGGTGGTGATAGATGTAGTTGCAGGCAGTGACTGACATCTTGGTGTGCAGTGCCTCATCCAGCAGTGCTTCGGAAATGGACTCCTGAAGCAATGCTCGATTCCTGGTAGCGCTGGGTGGCGTTTTGATGATGTCCTCGCAGGCCGGCGTGACAATGTCGCATTCGATGTAAATGGTTTTAAGGTTGTAGATAATCCATGCATAGGACAGGCAGGTTGATTTCATTTCGGGTGAGGCTTCAATCCAGGCAGGATGATTTCTGAACGGGAGCAAGCTCTCACAGAAGTCATTTTTGCCGGGGTCGAACGCCAGCTCCGAATAAGAAGGTTGTTTGTTGTTGACAGCGGCTCGTGTACTCCAAAGCAGGGAAAGCTTTTCGAGCATCTGTGCAACCGAGTAAGTTTGAATGTCGTGAGTGTTCATGGTAGTTACCTTTTATTCTAAGTAGTCTGCGCAATGAGCTTTGTTAGAGTGGCAGGTCGAGCCAGCTTGAAATGATTTTCGGTGCAATGGCTTTCAATGACTTGCCATGTAAGTATGCCTGTCGACGCAAATCGCGAGGGTCAATTGAGGCCATGTTCAATTCCGCTGCGTGACCGACCAGCCATTGTTCAATGCGGTCAGGGTCAACTTCCAGATGGAACTGCAGAGCCAGTATGTTATTGCCGACACTAAACGCCTGATTGGCACAAAATTCGCTGCTGGCCAGATGATCAGCCCCCTTGGGAATATCGAATTGATCTCCGTGCCAGTGCAACACACCGATATCATCGTTCAACAGGTCAAGGCAGGAATGGCGTGCGTCATCACTCAGTTGCAAAGGGCTGAAGCCAATTTCCAGGTGCCCCATTGGATAAACGGAGGCTCCCAACACCCTCGCTATCAGTTGTGCGCCCAGGCAAATTCCCAACGTTTTCTTATTGTTTTGCAGGCGTGTGCTGATAAGAGAAATTTCACCTTCTATAAATGGGTATTTTTTTTCATCATAGGCACCGATCGGTCCTCCCAATATCACCATCAGATCAGGTGTTATGGGATCAATTGTGTGCAGCTCTTCAGAAGTGGCATCGACAATATGAATATTGTAACTGCGGTGAAGCAACAGCTGTTCGAGTGTGCCGAGATCTTCAAAGTTCAAATGTCGAATTACGAGTGCATTTTTCATCGTAGGCCGTTTCTTGTAGTTGGTCTGGGCGATAAATTAAGCTCGGTACTCAAGTGCTGTCGAATCGCAAAGTGTAAGAAATATGCAATGACATTATTGTTTGTCCGGTTTTTTACCCGGTGCCGGCTTCAACTCACTATGAATTCAAGGTTTTTTGCTGCGGTATTTATGAGGTGTGATGCAAACATGGAATAAAGATTGAACATATGTGACAAGAGTCTGCGTTCACGTAGGGAAGCGTCTCTTCGGACACCTGAATCAGTGGTTACTTGTGAATCCCTGGCCTCAGCCACAGTCATGCTCGGTGATTTTGCCGCGCTGTTGGAAGGCGCGCACCGCGAGCCCCTGCTGCGCATCGAGTAAATGGTCATGCTGGGGGAGTTGGTGGTGAAACAGGCGGTCTTGGATAACGTCAAGCCGACTGAGTCATCATTGACGCTAATGGCAGCCCCAACAGGGGGGGGCAGCTATTTGGCATACTTTGAAAAAACGCGACCCGACGAAGAGGCCCTTATAGGCAAACCGTCAATTTCCTTGTATCAATCAGACCCAAATAGCCAAATCCGTGTACTGGGCAATCACGGAGTCGGCGCTGAGGAGTTTCATGGGTTCTGTAATGGCCGTTGCAATAATTAAACGGTCGAACGGGTCACGATGGTGATGTTCGAGGTCTCTCACGGCAATGGCGTGTTCTGAGGTCACAGGCAATTCAAAGAAACTGCTTTCGAGGCAGTATTGGCGGATTTCTTCCAGATCAACATTCAGCTTTCCCAACCCGACCTTGATCGCCATTTCCCAGAATGTCGCTGCGCTGATGTATATGTCGGCAGCGCATTCAATGAGTTTTCTGGCCTTGCCGGATAGTTTGGGGTCATCGCTGAGAGCCCAAAGCAAAACATGAGTGTCCAGTAGAACCCTTATTCGTGGGTTCCTGCAAAAGCATCCAGCATGTCGTCCGGCAGTAGTGCATCGAAGTCTTCAGCCAGAACCAGTTTGCCTTTCATCGCACCGATACGCTTTCCGCTGGTTTTTCCTACGGGAACAAGGCGGGCCAAGGCTCGACCATGCTTGGCAATCGTTATGATCTGGCCCGCCGCCGCATCATCGACGAGTTTGGACAGATTGTTTTTTGCTTCGGCCAACGGAACGACGATCATGATTTCTCTCCCATATTCTGGAAAAAAAATAGCCAGATTTTTCGGGGCGGCAAAGGCAAGCGAACCATAGGTCGGTTTCGCCATTTCATTGCACATCATCACCATCGGTTCTTGTTTCATTTGAATACTCCTGTAAGCCCGTCGCTCACATTAGTGTTCGGGAGCAATCGCCGGATGTCATCAATTGCTGATCGCAATGATGATTAAAAGATCGCAGCCTGCGGCGGCGCCCACAGGCGCGTAGGAGCTGCCGCAGGCTGCGATCTTTTGACTTTGCCCCCCCAAAAACGCAAAAACGGCACCCGAAGGTGCCGTTTCTGTTTGTTGCCGAGAGTCGCCTAAGCGATCAACCCGCCAGACCCGACTGTTGAACCAGGTTCAGCAGCGGTTGTGGGTACAGGCCGAGGAAGAAGGCCAATACCGCGATGGCCAGCAGCATTACGCCGCCTGCACGTTGTTCCCAGTGCAGTTGCGCATCGTGGCGACGCAGGTTCGGTTCGATCAGGTACAGGGTGACCATCACACGCAGGTAGTAGAACACGCCGATGGCGCTGCCCAGTACCAGGGAGGCGACCAGCCACCACTGATGCGACTCGACGCCGGTGGCGATGATGTAGAACTTGCCGATGAAGCCGGCGGTCAGCGGGATACCGGCCAGGGACAGCATCATCACGGTCAGTACGGCAGTCAGGTACGGACGGCGCCAGAACAGGCCGCGGTATTCGTACAGGGCATCCGCGTCACGGCCGTTGTACGGCGAGGACATCAGGGTGATCACGCCGAAGGCGCCGAGGCTGGTGATCACGTAGGTGACCAGGTACACGCCGATGGCTTCCACGGCCAGGCCCTTGCTCGCCACCAGGGCGATCAGCAGGTAGCCGAAGTGGGCGATGGACGAGTAACCCAGCAGACGCTTGAGGTTGCTCTGGGTCAGAGCCAGCAGGTTACCGAACAGGATCGACGCGATGGCGATGATGGTCAGCACGTTGCTCAGCACGCCGCTGCTCGCCGCTGGCGAGATCTGGAACAGACGCACCATCACTGCGAACACCGCCACTTTCGACGCGGTGGCCAGGAATGCTGCAACCGGTGCCGGAGCACCTTCGTAGACGTCCGGGGTCCAGAGGTGGAAGGGTACCAGCGACAGTTTGAACGCCAGGCCGATCAGCATCATGCCCAGGCCCAGTTGCGCCAGCGAACTTGGCAGGCCAGTAGCCGCCAGCGCCTGGCCGATTCCGACAAAGCTCAGGGAACCGGCGTCAGCGTAGAGCAGGGCCATACCGAACAACAGGAACGCGGAACCGGCTGCCGACAGCACCATGTACTTGATGCCGGCTTCCAGCGAGCGCTTGTTGAAGAAGGCATAGGCCACCAGACCGTAGACCGGCACCGACAGCAGTTCCAGACCGATGAACAACCCGGCCAGGTGCTGCGCGCTGACCAGCACCAGGCCACCGGCGGCGGCCATCAGGATCAGCAGGTACAGTTCTTCACGGTTGCCCGGGTAACCCGAACCGCCATCGCCAAGGTAGGCGTGGGCGAGGGTCACACAGGCGAGGGTGGCGACCAGGATCAGCGCCATGTACAGGCAGGCGAAGGTGTCGATCTGCAGCAATGGGGTCACGGCCAGGGGCGCGACTTTCAAGGCAGGCAGGATCGACAGCAATGCCAGGTTCAGACCGGCCACCGACAGCAGGAAGGTCTGGGAGTGGTTGCGGCGCCAGGCGATCGCCAGCATCACCACGATGATCGTGGCGCTGGTAATCAACAGCGGCGCTAGCGCGATAAAGTGTTGAGTCGTGAATTCCATAGCGCTCTTACCGGGCCGAAGCGAGTTGAGTGAAGGCGGTACCGAGCCACTGCTGCACGCCATGCATCGTAGCGGCAGAGGTATCGAGGAACGGTTGTGGGTACACGCCGATGTAGATCAGCAGTGCAGCCAGACCGACCACCATGATCATTTCGCGACCGTCCATGCCATGCAGCACCGCGTCCGATTTGGCCGGGCCGAAGTAGGCGCGATGGATCATGATCAGCGAATAGACCGAACCGAACACCAGGCCGGACGTCGCGATGATGGTGACCCATGGGGCGATCGGGAAGGTGCCGATCAGGATCAGGAACTCACCGACGAAGTTACCGGTACCCGGCAAGCCCAGGGACGCCGCCGCGAAGAACAGGCTGAGGGCCGGCAGGTAGGCGATCTTCGACCACAGGCCACCCATTTCACGCATGTCGCGGGTGTGAGTGCGTTCGTACAATTGGCCACTCAGGATAAAGAGTGCCGCTGCCGACAGACCGTGGGCCAGCATCTGCATCACCGCGCCCTGCAGCGCCAGTTGGCTGCCGGAGTAGATGCCGATCAGTACGAAACCCATGTGGGAAACGGACGAGAAGGCGATCAGACGCTTGATGTCGGTTTGCGCGAACGCCAGGAACGCACCGTAGAAGATCCCGATCAGACCCAGGGTCATGGCGAACGGCGCGAACTCGGCCGATGCATTCGGGAACAGCGGCAGGGCGAAACGCAGCAGGCCGTAGGCAGCGGTTTTCAGCAAGATACCGGCGAGGTCGACGGAACCTGCGGTCGGTGCCTGGGCGTGAGCGTCAGGCAGCCAGGAGTGGAACGGTACGACTGGCAGCTTGACCGCGAAGGCGATGAAGAAGCCGAGCATCAGGATGTACTCGGTGGTCGTCGACATCTTGGTCTTCAACAGGTCGGCGTAGTTGAAGGTAATCACGCCGGTGTCGTTGAAGTTGACCAGTACCAGGCCCAGGATCGCCACCAGCATGATCAGGCCGGAAGCCTGAGTGAAGATGAAGAACTTGGTCGCCGCGTAGATCCGGGTTTTCTTGCCGTCCGAAGAACTGTGACCCCAGAGCGCGATGAGGAAGTACATCGGCACCAGCATCATTTCCCAGAAGAAGAAGAACATGAACAGGTCGAGGGCGAGGAACACGCCGACGACACCACCCAGGATCCACATCAGGTTCAGGTGGAAGAAGCCAACGTGACGCTGGATCTCTTTCCACGAGCAGAGTACCGAGAGGACACCCAGCAGGCCGGTCAGCATGATCATCAACAGCGACAGGCCGTCGAGGGCCAGGTGCACATTGATGCCGAAGCGCTGGATCCAGACATGCTTGAACTCAAGCGCCCAGGTCGGATCGGCACCCGGTGCCGGAGCAAATGAATAGTCACCGTTGGCCCACAGCCAGAGGCCGAGGGAGAGCAGCAGGGACATGGTGATCAGCGCAATCCAGCGGGGGAGGGTGGCGCCGAAGCGCTCACCCATCCAGCACAGCAGGCCGCCGATGAAGGGGATCAGGATTAGCCAAGGCAGAATCATGACGGGTTCGTTTCCTTTCGCAAATTCGCAAGGTTCATATCAGACCGCTACCAGCACGACGGCGCCGATGACCAGCACGGCACCAGCAGCCATCGAGGCGGCATACCAACGCAGTTGACCGGTCTCGGTACGGCTCAGGGCGGTGTGACCGCCTTTGGCCATGCGCGGGATCAGACCGATGGTCTGGTCGAGCGGGTCTTTGCGCAGGATGTGGCTGATCGCCAGGTACGGCTTGACGAACAGTTTGTCGTAGATCCAGTCGAAGCCCCAGGCAGCGAACCACCAGGCCGAAAGGACACGGCCGATGCCGCTGTTGGCGATGGCCGTCACGAAGCGACGCTTGCCGAGGAACAGCAGCGCAGACAGCAGGATACCGGCCAGGGCGATGGCGCCCGAAGCGATTTCCAGGCTGTGCTTGGCTTCGCCGCCGGCATGGCCGACGCTCTCAGGCAGCACGCCGTGCAGCGGTGGAACGATCATTGCGCCGACGAAGGTCGACAGCACGATCAGCACCGACAGTGGCAGCCAGTGGGCAATGCCGTGACCGGCGTGGGCTTCGGTCTTCGCTTCACCGTGGAACGCGATGAAGATCAGGCGGAAGGTGTACAGCGAAGTCATGAACGCACCGACCAGACCTGCATACAGCAGACCTTCGTTACCGCTGGCAAACGCTTCCCAGAGGATTTCGTCCTTGGAGTAGAAGCCCGCGGTGACCAGTGGCAGGGCCGCCAGGGCCGCGCCGCCGACGATGAAGCTGGCGTAGGCCAGTGGCAGCTTTTTCCACAGACCGCCCATCTTGAAGATGTCCTGCTCGTGGTGGCAGGCAACGATCACCGCACCGGATGCAAGGAACAGCAGGGCCTTGAAGAAGGCGTGGGTCATCAGGTGGAAGATCGCGCCATCCCAGGCACCGACGCCCAGGGCCAGGAACATGTAGCCAATCTGGCTCATGGTCGAGTAGGCGAGGATACGCTTGATGTCGGTCTGAACCAGGGCTGCAAAACCAGCCAGGACCAGGGTCACGCCACCGACAATGCCTACCAGGTGCAGGATTTCCGGCGCCAGGGTGAACAGGCCGTGGGTACGGGCGATCAGGTAGACACCGGCGGTCACCATGGTTGCGGCGTGGATCAGTGCCGAAACCGGAGTAGGACCGGCCATCGCGTCCGCCAGCCAGGTTTGCAGTGGCAGTTGCGCGGATTTACCGACAGCGCCGCCCAGCAGCATCAGGGTGGCCATGACCATCCAGAAGTCGCCGGCCTGGAATTTCTGCGGTGCCAGCACCAGCAGTTCCTGAACGTTCAGCGTGCCCAGTTGGGCAAACAGAATGAACAGGCCGATGGCCATGAACACGTCACCGATGCGGGTCACGATGAAGGCTTTGAGTGCGGCGTTACCGTTGTTGCGGTTGCTGTAGTAGAAACCGATCAACAGGTACGAGCACAGGCCCACGCCTTCCCAGCCGAAGTACAGGAACAACAGGTTATCGCCCAGCACGAGGAACAGCATGCTGGCGATGAACAGGTTGGTGTAGGCGAAGAAACGCGAGTAACCGGCTTCACCGCGCATGTACCAGGACGCGAACAGGTGGATCAGGAAGCCGACGCCGACGACCACACCGAGCATGGTCACGGACAGGCCGTCCAGGTACAGGGCGAAGTTCGGCGTGAAACCTTCCACCGCCATCCACTGCCACAACACCTGGGTGTAGTGACCGCCTTCCGGCGGGGCGACGTTGAATTGCCAGATCACGTAGGCGGTAACGATCGCCGACAGACCGATGGAGCCGACGCCAATCAGCGCGGCCAGGTTTTCCGAGATGCGTCCACGGGAGAACGACAGCAGCAGGAAACCGATGAGAGGGAATACGAAAGTCAGATAGAGAAGGTTCATCCGCGCATCTCACTGGCAGCGTCGATATCGAGCGTGTGGAAGCGGCGATACAGTTGCAGCAGGATCGCCAGGCCGATACTGGCCTCGGCGGCTGCCAGGCTGATCACCAGGATGAACATGATCTGTCCATCCGGCTGCGCCCAGCGGCTACCGGCAACGATGAACGCCAAAGCGGAGGCATTCATCATGACCTCCAGGCTCATCAGCACGAAAAGGATGTTGCGGCGGACCATCAGGCCGACCAGACCGAGGCAGAACAGGATGCCGGCGACCGCCAGACCATGCTCCATGGGGATAGCAGGCATCGTCATTGCTCCTTGGCTTCGTTGCGGCCCAAGTGGAACGCCGTGACGGCTGCGGCGAGCAGCAGCATCGAGGCGAGTTCGACCACCAGCAGGTAAGGACCGAACAGGCTGATGCCCACGGCCTTGGCGTCTACGGTGGTGTGGCCGACGGCTTCACCGGTCTGGTGGGAGAACAGCACGTACAGCAGTTCCACCAGCAGCAGCGAGGCGAGGAGGACCGGGCCGCCCCATATGCCGGGCTTGAGCCAGACGCGCTCTTGCTGAACCGAGGCGGGGCCCAGGTTCAGCATCATCACCACGAACACGAACAGCACCATGATGGCGCCAGCGTAGGCGATCACTTCCAGGACACCGGCAAACGGTGCGCCGAGGGCGAAGAACGTCATGGCCACGGCGATCAGCGAAATGATCAGGTAGAGCAGGGCGTGCACAGGGTT
This sequence comes from Pseudomonas sp. B1(2018), assembly GCF_003097365.1. NCBI lineage: Bacteria > Pseudomonadati > Pseudomonadota > Gammaproteobacteria > Pseudomonadales > Pseudomonadaceae > Pseudomonas > Pseudomonas sp. B1(2018). Next base: position 175,862 of record NZ_PYUK01000009.1, read on the forward strand.
GGTGTTGGTGATCACGCGAAGCGTGGACACCACAGCGATACCCGATGCGAAATAGAAAGCGAATTCCATCTTTCTTCCTTAAGGCAGCAAGCTCTTCACGTTGATCGGTTCGGCTTCGTTCTGCGCGGAGCCTTTCGGCTTCCCGGCAATCGCCATACCTGCAACACGATAGAAGTTGTAATCAGGGTTTTTGCCGGGGCCGGAGATCAGCAGATCTTCTTTCTCGTAAACCAGGTCCTGACGTTTGAACTCGGCCATCTCGAAATCCGGTGTCAGCTGGATCGCGGTGGTCGGGCAGGCTTCCTCGCAGAGGCCACAGAAAATGCAGCGCGAGAAGTTGATGCGGAAGAAGTCCGGGTACCAGCGACCGTCTTCGGTTTCAGCTTTCTGCAGCGAGATGCAACCGACCGGGCAGGCCACGGCGCACAGGTTGCAGGCTACGCAACGCTCTTCGCCATCGGGGTCACGGGTCAGGACGATGCGTCCACGGTAGCGCGGCGGCAGGTAGACCGGTTCTTCCGGGTACTGCAGCGTGTCGCGCTTGCGGAAGGCGTGGCCGAAAATCATCACCAGGCTGCGAAGCTGGGTGTAGAAGCCATGCACGATGTCAAATATGTACTTCATGATTCTCTATCCTCACTGAGCCGCGACGGCGGGCGTGTTGAGCAACACGATCGCAGCGGTCACCAGCATGTTGACGAGGGTCAGCGGCAGGCAGAACTTCCAGCTGAAATCCATCACCTGGTCATACCGTGGGCGCGGAATCGACGCGCGCAGCAGGATGAACATCATGATGAAGAACGCGGTTTTCAGTGCGAACCAGATGAACGGGATCTGCGGCAGGAGACCGAACGGACCGTGCCAGCCACCGAAGAACAAGGTCACCAGCAGCGCCGAAATCAACACGATGCCGATGTACTCGCCGACGAAGAACATGCCCCATTTCATGCCGGCGTATTCAATGTGGTAACCGTCGGCCAGTTCCTGTTCCGCTTCCGGCTGGTCGAACGGGTGACGGTGAGTCACGGCCACGCCAGCGATGAAGAAGGTCAGGAACCCGAAGATCTGCGGAATGATGAACCACAGGTTCTGCGCCTGATATTCAACGATGTCGCGCATGTTGAACGAGCCGACCTGGATCACGATGCCCATCAGCGACAGGCCCATGAACACTTCGTACGACACGGTTTGCGCCGAGGCACGCAAGCTGCCCAGCAGGGCGAACTTGTTGTTGCTCGACCAGCCGGCGAACAGCACCGCGTAGACCGAGAGACCAGCCATGGCGAAGAAGAACAGGATGCCGATGTTGATGTCCGCCACACCCCAGGTCGGGGTGATCGGGATGATCGCGAAGGCAATCAGCAGGGCGCTCATGGCCACGACCGGTGCCAGGGTGAAGATCATCTTGTCGGCGAATGGAGGCGTCCAGTCTTCCTTGAAGAACATCTTGATCATGTCGGCGGCGATCTGGAACGCGCCGAACGGGCCGACGCGGTTCGGACCGTAACGGTCCTGCCAGAGGGCGAGCAAACGACGTTCGACCCAGCTGAGCAGGGCGCCGCAGATCACCACGGCGAGCAGAATCACCACGGCCTTGAGGACCGCGATGATCACGTCGATCACTTCAGGAGTGAACCAGGTCATTGAGCTGCCTCCTGCAGACCGTCAACGGATTTGCCAAAGATTGCTGGCGGAATGCCGGCGATGCCCGCAGGCAAGGCCACCAGGCCTGCGCCCAGTTCTTCATTGATGCGCAGCGGCAGACGCAGGGTCTGGCCGGCCACGTTCAGGCTCAGCATGGCACCGTCGTTGACGCCCAGGCGGTCGGCTTCGGACTTGGCCAGTGCAACGTAGGCCGCCGGAATGCGTTCCTGAACCGGAGCGGCTTTCGAAGAGTTCTCTTCGCTGCCGAACAGGTGGAAGAACGGCACGACCTGCCAGGTACCTGGAGCCGGGTTGAACGCGCGCGGAACAGTGGCGAACCAGTTCAGCGAGTCACCGGTGCTTTCGATCAGGCGGGTGCCCGGGTCGCCAGCGCGGATGTGACCACCGACTTCGTCCTGGAACTTGTTCCAGGCTTGCGGCGAGTTCCAGCCCGGAGACCAGGCGAATGGCACTTGCTGACGCGGTTCGGCCGAACCCGAGTAACCTTCCATGGAAAAGGCGAACGCGGTGTCCTTGTCCTGCGGGGTACGCGGTTCGTGCACGCTGATGTCGGCGCGCATGGCGGTACGACCGGAGTAGCGCAGCGGTTCACGGGCCAGTTTCATGCCCTTGATGCGGAACGCGGCGGACGGTGCGGCGTCGACAATGCGGTTCAGGACCGGTGTGCTGGAAGCGACAGCGGCGGTGGCGTGGTCCAGCTGGGTCCAGTCGATCGGCTGGTTCAGCAGGGTGGCGCGCAGGGCATGCAGCCAGCGCCAGCCTTCGTGGACCAGGATGCTCGCGTCCATGTACTTCGGATCGAAGACCTGGAAGAAGCGCTGGGCGCGGCCTTCCTGGCTGACCAGGGTACCGTCGCCTTCAGCGAAGCTGGCGGCTGGCAGAACCAGGTGCGCGCGATCGCTGGTGGCAGTCTTCTGGTGGTCGGCCACGATCAGCACTTTCGCGGCAGTCAGGGCGGCATCGACGCGGGCTTTGTCGGTACGGGTATACAGATCGTTTTCCAGCACGACGATGGCGTCAGCCTTGCCGTCGATCACGGCTTGCAGCGCGGCGTCGACCGATTCGCCACCGAGCATGGCCAGGCCGAGGCTGTTGGCCTCCGGCACGATCAGGCTGATGGAACCGTTCTTCTCGCGCAGCTTCAGGGCCTTGGCGATGTTCGCGGCAGCTTCGATCAGGGCTTTGGAGCCCAGGGAAGTACCGGCGATGATCAGTGGGCGCTTGGCCGCGAGCAAGGCATCGGCGATGCGCTTGGCCAGTTCGAGGGCTTCAGCATCCAGGCCTTCAACGGCCGGTGCGCTGGCGTCGAGGGCGTGCGCCACGGCGAAACCGATGCGGGCCAGGTCGTCTGGAGCGGCGTGAACGCACTCTTCGGCGATGTCGTCGAGCTTGGTTTCAGCCAGGCTGGCGATGAACAGCGGGTTCAGCGCGTGCTGGCCGATGTTCTTCACCGCGGCGTCGAGCCAGGGCTGGACGCGCATGGCGTCGGCCATGTCTTCGGCCTTGCCCTTGACCGATTGACGCAGGGACAGGGCCATGCGCGCAGCCGTCTGGGTCAGGTCTTCACCGAGGACGAACACGGCGTCGTGGTCTTCGATGTCGCGCATGTTCGGCACTGGCAGCGGGCTGTCCTTGAGCACTTGCAGGACCAGGCGGATGCGCTCCAGTTCGGCGGCTTCGATACCCGAGTAGAAGTGCTCGGCACCGACCAGTTCGCGCAACGCGTAGTTGCTTTCGAGGCTGGCGCGAGGCGAACCGATACCGACGATGTTGCGACCGCGCAGCAAATCAGCAGCTTTATCCAGCGCGTCGTCGAGGCTCAGCTTGGTGCCGTTGGCCAGCAGCGGCTGACGTGGGCGGTCTTCGCGGTTGACGTAGCCATAGCCGAAACGGCCACGGTCGCACAGGAAGTACTGGTTCACCGAACCGTTGTAACGGTTTTCGATGCGGCGCAGTTCACCGTAACGCTCGCCCGGGGAAATGTTGCAACCGCTGGAGCAGCCATGGCAGATGCTCGGCGAGAACTGCATGTCCCACTTGCGGTTGTAGCGCTCGGAGTGAGTCTTGTCGGTGAACACACCGGTCGGGCAGACCTCGGTGAGGTTGCCGGAGAACTCGCTTTCCAGGGTGCCGTCTTCAACGCGACCGAAGTACACGTTGTCGTGGGCGCCGAACACACCCAGATCGGTGCCGCCGGCGTAGTCCTTGTAGAAGCGCACGCAGCGGTAGCAAGCGATGCAGCGGTTCATTTCGTGGGAAATGAACGGGCCCAGTTGCTGGTTCTGGTGGGTACGCTTGGTGAAGCGGTAACGGCGCTCGTTGTGGCCGGTCATTACCGTCATGTCTTGCAGGTGGCAGTGACCGCCTTCTTCACAGACCGGGCAGTCGTGAGGGTGGTTGGTCATCAGCCATTCAACAACACTGGCGCGGAAAGCCTTGGATTCTTCATCATCGATGGAGATCCAGGTGTTGTCGGTGGCAGGGGTCATGCAGGACATGACGATACGACCACGGGTGTCGTTCTCGTCGGTGTACTGCTTGACCGCGCACTGGCGGCAAGCGCCAACGCTGCCCAGGGCAGGGTGCCAGCAGAAATACGGAATATCGAGGCCCAGAGACAGACATGCCTGTAACAGGTTGTCTGCCCCATCGACTTCGAGCGCTTTGCCGTCTACGTGGATAGTGGCCATGGTTCAAAGTTCTTCGTTGGCCCGGTGTCAGCGGGCGTGGCTAATGGAATCTTGTTATTCGCGTGAATCAACACAGCCGCTTACGGCGTCATCACACGAAAAGCGAAGGGCACGGACCCTTCGCCTTTTTAAGCGGTTACGCGCCGACTACGATCGGCCTTGCCAGAGGCGGGACGGCGGCGCTGACAGGCGCGATACCGGCTTCGAACTCTGGACGGAAGTATTTGATTGCGCTGCCCAACGGCTCCACGGCGCCCGGTGCGTGAGCACAGAAGGTCTTGCCCGGGCCGAGGAAACCGACCAGACCCAGCAGGGTCTCGATGTCGCCTGGCTGGCCTTCACCGTTCTCGATGGCCATCAGGAGCTTGACGCTCCATGGCAAGCCATCGCGGCACGGGGTGCAGAAGCCACAGGATTCGCGGGCGAAGAACTGCTCCATGTTGCGCAGCAGGGACACCATGTTGACGCTGTCGTCCACCGCCATGGCCAGGCCGGTACCCATGCGGGTGCCCACTTTGGCGATGCCGCCGGCATACATTTGTGCGTCCAGGTGTTCCGGCAACAGGAAGCCGGTACCGGCGCCGCCTGGCTGCCAGCACTTGAGCTTGTAACCGTCGCGCATGCCACCGGCGTAGTCTTCGAACAGCTCGCGACCGGTGACGCCGAACGGCAATTCCCACAGGCCCGGGTTCTTGACCTTGCCGGAGAAGCCCATGAGCTTGGTGCCCATGTCTTCACTGCCTTCGCGAGCCAACGATTTGTACCAGTCCACGCCGTCGGCAATGATCGCCGGCACGTTGCACAGGGTCTCGACGTTGTTCACGCAAGTCGGCTTGCCCCACACGCCAACGGCGGCAGGGAAGGGCGGCTTGGAGCGCGGGTTGGCGCGGCGGCCTTCGAGGGAGTTGATCAGTGCGGTTTCTTCACCGCAGATATAACGCCCGGCACCGGTGTGGACGAACAGCTCGAAATCGAAACCGCTGCCCAGGATGTTCTTGCCCAAAAGGCCAGCTGCCTTGGCTTCTTCCACGGCACGGTTCAGGTGCTTGGCGGCGGTGGTGTATTCGCCACGCAGGAAGATGTAGCCACGGTAGGTTTTCAGCGCGCGGGCGCTGATCAGCATGCCTTCGATCAGCAGATGGGGCAGTTGCTCCATCAGCATGCGGTCTTTCCAGGTGTTCGGCTCCATTTCATCCGCGTTGCATAGCAGGTAGCGGATGTTGATGGATTCGTCCTTGGGCATCAGGCCCCACTTCACGCCCGTGGGGAAGCCCGCACCACCGCGACCCTTGAGGCCGGAATCTTTCACGGTCTGGACGATGTCGTCCTGGGCCATGTCGGCGAAGGCCTTGCGTGCAGCGGCGTAACCGTTCTTGGCCTGGTACTCGTCGAGCCATACGGCTTCGCCGTCGTCGCGCAGACGCCAGGTGAGCGGGTGAGTCTCGGCCGAACGCTTGATGCGGTTGGCTGGACCGAAGGAAGTCAGGGTCATACGTAGCCCTCGAGCAATTTGGCAACGCCTGCTGGCTGCACATCACCGAACGTGTCGTCGTCGATCATCAGCGCCGGCGCCTTGTCGCAGTTACCGAGGCAGCAGACCGGCAGCAGGGTGAAACGACCGTCGGCGGTGGTCTGACCCAGGCCGATGCCGAGCTTGCTCTGGATTTCGCTGACCACGGACTCGTGGCCGCCGATGTAGCAGACCATGCTGTCGCAGACGCGAATGATGTGGCGGCCGACCGGCTGACGGAAGATCTGGCTGTAGAACGTCGCGACGCCTTCAACGTCGCTGGCCGGGATGCCGAGGATCTCGCCGATGGCGTACAGGGCGCCGTCCGGCACCCAGCCACGTTCCTTCTGGACGATCTTCAGGGCTTCGATCGACGCCGCGCGCGGGTCTTCGTAGTGATGCAACTCGTGCTCGATGGCCGAGCGCTCGGTTTCACTCAAGGTGAAACGGTCTGTCTGGATAAGCGTGCTGTTCATGCTTAGCGGTCCACGTCGGCCATAACGAAATCGATACTACCCAGGTACGCGATCAAGTCCGCGACCATGCTGCCTTTGATCACCGAAGGGATCTGCTGCAGGTGCGGGAAGCTTGGGGTACGAATCCGGGTGCGGTAGCTCATGGTGCCGCCATCGCTCGTCAGGTAATAACTGTTGATGCCCTTGGTCGCTTCGATCATCTGGAAGGATTCGTTGGCCGGCATGACCGGGCCCCACGAAACCTGCAGGAAGTGCGTGATCAGGGTTTCGATGTGCTGCAGGGTGCGCTCTTTCGGCGGCGGCGTGGTCAGCGGGTGATCCGCCTTGTACGGGCCTTCCGGCATGTTGCGCAGGCACTGGTCGATGATCCTGATGCTCTGGCGCATCTCCTCGACACGCACGATGCAGCGGTCGTAGGCATCGCCATTGGCGGCCAGCGGCACTTCGAATTCGAAGTTCTCGTAGCCCGAGTACGGGCGCGCTTTACGCAGGTCGAAATCGCAACCGGTCGAACGCAGGCCGGCACCGGTGACGCCCCATTCCAGGGCCTCTTTGGTGTTGTAGTCGGCGACGCCGATGGTCCGGCCACGCAGGATGCTGTTGTCCAGGGCGGCTTTCTGGTATTCGTCCAGACGCTTGGGCATCCACTCGACGAAGTCCTTGACCAGCTTTTCCCAGCCGCGCGGCAGGTCGTGGGCGACGCCACCGATGCGGTACCAGGCCGGGTGCAGACGGAAACCGGTAATGGCCTCGATCACCGTGTACGCGCGCTGGCGGTCGGTGAAGGTGAAGAACACCGGGGTCATGGCGCCGACGTCCTGGATGTAGGTACCCAGGAACAGCAGGTGGCTGGTGATCCGGAAGAACTCGGCCATCATGATGCGGATGACGTCGACCTTCTCCGGTACCTTGATGCCGGCCAGCTTCTCGACCGAGAGCACGTACGGCAGGTTGTTCATCACGCCGCCGAGGTAATCGATACGGTCGGTGTACGGGATGAAGCTGTGCCACGACTGACGCTCGGCCATCTTCTCGGCACCACGGTGGTGGTAGCCAATGTCCGGTACGCAATCGACGATCTCTTCACCGTCCAGCTGCAGGATGATGCGGAACGCACCGTGCGCCGAAGGGTGGTTCGGGCCGAGGTTGAGGAACATGTAGTCCTCGTTCGGGCCGGAGCGCTTCATGCCCCAGTCTTCCGGCTTGAAGCGCGCGGACTCTTCTTCGAGCTGCTGCTTGGCCAGGTTCAGGGTGAACGGATCGAACTCGGTGGCGCGCGCCGGGAAGTCCTTGCGCAGCGGGTGACCTTCCCAGGTCGGCGGCATCATGATGCGCGACAGGTGCGGGTGGCCTTTGAAGTCGATGCCGTACATGTCCCAGACTTCACGCTCGTACCAGTTGGCGTTCGGCCAGATGCTGGTGACGGTCGGCAGGCTGAGGTCGCTCTCGGACAAGGCGACCTTGATCATTACGTCACTATTACGTTCGATCGACATCAAGTGGTAGAACACGGAGAAGTCGGCGCCGCTTGGCAGCCCTTGACGCTTGGTGCGCAGACGCTCGTCCACGCCGTGCAGGTCATAGAGCATGACGTACGGCTTGGGCAGGTTACGCAGGAAAGTCAGGACTTCGACGAGTTTGGCGCGGGCAACCCAAAGCACCGGCATGCCGGTGCGGGTAGGCTGGGCGGTGAACGCCTCCGGGCCAAAACGGTTGTTCAGTTCGACGACCACATCCTGGTCGTCTGCCTTGTAAGGCGGGATGTACAGAGCACTGCCTGTAGTCATGGTTATTTATCGCTTTCGGTCAACGTAAAGAATGAAGCCAGCTTCTCGTTTCTTTGAAACAGCAGATCTGGATCAGACTTCGTCGGGGCTGCGCAGGTTGGTTACCTGAATACGCTGTTCGCGGCGCTTTTCCTTCTCGGAAGGCATCTCGGCGCGATACACGCCTTGATCGCCAACGACCCAGGAAAGTGGGCGACGCTCCTGGCCAATCGACTCCTGCAACAGCATCAGGCCTTGCAGGAAAGCTTCAGGGCGGGGCGGGCAGCCAGGCACGTAGACGTCCACGGGCAGGAACTTGTCCACCCCTTGAACGACGGAGTAGATGTCGTACATGCCACCGGAGTTGGCGCACGAACCCATGGAAATGACCCATTTAGGCTCGAGCATTTGCTCGTAGAGACGCTGAATGATCGGCGCCATCTTGATGAAGCAGGTACCGGCGATAACCATGAAATCCGCCTGGCGCGGCGATGCCCGGATAACCTCGGCGCCAAAGCGCGCGATGTCGTGGGGCGCCGTGAAGGCGGTGGTCATTTCCACGTAGCAGCACGAAAGACCGAAGTTATACGGCCACAGGGAGTTCTTGCGCCCCCAGTTGATCGTGCCGTTGAGCACGTCTTCGAGCTTGCCCATGAAAATGTTTTTGTGGACTTGATCTTCTAACGGATCGGAAACGGTTTCCCGTTGGCCAATCGGATACTGCTCGTTAGGAGCATCGGGGTCGATCCTGGTGAGATTGTATTGCATTGCCAAAGCCTCATTGTTTCAGCTTCGCTTGCCGCTTGCGCCGAGCTTCCGGAGCCCAGTCAAGGGCGCCCACTCGGAATAGGTAGACAAGGCCTGCCAACAGAATTGCTATGAAAACGAGAGCTTCGACGAATCCGGTCCAGCCGCTTTCGCGGACGGACACAGACCATGCAAAGAGAAAGAGGGCTTCGATATCGAAGATCACGAAGAGCATCGCGACCAGATAGAATTTGGCTGAGAGCCGCAAGCGGGCGCCACCTGTAGGTAGCATGCCGGACTCGAACGGTTCGTTTTTGCTGCGGCCCCAGGCTTTTGACCCGAGGAGGCTGGAGACGCCCAGCATGAAGGCGCAGAGGCCGACGACGCCTAGAAGGAAAATGGCAAAGCCCCAGTTGTGGGCCATGAGTCCTGTCGCTTCGGGCATGCTGGTAATCCTTAACAGAGAGCAAAGGTCTCTGAGCTTGAAAAGAAACAAAAGCAGTGACGATATGTCGCAGCAATCAATCCCGCTGATTTTATGGCTAAACACCCGGCAAGTAAAATTCCTATAGCGAAATTATTTATAGGAATAAGGACATAGCGAGCCATAAAGGCCCTGCAGCCCATGCGTTACGGGCATTAGCCGACATTTCGCCAATTATGTTTTGTAGGGAATGTAACGAACATAGTTGCATCTGAATGATAATCAATATTGTTTGGCTTGATTTTTAAACTGGTTGTCCCTCAGGTGTTCGGGAAGTTGTCTTATATGGGCGTTACTGCAAGTAGCGGCGGTGAGCGTTTTAGCGGATTTTTCTGCCAGCGATAGCGCTCTGGATCAATGTTTTGCCCGCCTGCCACCGGACCTTGTAGGAGCTGCCGCAGGCTGCGATCTTTTGATTTTGATTTTTAAAAAACAAGATCAAAAGATCGCAGCCTGCGACAGCTCCTACAGGGGGGGGGCGCGGAGGTTGTTGAATCGCAGGCAAAAAAACGCCCCGAACCAGTCGGGGCGTCAGATGTGCAGCGCTGCGGTTAGCTTTCTATCCGGTCCGCGGCGGCTGTTTACTCAAGAAGCCGATCAGTGGAACTGTTCTTCTTCTGTCGAGCCGGTCAGTGCGGTAACCGAAGACGAGCCACCCTGGATCACGGTGGTCATGTCGTCGAAGTAGCCGGTGCCCACTTCCTGCTGGTGAGCCACGAAGGTGTAACCCTTGGCGGCGTCGGCGAATTCCTGCTCTTGCAGCTTCACGTAGGCAGTCATGTCGTTGCGGGCGTAGTCGTGCGCCAGGTTGAACATGCTGTGCCACATGTTGTGAATGCCGGCCAGGGTGATGAACTGGTGCTTGTAGCCCATGGCGGACAGTTCGCGCTGGAACTTGGCGATGGTCGCGTCGTCCAGGTTTTTCTTCCAGTTGAAGGAAGGCGAGCAGTTGTACGACAGCAGTTGGTCCGGGTATTCCTTCTTGATCGCTTCAGCGAAGCGACGAGCCTCGTCCAGGTCCGGCTTGGCGGTTTCGCACCAGATCAGGTCGGCGTACGGAGCGTAGGCCAGGCCGCGAGCGATGGCCTGGTCCAGACCGGCGCGCACTTTGTAGAAGCCTTCCTGGGTACGTTCGCCAGTCACGAATGGCTGGTCGTACGGGTCGCAGTCGGACGTCAGCAGGTCAGCGGCGTTGGCGTCGGTACGGGCCAGGATGATGGTCGGAGTACCGGCGACGTCAGCTGCCAGACGGGCAGCGGTCAGCTTCTGTACGGCTTCCTGGGTAGGAACCAGTACCTTGCCGCCCATGTGGCCGCATTTCTTCACGGAGGCCAGCTGGTCTTCGAAGTGAACGCCGGCGGCGCCTGCTTCGATCATGCTCTTCATCAGTTCGTAGGCGTTCAGTACGCCGCCGAAACCGGCTTCGGCGTCAGCCACGATCGGCGCGAAGTAGTCGATGTAGCCAGCGTCGCCAGGGTTCTTGCCGGCTTTCCACTGGATCTGGTCGGCACGACGGAACGAGTTGTTGATGCGCTTGACCACGGTTGGAACCGAGTCCACCGGGTACAGCGACTGGTCCGGGTACATCGATTCGGCGGAGTTGTTGTCCGCAGCAACCTGCCAGCCCGACAGGTAGATCGCCTGGATACCGGCTTTGACTTGTTGTACAGCCTGGCCGCCGGTCAGGGCGCCCATGCAGTTGACGAAATCTTTCTCAGGACGGAAGGCTGGCTTGGCACCCTGGGTGACCAGGTTCCACAGCTTCTCGGCGCCCATTTTTGCAAAGGTGTGCTCAGGTTGAACCGAGCCACGCAGGCGGACGACGTCAGCAGCGGAGTAAGTGCGTGTCACGCCTTTCCAGCGCGGGTTTTCAGCCCAGTCTTTTTCGAGGGCTGCAATTTGCTGTTCGCGTGTCAGTGCCATGGGAGATAAACCTCGTCGCGTCTTTATGAAAAGTTGTTCTGCGGTGGAAAATTCCTGCGCTCGCTGACCAGAAGCTTAAGCGGTCAAGTCGGATTCGGCGGGGAGGGCGACGGGATGAACGATGGGCTCGAGGGGAAGTGAGCAGGTAAAGGCGAACTGCGGGCGCATTCGGGCGTCGTGGGCCTTGGTACGAACATCAGTGTGGTGCCGGGTTACCTATTACGCTTCCGTCCCTCGGGACAACTTCGTTCCAGTCGACAACCTCGTCAAACACACCTTGTGGGCGGTACAGACACGAAGCGGTTCGCGGGGTAGGTGCGAACATCGCCTCGAAGGCCCTTGCCAGGGCCCCTGATTAGCGGGAGCGAGGCCATCATGCCTTCGCTTTTTTGGCTCGTCAAACGTTTTGTAGTGCTTTTTTTCAAGCACTACATCTTTGGTCTAATACGACTCGTCAGTCAGTTTTTGGTGATTTAGTCCAGGGTGTCGACTTTCACGCGCAAAGTCATGTCGTTGCGGCTCTGGGTTGAGTAGCTGCGGGTCTGGCCCTGTTTATCGGCCTGGGTCTGGCCATTGACCCCGGCCAGCAGGATCCACTCACCGAGGTGGCCGGTGACGGTTGTGTCGGTACTTTGTACGTTCACTACATCGGGACGCTCCTGGCTCATGCGGTCACGGTTGGTACTGATCGAGAGGTGAACGATGTCGCCGGTGACGTTTGCGGTGACGTAAAAGCCCTGGGTGACGTTGCGGTATTCTGTCTGGCTGCGCAGGTCGCCATAGCCATCGGTCTGCGAACTGGTCAGTGGCACGCTTTGGCCGACCTGGATCAGCGCCGGTGCGCCTTCGCTGGCCTGTACCTGCTGAATGCCGCCGTCGCGGCTGTCGGTGCTGTAGTTGATGATGCGGGTCCTGGCGCCGTTGGTTGAAGAACCCTGGTCATCCTGGAAGTTGTTGTCACTGGTGTCGACGGTGATCAGCAGGCGCTTGGGTGCCGTGTCGAGTTGGGAAAGAAGGGCTTTAAGTTCGTCGATCTTGCGCTGATCAGCGTTGACGATGAGTTGATTGCCGTAGGCGCTGACCTGTCCGTCCTTGCCGACGAAATCCTGCGCCACCGGCAGAAGATCGGCACTGGTGTGGTGCTTGAGGGGGACGATTTCTGTGGCTGCCATCACCGAAAAACTGCAGCCCAGCAGCAGTGTGGTGAGCAGGGTGCGTAGGGACATATCCGTTATCTCCGCCAAATAAACAAAGCCCGTAGGAGCTGCCGAAGGCTGCGATCTTTTGATCTTGCCCTTGGATTTTTATTGATAGTGCCACTTTGTCGGCCCGGGATGGGGCAAGTTGAATGGTAGACAGCAAAACGCCCCGGTATCCGAAGATAGCGAGGCGTTTTGTGGTGTGCTGCCTATAAAGATCGCAGCCTGCGGCAGCTCCTACAGGAGAAGGTTTAACTGTGCCGGACCATGTCCACATGCGGAATCCCGGCTTCCAGGAACTCCTCACTGACCATGTGGAACCCCAGGCGCTCATAGAACGCCGTGGCTTGTACCTGGGCGCTGAGCATCTGCTGCTTGAGTCCGCGCTCTTCGGCTTCGCCGATGACCGCTTGCATCAGCGCATCGCCGACTTTCAGCCCGCGCCAGTCCTTGAGTACCGATACCCGGCCGACATGTCCATCGGGCAGCAGGCGCGCGGTACCAATCGGAAAGTCGCCTTCGTAAGCGAGGAAGTGCACGGCATCAATGTCATCGGCGTCCCATTCCAGTTCTGGCGGAACGGATTGCTCGGCGACGAACACCGCTTCACGAATGCGCCGGATCTCGGCGTTGTCCTTTTGCCAGTCTGCGACACGTACGTGAATCTTATTCATCGGCAAACCCCAGGCTTCCTTGCTTGACCAGTTCGCACAGCAGGCCGCGGCCGTCTTCATCGCTCAGCCATTCGCCGAGGTTGTCGGCGTGCAGGGCGTCGGCGGCGCAGATCATCTTCAGCAGTTCGCGCAGTTTGCCCGGCAGGTAACGGCTCTGGCCGCTGGCGAACAGCAGCAGGTCGTCATCGACTTCGGACCATGCCAGGCGCGCGCTCGGGTTGCGAATCAGGATCGCGCCTTGCTCCAGGGCGGACATGAAGTCCTCTTCTTCGACGTCTTCCGGACCCACCACCAGTTCCGGGTAGCGTGGCTCGGTCATGAACTGGCCGAACCAGGTCAGCAGCAGGCGCTCGTCGCTCATGTGCTCGGCCAGCAGGCCTTTGAGGCGATCGAGTGCATCGCGCTGGATCTGGTGAGGGTCGGCAGTCGGCAAGGCGTCGGCGTCGGTGTAGCGTTCTTCGTCCGACAGGAACTGGCTGAGGAAGTCGGTGAAGTGGGTCAGCACTTCAGCGGCGCTCGGCGCGCGGAAGCCCACCGAGTAGGTCATGCAGTCATCCACAGCGACGCCACAATGGGCCAGGCGCGGCGGCAGGTAGAGCATGTCGCCCGGTTCCAGCACCCATTCATCGGTGGCTTCGAATTCGGAGAGGATGCGCAGGTCGGCGTGGGCCAGCATCGGGCTCTCGGTGTTGCACATCTGGCCGATCTTCCAGTTGCGCTTGCCGTGGCCTTGCAGCAGGAACACGTCGTAGTTGTCGAAGTGCGGACCCACGCTGCCGCCTGGCGCGGCGTAGCTGATCATCACGTCGTCGATGCGCCAGCTCGGCAGGAAGCGGAAATTTTCCAGCAGTTCGCTGACTTCCGGGACGAACTGATCCACGGCTTGAACCAGCAGGGTCCAGTCACGCTCAGGCAGCTTGCTGAATTCATCTTCGGCGAACGGGCCGCGACGCAGTTCCCATGGACGCTCGCCATTCTCGATGATCAGGCGCGATTCGACTTCTTCTTCCAGCGCCAGGCCGGCCAGTTCGTCGGCGTCGATCGGGCTTTCGAAATCAGGAATCGCCTGGCGGATCAACAGCGGCTTTTTCTGCCAGTAATCGCGCAGGAATTCCCGTGCCGTGATGCCGCCCAGAAGTTGAAGAGGAATATCAGGATTCATGTGTAACCTATTGAAAAAATGCACTTTTCAGACGGGAATAAAAACGCCCGGCGCGGCCGGGCGTCTTCAAAGGGTCTAGCGATCGATCAGATGCGTTTGGCTTGCTCTACAGCGTTGCCGATGTAGTTCGCCGGGGTGAGCAGTTTCAGCTCGGCCTTGGCGGCGGCTGGCATGTCCAGGCCGTCGATGAAAGTCTGCAGTGCTTCAGGGCTGATGCCCTTGCCGCGGGTCAGTTCTTTCAGTTTTTCGTACGGGTTTTCGATGTTGTAGCGACGCATCACGGTCTGGATCGGCTCGGCCAATACTTCCCAGCAAGCGTCCAGGTCGGCGGCGATCTTCTGCTCGTTGAGCTCAAGCTTGCTGATGCCCTTGAGGCTGGCTTCGTACGCGATCACGCTGTGGGCGAAGCCGACGCCGAGGTTGCGCAGTACGGTGGAGTCGGTCAGGTCGCGCTGCCAGCGGGAGATCGGCAGCTTGCTCGCCAGGTGCTGGAACAGTGCGTTGGCGATGCCCAGGTTGCCTTCGGAGTTTTCGAAGTCGATCGGGTTGACCTTGTGCGGCATGGTCGACGAACCGATTTCGCCAGCGATGGTGCGCTGTTTGAAGTAACCCAGGGAGATGTAGCCCCAGATGTCGCGGTCGAAGTCGATCAGGATGGTGTTGAAGCGGGCGATCGCGTCGAACAGCTCGGCAATGTAGTCGTGCGGTTCGATCTGCGTGGTGTACGGGTTGAAGCCCAGGCCCAGTTCGTCTTCGATGAAGGCGCGGGCATTGGCTTCCCAGTCGATCTCGGGGTAGGCCGACAGGTGGGCGTTGTAGTTGCCGACAGCGCCGTTGATCTTGCCCAGCAGCGGAACGGCAGCGACTTGAGCGATCTGGCGCTCCAGGCGGTAAACCACGTTCGCCAGTTCTTTGCCCAGGGTGGTCGGCGAGGCCGGTTGACCGTGGGTGCGCGACAGCATAGGCACGTCGGCGAAGCGGATGGCCAGTTCGCGGATGGCGTTGGCGGTCTGGCGCATCAGCGGCAGCATCACGTCATCACGGCCTTCGCGCAGCATCAGGGCGTGGGACAGGTTGTTGATGTCCTCGCTGGTGCAGGCAAAGTGGATGAACTCGCTGACCTTGGCCAGTTCCGGCAGCTTGGCCGCTTGCTCTTTGAGCAGGTACTCGATGGCCTTGACGTCGTGGTTGGTGGTGCGCTCGATCTCTTTGACGCGCTCGGCGTGCTCCAGAGAGAAGTTTTCCGCCAGGGTGTTGAGCACAGCGTTGGCTTCGGCGGAGAACGCCGGCACTTCGCTGATGGCAGGGTGAGCGGCCAGGCGCTGGAGCCAGCGCACTTCAACCAGAACGCGGGCACGGATCAGGCCGTACTCGCTGAAAATTGGGCGCAGGGCCTGGGTTTTGCCGGCGTAGCGGCCGTCAACAGGGGAAACCGCAGTGAGCGAAGAGAGCTGCATGGGGTGTTCTCGGACAGTCGGGCAACGAAATGGGGCGCGTATCATACATGAAAAAATCCGCCGGTCCGTCGCCAACTGACCGGCGTATTACGCGTATTGCTAAGTTCTGTTCTGTCGATGCGGGTTATTCGTTACGCATCAAGGGGTAAAGCTCTTTGAGCAATTTGCGACGGCTGATCACCAGCTGCCAGCGATGACCGCCCAATTGCCGCCACAGGCGTGCAGAACGGATGCCGGCCAGCAGCAGGGCGCGAATTTTCGAGGCGTTGCTCGGTTGTTGCAGGTTGCGCATGTCGCCGTGAACCTGGATGCGTTGGCGCAAGGTGCTCAACGTGTCCTGGTACAGCGCGCCGCAGGCGGCGATCACATTTTCGTGGGCAGGGCCGAAGTGTTCGACCTGGGACTGGATCTGCGGCAAACGCTTGCCGATCACCTCGAGCATGTCGCCACGTTTTGCCAGTTGGCGCTCAAGACCGAGCATCGCCAGGGCATAGCGCAGCGGCTCGCGCTGCAGGGCGCTCGGGTCGCGCTCGAGGGCGCCGATCAGGGCGCGATAGCCTTCACGCAGGTTGATGTCATCGCCGCCATAGACTTCCAGGGTGTCCTTGGGGTCGCGGATCAGCAGGCTGCCGAGCATGCAGCTCAGGCCGGCCTCGTTGGTCTGGCCGCTCTTGGCAATCCTGTCCACCAGCACGGCGGCGAGAAACACGCCGCCCAGTGCTGTCAGTTGCTCCTGAATCGGGTTCATAGGGCCTGGCCCTTGCTCGTCCACGGCTCGGCTACTTCAATCACGCCGCCGCCGAGGCAGATCTCACCGTCGTAGAACACCACGGACTGGCCTGGAGTGACCGCGCGTTGCGGATCATCGAAGGTAGCGCGATAACCGGTGGCGGTTTTTTCCAGGGTGCAGGGCTGGTCGCTCTGACGATAACGAACCTTGGCGGTCAGCTTGCGTGGCTGGCTCAGGTCGATCGGGTTGACCCAGTAGATATCGGAAGCGAGCAAGGCGCGGGAGAACAGCCACGGGTGGTCATTGCCCTGGCCAACGATCAGCTCGTTGTGCTCCAGGTCCTTGATCAGCACGTACCACGGCTCGTCGCTGGCGTCTTTCAGGCCGCCGATGCCCAGGCCCTGACGCTGGCCGATGGTGTGATACATCAGGCCGTGATGACGGCCGATGATTTCACCTTCGGTGGTCTTGATCTCGCCCGGTTGTGCCGGCAGGTACTGTTTGAGGAAATCGCTGAAACGGCGTTCGCCGATGAAGCAGATCCCGGTGGAGTCCTTCTTCTTCGCGGTCGCCAGCTCGTATTTCTCGGCAATCGCGCGCACTTGCGGTTTTTCCAGTTCGCCGACCGGAAACAGGGTCTTGGCGATCTGTTCGCCGCCGACGGCGTGCAGGAAGTAGCTCTGGTCCTTGTTCGGGTCCAGGCCCTTGAGCAGTTCGGTGCGACCATCGATGTCGCGGCGACGCACGTAGTGGCCGGTGGCGATCAGGTCGGCGCCAAGCACCATGGCGTAGTCGAGGAACGCCTTGAACTTGATTTCGCGGTTGCACAGGATGTCCGGGTTCGGCGTGCGTCCGGCCTTGTATTCGGCCAGGAAATGCTCGAACACGTTGTCCCAGTACTCGGCGGCGAAGTTGGCGGTGTGCAGCTTGATGCCGATCTTGTCGCACACGGCCTGGGCGTCCGCCAGGTCATCCATGGCGGTGCAGTATTCCGTTCCATCGTCTTCTTCCCAGTTCTTCATGAACAGGCCTTCCACCTCATAACCCTGCTCGATCAGCAGGAGGGCGGAAACGGAAGAGTCCACGCCGCCGGACATGCCGACAATGACGCGCTTCTTTTGTGTGTCAGAAGGGGCTGGATCACGCATAGGGATTCAATGAGTGTCTTGAAAAAGGACGCGATTCTAACAGGCTGGAGCCTGCATGGCTAAAGAGAAGGACGGATCAATTCAAGGCCGAAGTGAATGCCTGCCAGATAGTCATCGATGCAGCGCATGATCAGCTCGCTGCGCCAGTTGTCGCGTTGTGCCATTAATTCTTCGCGGGTCAACCACTTGGCGCCGACGATGCCGTCGTCCAGTTGATAATCGGGGTGGTGTTTCAGCGGTTTTGCGATGAAGCACACTCGCTGGTAGGTCACGCCGTTGCTCGGGGCGGTGTAGAGGTAAATGCCCAGTACGCCGGTCGGTTCGACGTCCCAGCCGGTTTCCTCGAGGGTTTCGCGCACGGCGGCTTCGGTCAGGGTTTCGTTCGGGTCCAGGTGGCCGGCGGGCTGGTTGAGCACCACGCGACCGTGCTTGAGTTCTTCGACCATCAGGAAGCGGCCGTTGTCTTCGACGATGGTGGCGACGGTGATGTGGGGTTTCCAGTCCATGAGATTTCCTCGGTATTCGGAATTGACAAGATCGCAGCCTTCGGCAGCTCCTACAAGGATCGGTGTAGGAGCTGCCGAAGGCTGCGATCTTTTGATCTTTGCCAGAAACACAAACCCCGGCGCATGGCCGGGGTTTGTGGTGCTTCCTTACAACCTTAAGCCAACGCCGCAACCGCTGCGTTGAAGGTTGCGCTTGGACGCATGGCCTTGCTGATCAGCTCGGCGTCGGCGTGGTAGTAACCGCCGATGTCCACTGGCTTGCCCTGAACGGCGTTGAGTTCGGCAACGATGGTCGCCTCGTTCTCGGTCAGGGTTTTGGCCAGGGTCGCGAACTGCGCTTGCAGTGCAGCGTCTTCGGTCTGGGTGGCCAGGGCTTGAGCCCAGTACAGCGCCAGGTAGAAGTGGCTGCCGCGGTTGTCGATGTTGCCGACTTTGCGCGATGGCGACTTGTTGTTGTCCAGGAACTGGCCGGTGGCCTGGTCCAGGGTCTTGGCCAGTACCAGCGCCTTTGGATTGTTGTAGGTCACGCCCAGGTGTTCCAGGGACGCGGCCAGGGCCAGGAATTCACCCAGCGAATCCCAGCGCAGGAAGTTCTCTTCCAGCAGTTGCTGAACGTGCTTCGGCGCCGAACCGCCGGCGCCGGTTTCGAACAGGCCACCGCCGTTCATCAGCGGCACGATCGACAGCATCTTGGCGCTGGTGCCCAGTTCCATGATCGGGAACAGGTCGGTCAGGTAGTCACGCAGTACGTTGCCGGTCACCGAGATGGTGTCCTTGCCTTCGCGGGTGCGCTGCAGGGTGTACTTCATGGCGTCAACCGGCGACATGATCTGGATGTCCAGGCCGGCAGTGTCGTGATCCTTCAGGTAGGCCTGAACTTTCTCGATCACCACGCCGTCGTGGGCGCGCATTGGGTCCAGCCAGAAAATCGCCGGCGTGCTGCTGGCGCGAGCACGGTTGACCGCCAGTTTGACCCAGTCCTGGATCGGTGCATCTTTGGTCTGGCACATGCGGAAGATGTCGCCGGCTTCGACCGACTGCTCCAGCAGCAGGTTGCCCTTGCTGTCGGTGACGCGAACAACGCCGTCAACCTTGATCTGGAAGGTCTTGTCGTGGGAACCGTATTCTTCGGCTTTCTTCGCCATCAGGCCAACGTTCGGCACGCTGCCCATGGTGGTCGGGTCGAATGCGCCGTTGGCTTTGCAATCTTCGATCACGGCCTGGTAGATGGTGGCGTAGCAACGATCCGGGATCACGGCCTTGGTGTCGTGCAGCTGGCCGTCGGTGCCCCACATCTTGCCGGAGTCGCGGATCATCGCCGGCATCGAGGCGTCGACAATGACGTCGCTCGGTACGTGCAGGTTGGTGATGCCTTTGTCGGAGTTGACCATCGCCAGGGAAGGGCGAGCGGCGTAGACCGCCTGGATGTCCGCTTCGATGGCTGCTTGCTGTTCAGCAGGCAGGGCCTTGATGCGAGCGTACAGGTCGCCGATGCCGTTGTTCAGGTTGAAGCCGATCTGTGCCAGCACGTCAGCGTGCTTGGCCAGTGCCTCTTTATAGAACTCGGCAACGATCTGGCCGAACATGATGGGGTCGGAGACCTTCATCATGGTCGCCTTCAGGTGAACCGACAGCAGCACGCCTTGTGCCTTGGCGTCTTCGATTTCAGCGGCGATGAAGCTGCGCAGGGCGTTTTTGCTCATGACCGCGCAATCGAGGATCTCACCGGCTTGTACGCTGGTCTTTTCTTTCAGGACGGTGGCGCTGCCGTCTTGAGCGATCAGTTCGATTTTCACGGCGTCAGCGGCGTCGATCAGGGCGGCTTTTTCGCTGCCGTAGAAATCGCCGGTGCTCATGTGTGCAACGTGGGACTTGGAGTCATTGGCCCAGGCGCCCATTTTGTGCGGGTGCTTGCGCGCGTAGTTCTTGACCGACAGCGGAGCGCGACGGTCGGAGTTGCCTTCACGCAGAACCGGGTTCACGGCGCTGCCCTTGACCTTGTCGTAGCGCGCCTTGGCTTCTTTGTCGGCGTCGCAGGTCACGGTTTCCGGGTAGTCCGGCAGGTTGTAGCCCTGGGCTTGCAGCTCTTTGATCGCGGCTTGCAGTTGTGGGACCGAAGCACTGATGTTCGGCAGCTTGATGATGTTGGCTTCAGGCGTAACGGCCAGGGCGCCCAGTTCGGCGAGGTGGTCGGCTACGGCTTTGTCACCCAGTTGCTCGGGGAAGCTGGCCAGGATGCGCCCTGCAAGAGAGATATCGCGGGTTTCAACGGCGATATCAGCCGAGGCGGTGAACGCCTCTACGATAGGCAACAGTGAATAGGTGGCGAGGGCAGGAGCTTCGTCGGTGAAGGTATAGATGATCTTCGAGCGGGTGGGCATATTCGGATTAACTCTCTCTTCTTTGCTAAAGCGTGCGCAGAAACTCGAGGGCGCCGGGTAAGCGCGTTCGTTCAAAGTCATCCATGAGCCGAATATCGAGGTTTCGTTGCTGTGATGTTGGGTGCATCAGTAGGGCGTCATGCAGTCGGACTGCGGTAACAGACCGGCTAATCGGGCGTAAACACTCATCGTAGAGCTGCTCAGTCCGTCGTGACCCTTTAGTCAGCGGCGGCATTATACATAGGTAGCTGGCAATCTGCCGATGGTTCATACGCAACGAATGTCGTCCATTGGTCTAAAGGTCGCAGGGGCGAGGAGGGCGTAAGGTCATTCGTCGTGCTT
Source organism: Pseudomonas sp. B1(2018) (assembly GCF_003097365.1). NCBI lineage: Bacteria > Pseudomonadati > Pseudomonadota > Gammaproteobacteria > Pseudomonadales > Pseudomonadaceae > Pseudomonas > Pseudomonas sp. B1(2018). The sequence continues at coordinate 196,722 of NZ_PYUK01000009.1, forward strand.
GAGTTTGGCGTTTTTCCCTTTGCTTTCAGGCTTGTAGACCGCTGGTTGTGCGGCTTTGCGGCATATGGACAGAACATAGGGTTTGCGCGCCGATTCAACTGGGTTACGCTCGAACCAAGCCAGATGTTCAATCCAATCAATGGAGTTCAGCATGGGTTACAAGAAGATTCAGGTTCCAGCCGTCGGCGACAAAATCACCGTCAATGCAGACCATTCTCTCAATGTTCCTAATAACCCGATCATCCCCTTCATCGAAGGCGACGGCATTGGCGTCGACATCAGCCCGGTCATGATCAAGGTTGTCGATGCTGCTGTTAAGAAGGCTTATGGTGGCGAGCGCAAGATTTCCTGGATGGAAGTGTACGCCGGGGAAAAAGCGACTCAGGTCTACGATCAGGACACCTGGCTGCCTCAGGAGACCCTGGACGCGGTCAAGGATTACGTGGTTTCCATCAAGGGCCCGCTGACCACCCCGGTCGGTGGCGGCATCCGTTCGCTGAACGTGGCCCTGCGTCAGCAACTCGACCTGTACGTCTGCCTGCGTCCGGTGCGCTGGTTCGAAGGCGTGCCTAGCCCGGTCAAGAAGCCGGGTGACGTCGACATGACCATCTTCCGCGAGAACTCCGAGGACATCTACGCCGGCATCGAGTGGAAGGCCGGTACGCCGGAAGCCACCAAGGTCATCAAGTTCCTCAAGGAAGAAATGGGCGTCACCAAGATCCGTTTCGACGAGAACTGCGGTATCGGTGTCAAGCCGGTTTCGCTGCAAGGCACCAAGCGTCTGGCGCGCAAGGCCCTGCAATATGTGGTCGACAACGATCGCGATTCGCTGACCATCGTGCACAAAGGCAACATCATGAAGTTCACCGAAGGTGCCTTCAAGGAATGGGCCTACGAAGTGGCGGCTGAAGAATTCGGCGCGACCCTGCTCGACGGCGGTCCGTGGATGCAGTTCAAGAACCCGAAAACCGGCAAGAACGTCATCGTCAAGGATGCCATCGCCGACGCCATGCTCCAGCAGATCCTGCTGCGCCCGGCCGAGTACGATGTGATCGCGACCCTGAACCTGAACGGTGACTACCTCTCCGACGCCCTGGCGGCGGAAGTGGGCGGTATCGGTATCGCACCGGGGGCCAACCTGTCCGACACCGTGGCCATGTTCGAAGCCACCCACGGTACGGCGCCGAAGTACGCCGGCAAGGACCAGGTCAACCCGGGTTCGCTGATCCTCTCCGCTGAAATGATGCTGCGCCACATGGGCTGGACCGAAGCGGCCGACCTGATCATCAAGGGCACCAATGGCGCGATTTCCGCCAAGACCGTGACCTATGATTTCGAGCGTCTGATGGAAGGGGCGAAACTGGTGTCGTCTTCCGGTTTCGGTGATGCGCTGATCTCGCACATGTAAGAAAACGCAGGCACACAAAAACCGCCTGATTCAAGAAGTTGAGTCAGGCGGTTTTTTTATGACTGGATGACGCGGCGATATTAAACCGAAACGGTCTGCTCAGGTGACTGTGTCGCGGTTTTCGAGGCATCCACCGGGTTGCCGATGTTGACCGCGTGAAGACCTTTGGGGCCCTGGATGATGTCGAATACGACAGCTTGCCCGGCTTTCAGGGTTTTATAACCTTCCATTTTAATGGCCGAGTAGTGGGCAAACAGATCTTCTGTCTTGCCTTCCTCGTTGATGAAACCGTAACCCTTGGCGTTGTTGAACCACTTCACCTTGCCGACTGCCATACCCAACTCCCTCTGCAACAGACTCCATCACTGGAGTATCATCCACTACATCCGCAGTCGAACCTGTAAATAAGTTTGACTCCGCGGACCTTTTTTACCCACTGTGGGCTCTATTGGTTGTAACACCCTTTTGCCGATAGTCAAGCTGACCGGCAGTCGGAGTTGAAATCGCTGATAGCCGCCCCCACCACTGTATTTGAACAACTGACGAACCTTTCTTTCCATGCATGCAATCAGCCAGATTCGACTAACATTCAATCAGGATCGCCCTGATTTACACGACGACGATTCCGCAGGCATTGCTGTTCAGGAGGCAAAGCCTGCTCTACAGGCGCCGCCGATGTACAAGGTGGTTTTGTTCAATGATGACTACACACCGATGGATTTCGTCGTCGAAGTGCTCGAGGTGTTTTTTAACCTGAATCGCGAGCTGGCGACCAAGGTCATGCTGGCCGTCCATACAGAAGGGCGGGCAGTATGTGGAGTGTTTACCCGCGACATCGCGGAGACCAAGGCCATGCAGGTCAACCAGTACGCCAGGGAAAGCCAGCATCCGCTACTCTGTGAAATCGAGAAGGACGGTTAATCGCCGACCACTTGGGTATGAGGTGAAGCTATGTTAAACCGCGAGCTCGAAGTCACCCTCAATCTTGCCTTCAAGGAAGCCCGTTCGAAGCGTCATGAGTTCATGACCGTCGAACACCTCCTGCTGGCCCTATTGGACAATGAGGCTGCCGCCACCGTTTTGCGTGCGTGCGGCGCAAACCTCGACAAACTCAAGCATGACCTGCAGGAGTTCATCGACTCCACCACGCCATTGATCCCCGTGCATGACGAGGATCGCGAAACCCAGCCAACCCTGGGCTTCCAGCGTGTCCTGCAACGTGCTGTGTTTCACGTACAGAGCTCGGGCAAACGCGAAGTGACTGGTGCCAACGTGCTGGTCGCGATCTTCAGTGAGCAAGAGAGTCAGGCAGTGTTCCTGCTGAAACAGCAGAGCGTTGCCCGCATAGATGTCGTCAACTACATCGCCCATGGCATTTCCAAGGTGCCGGGGCATGGCGATCACTCTGAAGGTGAGCAAGATATGCAGGACGACGAGGGCGGTGAGTCTTCTTCCTCGGGCAATCCCCTGGATGCTTATGCCAGCAACCTCAACGAACTCGCGCGCCAGGGTCGTATCGATCCGTTGGTGGGGCGTGAGCTGGAAGTCGAGCGTGTCGCACAGATCCTGGCGCGTCGGCGCAAGAACAACCCGCTGCTGGTGGGCGAGGCGGGCGTGGGTAAAACCGCGATTGCCGAAGGCCTGGCCAAGCGCATTGTCGACAACCAGGTGCCGGACCTGCTGGCCAACAGCGTGGTTTACTCCCTCGACCTGGGTGCCTTGCTGGCCGGTACCAAGTACCGTGGCGATTTCGAGAAGCGCTTCAAGGCGTTGCTCAATGAGCTGAAGAAGCGGCCGCAGGCGATCCTGTTCATCGACGAGATCCACACCATCATTGGTGCGGGTGCTGCGTCCGGTGGTGTCATGGACGCCTCGAACCTGCTCAAGCCGCTGCTGTCCTCGGGTGATATCCGTTGCATCGGATCGACCACCTTCCAGGAATTCCGCGGCATCTTCGAGAAGGACCGTGCCTTGGCCCGGCGTTTCCAGAAGGTCGATGTGTCGGAGCCTTCGGTGGAAGACACCATTGGCATTCTGCGCGGCCTGAAGGGGCGTTTCGAAAGCCATCACAATATCGAATACAGCGATGAAGCCCTGCGCGCGGCTGCCGAACTGGCTTCGCGTTACATCAACGATCGCCACATGCCGGACAAGGCGATCGACGTCATCGACGAAGCGGGTGCCTACCAGCGCCTGCAACCGGTCGAGATGCGCGTTAAACGCATCGAAGTGCCTCAGGTCGAAGACATCGTCGCGAAAATCGCGCGGATTCCGCCAAAACACGTCACCAGCTCCGACAAGGAATTGCTGCGTAACCTCGAGCGTGACCTGAAGTTGACCGTGTTTGGTCAGGATGCCGCGATCGACTCGCTGGCCACCGCGATCAAGTTGTCCCGTGCTGGCCTCAAGTCCCCTGACAAGCCTGTCGGTTCGTTCCTGTTCGCCGGGCCTACCGGTGTCGGTAAAACCGAAGCGGCGCGTCAGTTGGCCAAGGCGCTGGGGGTCGAGCTGATTCGCTTCGACATGTCCGAGTACATGGAGCGCCACACCGTATCGCGTCTGATCGGTGCGCCTCCGGGCTATGTCGGGTTCGATCAGGGCGGTCTGCTGACCGAAGCCATCACCAAGCAACCACACTGCGTGCTGTTGCTCGATGAAATCGAGAAAGCGCATCCGGAAGTCTTCAACCTGCTGCTGCAGGTCATGGACCACGGTACCTTGACCGATAACAACGGGCGCAAGGCGGATTTCCGTAACGTGATCGTCATCATGACGACCAACGCCGGTGCCGAGACAGCTGCTCGTGCTTCGATCGGTTTCACCTTCCAGGACCACTCGTCCGATGCGATGGAAGTGATCAAGAAGAGCTTCACGCCGGAATTCCGCAACCGTCTGGACACCATTATCCAGTTTGGTCGCCTCAGCCATGAGGTCATCAAGAGCGTGGTGGACAAGTTCCTTACCGAGCTTCAGGCGCAGCTGGAAGACAAACGAGTGTTGCTGGAAGTCACCGATGCGGCCCGCAGCTGGCTGGCCGAGGGTGGCTACGACGCAGCGATGGGTGCTCGCCCAATGGCTCGCTTGATCCAGGACAAGATCAAGCGTCCACTGGCGGAGGAGATTCTCTTTGGCGAACTGGCCGAACATGGCGGTGTGGTGCACATCGACATCAAGGATGGCGAGCTGACCTTCGAGTTCGAGACCACGGCCGAGATGGCCTGACGTTTGGAAGCAATGCAAAAAGGCGCCGAAAGGCGCCTTTTTGTTATCTGGATCACGAATCCCCCTTGTAGGAGCTGCCGCAGGCTGCGATCTTTTGATCTTGTTATTAAAAAAATCAAAGTCAAAAGATCGCAGCCTGCGGCAGCTCCTACAGGGGATCAGTGTCAGGAATTCGAGAGTGGGTCAAATCCCACACAAACAAAAACGCCCGGCATAAGCCGGGCGTCTTGTATTGACCAGATTAGCGGGCGCGGTAAGTGATGCGCCCTTTGCTCAAGTCATAGGGAGTCAGCTCTACGCGCACTTTGTCGCCGGTAAGAATACGGATGTAGTTCTTGCGCATCTTGCCGGAGATGTGCGCGGTTACGACGTGCCCATTTTCCAACTCCACACGAAACATGGTGTTGGGCAGGGTGTCGACGACAGTGCCTTCCATTTCGAAGCTGTCTTCTTTCGACATGCAGTAAAGCCCTCGGTGTCCAATGAATGGCCCGGTGCAACTGCGCCAGGCAAAAGCGGCGTGCATTGTGCCCGAAAAGTGGGGTTTAAGCCAAGGGGTTTAGGGCCGGCTCTAGTTTAGAACCACCCAGCGCTGATTAATCAGCAACTCAATGGGGCGATATTGAGTCTTGTAATTCATTTTTTTGCAGTTTTTGATCCAGTAGCCGAGGTAGACCGCCTCTAGTCCCAGTCGCCGGGCCTCGGCGATTTGCCACAGGATTGCATAGCGCCCAAGGCTGCGGCGCTCTTCGGATGGTTCGTAGAAGGTGTAGACCGCCGAAATACCGTTCGGCAGCAAATCGGTGACAGCAACGGCCAGCAGTTGACCGTTCAGGCGGAATTCATAAAACCGTGAAAACGGCAGGTCCCGCACCAGGAAAGTCGAAAACTGGTCGCGACTGGGCGGGTACATGTCGCCATCGGCGTGACGCTGTTCGATGTAGCGCTGGTAAAGCTCGAAGTACTCTTCGTTGAAGCAGGGCTTGGCCGGACGCACCTGCAAGTCCGCGTTGCGCTTGAAGATGCGTTTCTGTTGCCGGTTGGGCGTGAACGGCCCCACGGGAATGCGCGCCGGAACGCAGGCATTGCAATTCTGGCAATGCGGCCGGTAGAGATGATCGCCACTGCGACGAAACCCCATCTCCGACAGGTCTGCATAGACATGCACATCCATGGGCTGGCTAGGGTCGAGGAACAGGGTTGTGGCCTGCTCATCGGGCAGATAACTGCAAGAGTGCGGCTGAGTGGCATAGAACTTCAAACGCGCCAACTCGGTCATGATCAACCCTCGGGATAATGCTTTTGAATAAGTGTAAGCCACGCGGGAGAAAGTCGCTCAGCAAACCCAGGTGGCGGTGTTGGGTTGGTCCAGGTGTCTGACCAGATAGCTCGCAAATTCGCGGCGGGGTATCGCTCGGGCGCCCAGGCTGTGCAGGTGATCGGTGGGCATCTGGCAATCGATCAGTACAAAACCCGAGTCTTTCAGATGCCGGACCAGGGTGGCAAAGCCGAATTTAGAGGCGTTGTCAGCGCGGCTGAACATCGACTCGCCAAAAAATAATTGCCCCATGGCCAGGCCATACAAGCCGCCGACCAGTTCGTCGCCGTCCCACACTTCCACCGAGTGCGCGTGACCACGCCTGTGCAGTTCGATGTAGGCCTCTTGCATCGCTTCGGTGATCCAGGTGCCGTCGGCGTAATCCCGGGGAGCCGCACAGGCGCGAATGACGGCGGCGAAGTCCTGGTCGAAGGTCACTTGATAGCGTTGCTGGCGCAGCAGTTTGTTCAGGCTGCGCGAGACGTGCAATTCGTCGGGAAACAGAACCGTGCGCGGGTCCGGCGACCACCAGAGAATCGGCTGGCCTTCGGAAAACCATGGGAAGCAGCCATGGCGATAAGCCGAGATCAGCCGATCGGCGGACAGGTCGCCACCGGCAGCCAGCAGCCCGTTGGGGTCGCGCATGGCCTTTTCCAGCGGTGGGAAATGCAAGGTGTTGCGTTGTAACCAAGTCAGCATGGCATCCGGGCTTGCAGAAGGGGAGGGCAGTGGCGGGCGTTGGCCCGCCATAAAGTTTGCCTTCAAACGGCAGGAATGTCGTCGAGGTATTTTTCGGCGTCCAGCGCCGCCATGCAACCGGCCCCGGCAGACGTAACGGCCTGGCGATAAACATGATCGGCCACATCGCCGGCGGCAAACACGCCTGCAATCGCCGTGGCGGTAGCATCGCCTTCGCTGCCGCCCTTGACCAGCAGATAGCCGTCGCGCATTTCCAGTTGTCCGATGAACAGATCGGTGTTGGGTTTGTGGCCGATGGCGATAAACACCCCGGCCAGCAGCAGTTCTGTGGTTTCACCCGTTTGGCTGTCCCGCAGGCGGGCACCGGTCACGCCACTGGCATCGCCGAGCACTTCGTCCAGGTTCTGGTTCCAATGCAGCCGGATATTGCCGTTGGCGGCTTTTTCGAAGAGTTTGTCCTGGAGAATTTTCTCCGAGCGCAGTTTGTCGCGTCGATGGATCAGGTGCACTTCCCTGGCGATGTTCGACAGGTATAACGCTTCCTCTACCGCCGTATTGCCACCGCCGACCACCGCGACCACCTGGTTGCGATAGAAGAACCCGTCACAGGTCGCACACGCCGACACCCCTTTGCCGGCAAAGGCTTCCTCCGACGGCAGGCCCAGGTATTGCGCGGAGGCGCCGGTGGCAATGATCAGGGCGTCGCAGGTGTAGGTGCCGCCATCGCCGATCAGTTCGAACGGCCGTTGTTGCAACTTGGCGGTATGGATGTGGTCGTAAACGATCTCGGTGGCAAAACGCTCGGCGTGTTTTTGCATGCGCTCCATCAGCACGGGGCCGGTCAGGCCTTCGACGTCGCCTGGCCAGTTATCGACTTCGACAGTGGTGGTGAGCTGGCCACCTGCCTGTATGCCAGTAATGACAACGGGCTTGAGGTTGGCGCGGGCGGCATAAACGGCTGCGCTGTAACCGGCAGGGCCGGAGCCCAGGATGATCAAGCGGGAATGCTTCGCTTCGCTCATAAAAACACCTCATAAGCCTTTGTCACAAAAGACAATGCATGCTCAAATTGAATAGCATGTCATGTGCTGTTGACTATGCTACACCCAAGGGTCTCAAGCATGGCGTCGTGCGTACAAACCCGTACAATGCCCTGCGTGTTACATATATTCAGTGCGCACCGTGTTTATAAAAACCGGGGCGCAGTGTTAAAAGTAGTCCCGGTTACGTGTGTTAACTTTTTTACCTGCCTGGATTGGGCAGTTTTTAGACTTTCAACAGATGGACGCGCCATTGGCGCAGGAAAAGTAGCGTTTTGAAGAAATCCACCGCAGCACCTAAACCAGCCGTCGTTCCGCTCTGGCGCCAGCACTTGCACTACCGACTCAAGGAAGGTGCGCTGATCGCCATCGGTGCCCTGTGCCTGTTCCTGATGATGGCCTTGCTGACCTATGGCAAGGATGATCCGGGCTGGAGCCATAACAGCAAGATCGACGACGTGCAGAATTTCGGCGGGCCCGCGGGCTCCTACAGTGCCGATATCCTGTTCATGGTGCTGGGTTACTTCGCCTACATCTTCCCGTTGCTGCTGGCGGTCAAGGCGTACCAGATCTTCCGCCAGCGTCACGAACCGTGGCAGTGGAGCGGCTGGCTGTTCTCCTGGCGCCTGATCGGCCTGGTGTTCCTGGTGCTGTCGGGGGCCGCGCTGGCCCATATCCATTTCCATGCCGCGACCGGTCTGCCGGCCGGTGCAGGCGGTGCGCTGGGGGAAAGCCTCGGCGAACTGGCGAGGAACGCCCTGAATATCCAGGGCAGTACGCTGCTGTTCATCGCGTTGTTCCTGTTCGGCCTGACGGTGTTTACCGACCTGTCGTGGTTCAAGGTGATGGACATCACCGGCAAGATCACCCTCGACCTGTTCGAACTGTTCCAGGGCGCGGCCAATCGCTGGTGGGCGGCCCGTACCGAGCGCAAACAACTGGTCGCCCAGTTGCGTGAAGTCGATGACCGTATGGATGAAGTGGTTGCGCCGACCGTCACCGACAAGCGCGAGCAGGCCAAGGTCAAGGAGCGGTTGATCGAGCGTGAGCAGGCCCTGAGCAAGCACATGTCCGAGCGTGAGAAGCAGGTGCCGCCGGTCATTGCACCCGCGCCGCCAAAACCGGCCGCACCGAGCAAACGCGTGGAAAAAGAGAAACAGGCGCCACTGTTCGTCGACAGCGCCGTTGAAGGCACCTTGCCGCCGATCTCGATTCTCGATCCCGCGGAAAAGAAACAGCTCAATTATTCGCCCGAATCCCTGGCGGCGGTCGGCCACCTGCTGGAAATCAAGCTCAAGGAGTTCGGCGTCGAAGTGACCGTGGACTCGATCCACCCGGGTCCGGTGATTACCCGATACGAAATCCAGCCCGCCGCCGGCGTCAAGGTCAGCCGCATCGCCAACCTGGCCAAAGACCTGGCCCGCTCCCTGGCCGTGACCAGCGTGCGCGTGGTGGAAGTGATTCCGGGCAAGACCACGGTCGGTATCGAGATTCCCAACGAAGACCGGCAGATCGTGCGTTTCTCCGAGGTGTTGTCGACCCCCGAGTACGACAACTTCAAATCCCCGGTCACCCTGGCCCTGGGCCACGACATCGGCGGCAAACCAGTCATCACCGACCTGGCGAAGATGCCACACCTGCTGGTGGCCGGTACCACCGGTTCCGGTAAGTCGGTGGGCGTGAACGCGATGATCCTGTCGATCCTGTTCAAGTCCGGCCCGGAAGACGCCAAGCTGATCATGATCGACCCGAAGATGTTGGAACTGTCGATCTACGAGGGCATTCCGCACCTGCTGTGCCCGGTGGTCACCGACATGAAGGACGCCGCCAACGCCCTGCGCTGGAGCGTTGCCGAGATGGAGCGACGCTACAAGCTGATGGCCAAGATGGGCGTGCGAAACCTGTCGGGCTTCAACGCCAAGGTCAAGGAAGCCCAGGATGCCGGCGAGCCGTTGAGCGATCCGCTGTACAAGCGCGAAAGCATCCACGACGAAGCGCCGCTCCTGCAAAAGCTGCCGACCATCGTGGTGGTGGTCGACGAATTCGCCGACATGATGATGATCGTCGGCAAGAAGGTTGAAGAGCTGATCGCGCGTATCGCCCAGAAGGCGCGGGCGGCCGGTATCCACTTGATCCTCGCGACCCAGCGTCCGTCGGTGGATGTGATCACCGGTCTGATCAAGGCCAACATCCCGACCCGCATGGCGTTCCAGGTGTCGAGCAAGATCGACTCGCGGACCATCATCGACCAGGGCGGCGCCGAACAACTGCTGGGCCACGGTGACATGCTGTACATGCCGCCGGGCACCAGTCTGCCGATTCGTGTTCACGGTGCCTTCGTGTCCGACGATGAGGTTCACCGTGTGGTGGAGGCCTGGAAGCTGCGGGGCGCGCCGGAATACAACGACGACATCCTCAATGGCGTCGAAGAGGCGGGCAGCGGCTTCGAAGGCAGCAGCGGGGGCGGCGACGGTGACGATCCCGAGGCCGACGCGCTGTACGACGAAGCGGTGCAGTTCGTGCTGGAAAGCCGTCGCGCCTCCATTTCCGCGGTTCAGCGCAAGCTCAAGATCGGCTACAACCGCGCCGCTCGCATGATCGAAGCCATGGAAATGGCCGGGGTCGTGACGTCCATGAACACCAACGGTTCGCGTGAAGTCCTGGCCCCGGGCCCGGTGCGCGACTGACCCGAATATGAAAGGGTGGCGCCCTATGGCGCCGCTCGCACTCCCACGAATGTTATGAGGACTCCCATGCGTCTGATCCGCATGCTGTTGCTGCCGGTACTGGCTTTGACCACGCTCCAGGCTAACGCCGATGACAAGGATGTGGCACGCCTGACCCAACTGCTGGAAAAATCCCAGACCCTGACTGCGCGTTTCTCGCAACTGACCCTTGATGGCACCGGCACCCAGTTGCAGGAAACCGCCGGCGACATGTCCCTGCAGCGTCCGGGCCTGTTCTACTGGCACACCGATGCACCGGCCGAACAGACCATGGTGTCCGATGGCAAGAAGGTCACCCTGTGGGACCCGGACCTGGAACAGGCCACCATCAAGAACCTCGACCAGCGCCTGACCCAGACGCCAGCCTTGCTGTTGTCCGGTGACGTGTCCAAGATCAGCCAGAGCTTCGACATCAGCGCCAAGGAAGCCGGCGGCGTGATCGACTTCACTCTGAAACCGAAAACCAAGGACACCCTGTTCGACAGCCTGCGCCTGTCGTTCCGCAATGGTCTGGTCAACGACATGCAACTGATCGACAGCGTTGGTCAGCGCACCAATATCCTGTTCACCGGGGTGAAGGCCAACGAGCCGATCCCGGCTTCCAAGTTCAAGTTCGACATCCCCAAGGGTGCCGATGTAATCCAGGAATAAAACGCAGAACCCCTGTAGGAGCGAGCCTGCTCGCGATGGACTCAAGGACACCACTGGGTGTCAGGCTGCCAGCGTTATCGTTAACGTCCATCGCGAGCAGGCTCGCTCCTACAAGGGATAAAGAACCAGTGAGGTTTTGTAGATAGTCATGGACCTGTTTCGCAGCACCCCCATTGCCCAGCCCCTGGCCGCCCGCCTGCGCGCGGCCAACCTGGACGAGTACGTCGGTCAGGAACACGTGCTCGCTCGCGGCAAGCCCTTGCGCGAAGCGCTGGAGCAGGGTGCCCTGCATTCGATGATTTTCTGGGGCCCGCCGGGCGTGGGCAAAACCACCCTGGCGCGATTGCTCGCGGAAGTCTCGGACGCACACTTCGAAACGGTCTCGGCGGTGCTGGCCGGGGTCAAGGAGATCCGTCAGGCGGTGGAAATCGCCAAGCAGCAGGCCGCGCAGTACGGCCGCCGCACCATTCTGTTCGTCGACGAAGTGCATCGTTTCAACAAGTCCCAACAGGACGCGTTCCTGCCTTATGTCGAGGACGGCACGCTGATTTTCATCGGCGCGACCACGGAAAACCCTTCGTTCGAACTCAACAACGCCTTGCTGTCCCGCGCCCGCGTCTACGTGCTCAAGAGCCTCGACGAAGCGGCCCTGCGCAAACTGGTGCAGCGAGCGCTGACCGAAGAGCGGGGCCTGGGCAAGCGCAACCTGACCCTCAGCGATGAAGGCTTCCAGATGCTGCTGTCGGCCGCGGACGGCGATGGTCGACGCCTGCTCAACCTGTTGGAGAACGCCTCTGACCTGGCCGAAGACAACAGCGAGATCGGTACCGAGCTTCTGCAAAGCCTGCTCGGCGACACCCGTCGACGCTTCGACAAGGGTGGCGAAGCGTTCTACGACCAGATATCCGCGCTGCACAAATCGGTGCGCGGCTCCAACCCCGACGGCGCGCTGTACTGGTTCGCGCGCATGATCGACGGCGGTTGTGATCCGCTGTACCTGGCACGGCGTGTGGTGCGCATGGCCAGCGAAGACATCGGCAACGCCGACCCGCGCGCCCTGAGCCTGTGCCTGGCGGCGTGGGAAGTGCAGGAGCGCCTCGGCAGCCCCGAAGGTGAGCTGGCGGTGGCCCAGGCCATCACCTATCTGGCCTGCGCGCCAAAAAGCAACGCGGTGTACATGGGCTTCAAGACCGCATTGCGCGCCGCCGCCGAACACGGCTCGCTGGAGGTGCCGCTGCACCTGCGCAACGCGCCGACCAAGCTTATGAAACAATTGGGCTACGGCGACGAATACCGTTATGCCCACGACGAACCGGATGCCTACGCTGCCGGGGAAGACTATTTCCCCGAAGAACTCGACCCTATTCCGTTCTATCAGCCCGTGCCCCGTGGCCTGGAGTTGAAGATCGGCGAAAAACTCAACCACCTGGCAAAACTCGACCGTTTAAGCCCCCGGCAGCGGAGAAAATAGTGCTTCCCTTGATCGTTGCGGTTTCCGTCGGCGGGATGGCCGGCACGCTGTTGCGCTTTGCCACGGGTAACTGGATCAACGCGAATTGGCCGCGGCACTTCTATACCGCGACGCTGGCCGTTAATATCGTGGGCTGTTTGCTGATCGGCGTTCTATACGGTCTGTTTTTGATACGCCCGGAGGTGCCCATCGAGGTGCGCGCCGGGTTGATGGTCGGCTTCCTCGGGGGGCTGACGACTTTTTCATCCTTTTCACTGGATACGGTGCGCCTGCTGGAAAGCGGGCAAGTGCCGCTGGCCCTGGGCTATGCGGCACTCAGCGTATTCGGCGGGCTGCTTGCCACCTGGGCCGGCCTGTCCTTGACCAAACTTTGATAAACGAGAAACCGACATGCTCGATTCCAAACTGTTACGTAGCAACCTTCAGGACGTAGCGGACCGCCTGGCATCCCGTGGCTTTGTGCTGGATGTTGCGCGCATCGAAGCGCTGGAAGAACAGCGCAAGACCGTCCAGACCCGCACCGAAGCACTGCAGGCTGAGCGTAACGCGCGTTCCAAATCCATCGGTCAGGCCAAGCAGCGCGGCGAAGACATCGCACCGCTGATGGCGGATGTAGAGCGCATGGCGGGCGAATTGAGTGCCGGTAAAGTCGAACTGGACGCGATCCAGACCGAACTGGACTCGATCCTGCTGGGCATTCCCAACCTGCCGCACGAATCCGTGCCGGTTGGCGTAGACGAAGACGGCAACGTCGAAGTGCGCCGTTGGGGCACGCCGACTGCCTTCGATTTCCCGGTTCAGGACCACGTGGCCCTGGGCGAGAAGTTCGGCTGGCTGGACTTCGAAACCGCCGCCAAGCTGTCCGGCGCCCGTTTCGCCTTGCTGCGCGGCCCGATCGCCCGTCTGCACCGCGCCCTGGCGCAGTTCATGATCAACCTGCACGTCACCGAGCACGGCTACGAAGAGGCCTACACGCCTTACCTGGTTCAGGCCCCGGCGCTGCAAGGCACCGGCCAACTGCCGAAGTTCGAAGAAGACCTGTTCAAGATCGCCCGCGAAGGCGAGGCCGATCTGTACCTGATCCCGACCGCCGAAGTGTCGCTGACCAACATCGTCGCCGGCGAAATCGTCGATTCGAAACTGCTGCCGATCAAGTTCGTCGCCCACACGCCGTGCTTCCGCAGTGAAGCCGGCGCATCGGGCCGTGACACCCGCGGCATGATCCGTCAGCACCAGTTCGACAAGGTTGAAATGGTGCAGATCGTCGAACCGTCGAAATCGATGGAAGCGCTGGAAGGCCTGACCGCCAACGCCGAGAAAGTCCTGCAACTGCTGGAGCTGCCTTACCGCACCCTGGCGCTGTGCACCGGCGACATGGGCTTCAGCGCGGTCAAGACCTACGACCTGGAAGTGTGGATCCCGAGCCAGGACAAGTACCGCGAAATCTCGTCGTGCTCCAACTGTGGCGACTTCCAGGCCCGCCGCATGCAGGCGCGCTTCCGCAACCCGGAAACCGGCAAGCCGGAACTGGTACACACCCTGAACGGCTCCGGCCTGGCAGTGGGTCGCACCCTGGTGGCGGTGCTGGAGAACTATCAGCAGGCCGACGGTTCGATCCGTGTGCCCGAGGTTCTCAAGCCGTACATGGGTGGCCTTGAGGTCATCGGCTAAATGAAATATCTGCCGCTGTTTCACAACCTTCGCGGCAGTCGTGTGTTGGTCGTCGGTGGGGGGGAAATTGCCTTGCGCAAATCCCGCCTGCTGGCCGATGCCGGTGCGCAGCTGCGGGTGGTTGCACCTGAAATCGAAGCACAACTGCGCGAACTGGTTGCCGGCAGCGGTGGCGAGTGCCTGTTGCGTGGCTACGCCGAGGCGGATCTGGACGGTTGCGGGCTGATCATTGCTGCCACCGACGACGAAGCGCTGAACGCACAAGTCTCCGCCGATGCCCATCGGCGTTGCGTGCCGGTCAACGTGGTGGACGCGCCGGCCCTGTGCAGCGTGATCTTCCCGGCCATCGTCGACCGCTCCCCATTGATCATTGCCGTGTCCAGCGGTGGCGATGCGCCGGTGCTGGCACGCTTGATCCGCGCCAAGATCGAAACCTGGATTCCTTCCACCTACGGTCAACTGGCCGGACTGGCGGCGCGTTTTCGTCATCAGGTCAAAGGCCTGTTTCCGGATGTGCAGCAGCGCCGGGCATTCTGGGAAGATGTTTTCCAGGGCCCGGTTGCCGATCGGCAACTGGCCGGGCAGGGCGCTGAAGCCGAGCGTTTGCTCCAGGCGAAAATCGATGGCGAAGCTCCCGTGGCGACCGGTGAGGTCTATCTGGTGGGCGCAGGGCCAGGTGATCCCGATCTGCTGACGTTCAAGGCACTGCGTCTGATGCAGCAAGCCGACGTGGTGCTGTACGACCGTCTGGTGGCGCCGGCGATTCTCGAACTGTGCCGTCGCGACGCCGAGCGGGTCTACGTTGGCAAGCGCCGAGCCGATCACGCGGTGCCGCAGGATCAGATCAACCAGCAATTGGTGGACCTGGCCAAACAGGGCAAGCGAGTGGTGCGACTGAAGGGCGGCGATCCGTTCATCTTCGGTCGTGGCGGTGAAGAGATCGAAGAACTGGCGGCCCATGGCATCCCGTTCCAGGTCGTGCCGGGGATCACGGCGGCCAGTGGTTGCGCGGCCTATGCCGGGATTCCGCTGACCCACCGCGATTACGCGCAGTCGGTACGCTTTGTCACCGGGCACCTGAAGGACGGCTCAACCGATTTGCCGTGGGCCGATCTGGTCGCGCCGGCACAGACGCTGGTGTTCTACATGGGCCTGGTGGGCTTGCCGATCATCTGCGAGCAACTGATCAAGCACGGTCGCGGCGCTGATACCCCGGCGGCGTTGATCCAGCAGGGTACCACGGTCAATCAGCGTGTCTTCACCGGAACCCTGGCCGACTTGCCACGATTGGTGGCGGAGCATGAAGTGCATGCGCCGACGCTGGTGATCGTCGGTGAGGTGGTGCAACTGCGCGAGAAACTGGCGTGGTTTGAAGGGGCTCAATCACAGGTTTGAGATCTGTAGTGTTTGTTGGAAAAAGATCGCAGCCTTCGGCAGCTCCTACAAGGTGTACACCCTGTAGGAGCTGCCGAAGGCTGCGATCTTTTGATCTTTTAAACCTGACGCCAAACCCCTTTCCCACTCAACCGCTCCCGGTCATGCGCCACGGTAAAGTCCTGAGCCGGCCCCTTGGGCACCACACCCGTCGGGTTAATGGTGTGATGGCTGGCGTAGTAGTGGTGCTTGATGTGTTCAAAATCCACCGTCTCGGCAATCCCCGGCCACTGATAAATCTCCCGCAGCCAGTTCGACAGGTTCGGATAATCCGCAATCCGCCGCAGGTTGCACTTGAAGTGCCCGTAGTACACCGCATCGAAGCGAATCAGCGTGGTGAACAGGCGGATGTCCGCTTCGGTCAGGTATTCGCCTGCCAGATAGCGGTTGGCGCCCAGCAGCAGCTCCAGACGGTCCAGTTCGGCAAACACCTCATCGAAGGCTTGTTCGTAAGCCTGTTGCGACGTGGCAAATCCGGCGCGGTACACGCCATTGTTCACCGCCGGATAAATCCGCTCGTTCAACGCATCGATCTCACCACGCAGCGGCGCCGGGTAGAAGTCCAGGTCGTTACCGGTCAGGTCGTCGAAGGCACCATTGAACATGCGGATGATTTCCGATGATTCATTGTTGACGATGCGTTTGTGCTGTTTGTCCCACAGCACCGGCACGGTAACGCGGCCGGTGTAATCGGCGGTATCGGCGGTGTAGCGCTGGTGCATGAAGTCGAAGTGATCGAGCTTGTCGCCGGTGGAGCCGAGGGCTTTGTCGAAGGTCCAGCCGTTTTCCAGCATCAGCCAACTGACCACCGAAACGTCGATCAGGCTTTCGAGGCCTTTGAGTTTGCGCAGGATCAGGGTGCGATGGGCCCACGGACAGGCCAGGGACACGTACAGGTGATAGCGACCGGGTTCTGCGGCAAAACCGCCGACGCCGGTCGGCCCCGGCTTGCCGTCTGCGGTCAGCCAGTGCCGACGTTGCGCCTGTTCACGCTGGAACGCGCCGTCCTTGCTGCTTTCGTACCACTTGTCCTGCCAGCGGCCATCGACTAACAAACCCATGTTCAAGACTCCAGAAGCCAATATACGTTGGAGTCGAGTCTATTCCCATGGGTTCGAACAAAAAGCGCAAAGATCGGGCGCGAATGATCGGTTAAATCGATTTGTTGCGCGCGGCCCAGTATTGTTCGGCGGTTTCAAAGGCCTGTTCGCGGCTCTGGCCGAGTCCACGCAGGGCCAGGGCCATGGTCGAGATCAGGGCCATTTGCGGGTAGCTGTCGACCACCTCGCCACGCCACACCGCTTTCAAATGCTCGGGATCGAGCGAGGCGGGTTTGACGTGACGCTGCGCCGACAACTGCGGCCATTCTTCGTCCCAGCTCTGGCCGCCAGTGGTGCCGTACAGATGGCTGTCGGCGTCCGGGTTGATCTCGATCTCGCCGCCATCGCCCTTGATCACGATCGCGGTATCGCCGAGCAAGCCGCTGGCATCGCGATGCACGGCCTGATAGCCGGGGTGGAAAATGCTCTGCAGGCCGCAACGCGCGCCCAGCGGATTGAGAATCCGCGCCAGTGAGTGGATCGGCGAGCGTAGACCGAGGGTGTTGCGCAGGTCGATCATCCGTTGCAACTGCGGTGCCCAGTCCACCAGCGGCATGAAGGCCAGGCCGCCGTTATCCAGCGCCGAGCCGACCTGTTGCCAGTTGCGGCACAGCGGGATGTTCAATTCACCCAGCAGTTGCTCGCTGTACAGGCGACCGGCCGTGTGGGCGCCGCCGCCGTGCATGAAAATCCGCACGCCGTTTTGCGCCAGGCACTTGGCTGCCAACAGGTACCACGGCAAGTGCCGCTTCTTGCCGGCGTAAGTCGGCCAGTCCAAGTCCACCGCCAGCGCCGGAGGGTTCAGGCGTTCGCGCAGGGCTTCGGTGAACCCGGCCATTTCCTCGGCGCTTTCTTCCTTGTGCCGCAACAGCATCAGGAATGCGCCGAGCTGGGTTTCCTCGATCTTTTCATCGAGCACCATGCCCATGGCTTCGCGGGCTTCGACCCGGGTCAGGTCACGGGCGCCGCGCTTGCCTTTGCCGAGGATCCGCACGAACTGCGCGAACGGGTGCTCGGCGGGTGTTTCGAGGGTCAGTGCTGGGTAATCGGTCATAAGCAATTCGTCGGTTTGGGCAGGCCCGCCAGCTTCGCGGCGAGTTTGGCGGGGGTGCCTTTGAACAGTCGGTTCAGGTGCAGGCTGTTGCCTTTTTCCGGGCCGAGTTTCAATGCGGTGTACTTGATCAACGGGCGGGTGGCCGGTGACAGCTGGAACTCGGCGTAGAAACTGCGCAGCAGTTCGAGGACTTCCCAGTGTTCGGGCGTCAGCTCGATGTCTTCGGCCGCCGCCAGGGCACTGGCCACATCGGCAGACCAGTCATTCAGTTCGACCAGGAAACCGTCCTTGTCCAGCTCGATGGCGCGAGCGCCGACCGTCAGTGCATTCATAGCCAACTGTTGACCTTGTCATAGTGAATCGACAGTTCGACGAAGGCCGGGTAATCGATCGCCCGGGCCCAGTCCGGAACCACCAGCGCACGGGCCTGGGCATCTTCGGCCAGGACGAACAGCTTCAGGCCACGGGCACTGAGCGTCGTGAACGGCGCGGTGCCTGGCTGCAACGCATAGGCGGCATCGCCGGACAGCAGCAACCCGTCGTTGGTACCGATCACGCGCAGGCAGCTGGTCAGGCGTTCGTCACCGAACGGGGAGTGAGACAACACATGCAAAGTCGACATCAGAGGGTGATCACCTGGTCGTAACGGTCAATGAGGGCGGTGATTTCGTCGGCGGCCAACACCCGGGCTTCTTCCAGCGCCAGGCCGCTCGGGTCGAGGCCGCGCCGGGTGATGCTGTCGCCGCAGGCGAACAGTTCCTCGACACCGAACAGCGGCAGGGCTTGCAGGTTGGCACTCAGGTCTTTCTGTTGCAAGGTCCTGGCGTTCTGGCCGGCGGCGAGCTGGAACACGCCGTCATCGAGAAACAACAGGCCAATCGGCAGATCGAAGGCGCCGCCGGCCAGCACGATATCCAGCGCTTCCCGCGCGCCCGGGCCGGACCATGGCGACTGGCGGCTGATGATCAATATGGATTTGGCCATGTCATGCGCCTCCGAAACAGATCAGGCGGTCGGCATCCTGCGCCGCGTCATGCAATTGGCCGAGGCCGGACAATTCCCACGGCGCACCGACGGCAACGGCCTCGCGCTGATAGCGCCGGGCTTCTTCTTCATTCAAGACACCACGACGCAGGGCGGCGGCGATGCACACCACGCCATCGAGTTGGTGGTCGCTGACAAAGGCGCGCCATTGCTTGGGCAAGTCCGCTTCATCCTGGGGCGTGACCACGCTGGAGGACGCGTTGTAGACACCGTCCTGATAGAAAAACAGCCGGACGATCTCATGCCCGCCGGCCAGCGCCGCTTGGGCGAACAGCAGGGCGCGGCGCGAGGAGGGCGCGTGGGCGGCGGAAAACACGGCGATGGCGAACTTCATGACAGACTCGATCAGCGAAACTGCGGCCATGATAATGCTTTATCGGCGGGGCGGCCAAAGTGATGTTGTCCGGGCGGGCCTCTTCGCGGGCAAGCCCGCTCCCACAGGTTTTGTGGTCATGCCGTAATCTCTGGCATTGCACAGATCACTGTGGGAGCGGGCTTGCCCGCGAAGGCGGCCGAACAGGCGATGCAAAACTCAGCGCGGCATATACCCCAACTGCCAGCGTCGCGGGATCTTCAACGACAATACCCCGAGCGCGGCAGCCAGCAGGCCACTGGCAAACAACGCCTTGAGTCCCAGGTGATGCTCCAGCACGGCACCGAGTACCGCGCCGGCGAACATGCCGGTCCAGGGAATCAGCTGCACGCGCCAGCCGTTGCGGCGCTCGCCGAGCATCCAGCGGCCCAGTCCGCGGCCGAAACGCGACAGGGCACCTGTGACGTAAGTCAGGCCCACCGGCAGGCCGTTCACTTCTTCCACCGCGGCGTTGAGCATGCCCATTGCAATGATTGCCGCCAGCAGGGCCGGCAGTTGCGCGTCATAAGGCCAGGCTGCGGCGGCGCACAGCAGGGTGGCGATGCACAACAGCAGCGGCAGGGCCCGACGGCGACCCAGGCGGCTGACGATAATGCCCAGCGCGTTGCCGACGATGAAGGTCGCGACGAGGATCACCAGGCGCAGGGTCAAGCCAAGGTCGCCAGTACTGATGGCGACCGCCATCCGGGTGGTGTTGCCGCTCATGAACGAGACGAAGTCGCCGCTGGCCATGAAGCCGATGGCGTCGGTCATGCCGGCGAGTACCGAGAGCATGGCCACCAGGCTCAGGCCTATGCGCCCGCGCCATTTCTGCGTGTGCAAGTGACCGGGGCTGGCGTGGGTCCTGGCGGTGTTGGGCAGCATTGGCGACGGCATCCTTGAACAGGCTTAAGGTTTTATCCCATTCAACTCGCAATACTCCAGCCAGTCCATACCGGCCATTTCCGCGACTTCCCGGTGCACTTCCAGGCGCTGCGCTTCGTAGTCTTCGGCCGTAGCCGCCGTCAGTTGCAGCGTCAGCTCCCAGGCGAACAATCCTTGCCGTTCCGCCTCGGCTTCGAAGGCTTCGTGCAGGCGTTCGTCGCGGTACTGCGCCGGGGTTTCACCCTTGGCCTGGGCCTGCAACGGGTTGAGGTTGTCGAGGTCGTGGCGCAACTCGGGGCGTTCGTCGAGAAACCGCTTCAGTGCCTGTTCATGTTGCTGCTCGGTTGCCGCCATGGTCGCTCCTTGAGAACGGATTACGAGGATTGCTGCTTGCTGGCCTTGGCCGCTGCCGCCAGGCATTCGAGGGCAAACTGCTCGGTGTAGGTCATCTGGATCGGCGTGGTTTCGCCTTTGACGGTTCTTTCGCCGTCGAGGATGTAGCGAATCCGCTTGTCGGTGACGCCGATTCGCTTGGCGATCCAGGACGGCGTCTGCCCGATCTGGCTGATCAGCTTGTCGGCATATTCAGTGCTCGGTTTGTAGAACTCGGCATTAGGTGTCATCAGATTTCCAGTCAGGGGTGCGATGGGGCGTTATTGGCGCGACAGGGTGCGCGAATCGTTGTGCGCTGTCGCGGTATAAATGCAGTAAAGCAGAACGATACGGGCTGCCGGGGTGATAAAGTCCGCTTTTTCCCGACGAGTGAATGCAATGCGAATTCTGATGGTGGCGCTGGCCGTGACGTTGCTGGCCGGATGCGCCAGCTCGGCGATGAACGACGCCCGCACCAAGGCCCCGTACAAGACCCTGAACTCGGATAAACCGGGAAAGGACGTCGCCCAGTGCGTGCAGTTTTCCTGGCAGGACGAGGCTGTGTTCGGCGTGGATGCCGCCGGCTATCTGGAGCCTGGCGAGAAGGGTGTCACGACCGTTTATACCCGTTCGGCGGAGTCCTTCGTCGACGTGACCACCGATGCCTCGGGCACGGTGTTGAGCTACTACGCACAGAAGGATGATTTCGTGGCCAAGCGCCGGTTGGCGGCGTTGGCGACTTGCCTGTGATCTGAGTACCCCCCCTGTAGGAGCGAGCTTGCTCGCGATGGTCGTCAACGAAAACGCTGGGTGCCTGACACCCCGCGGCGTTCCGGTTTTTTTCGCGAGCAAGCTCGCTCCTACAGGGGGGCGGTATGAATCAATAGCTCAGGCGCTTCTGGAAGAAGAAGTGCTTGTGCCCCGGCGGGTAATCGGCAATGTGCCCGATCTCGCTGTAGCCGCATTTCTTGTAGAACTCCGGCGCCTGGAATTCGAAGGTTTCCAGCCACAGACCGACGCATTCCTTTTCGCGCGCAAGGTCTTCGGCCATCTGCATCAACCTGGTGCCCATGCCTTGTCCCCGGGCCTGTTCCGGCACCGCCAGCAAGTCTATGAACAACCACTGATAAAACAACCGGGCGTAAACGCCGCCGACGATATCGTCGTTGTCGTCGCGTATCAGCAATGCGATATGTTCCGGTGGCGGGCTTGCAGACTTCGAGGCGTTGTAGGCGCGCAACGGCACGAGGATTGCCTCGCGCTCTTCGGTGCTGGGGTTGTGCTTGCGTTCGATACGCAGGTTCATGGCTATATCCTTATGGCAGTGAAGCCGCAGCCTATCCCGGTTGCTGTGATTGTTCCATCCCCGGGAAAGTTGAACCGTCGCCAACGCACAGCTGTCATTCCTTAAGACGCGTCACTCCAGACGCCGCCGATGAGGACAACGCCCCGTGAACATTTTTGAAGCCTTGCGCGAAAGCCACGAACGCCAACGGACCTATGCCAAGGCGCTGATCCATACCAGCGGCGATACGCCTGAGCGGGTCGAGGCGTACAAGCAACTCAAGTCAGAATTGCAGGCTCACGCCACGGCCGAAGAGCGGCATTTCTACATTCCGCTGATGAAGTTCGACAACGGGGTCGACCTCAGTCGTCATGGCATCGCCGAACATCACGAAATGGACGAAATGATGGAGGCGCTCGATGACACCGAAATGTCCAGCCCGGCCTGGCTGGTGACCGCGAAGAAGCTCTCGGAGAAGGTGCATCACCACCTCGAGGAAGAAGAGCAGAAGTTCTTCCAGATGGCCGGCAAGCTGCTCGACGACAAACAGAAAGAGTCGTTGGCCGGGCAATACGAGAAGGAGTACCAGGCGCAGCTTGCTTGAGGAGGCAGGTTTTCACCTAACATGTGCACTCTCTGAGAAATAACAGGACGCGTTGTCATGTCGAACACAGCCGAGCGGGTCAACATCCTCGAGTCCCAGGTGTTGTCCCACGACTGGTACCTGCTGAAGAAAATCACCTTCGATTACCAACGCAACAACGGCGAGTGGCAACGCCAGGTGCGAGAGGTCTACGACCGTGGCAACGGCGCGGCGATTCTCCTGTACAACCGCGAAAGGAAAACCGTGGTACTGACCCGACAGTTTCGCCTGCCGGTGTTCGTCAACGGTCACGACGGGCTGTTGATCGAAGTGGCGGCGGGGTTGCTGGAAGGCGCGGCGCCTGAAGACCGCATCCGTGATGAAGCGGAGGAGGAAACGGGTTACCGCGTGCACCATGTGCAGAAGGTGTTCGAGGCGTACATGAGCCCCGGTTCGGTGACGGAAAAACTGCACTTCTTCATTGCCGAGTACGACGCCAGGTCGAAAGTCAGCGACGGTGGCGGGCTGGAGGCAGAAACCGAAGAGCTGGAAGTACTGGAGTGGGCGTTCGACGACGCCCTCGAAGCGTTCTACCGTGGCGAGATCTGCGACGCCAAGACCATCATGCTGTTGCAGTATGCGGCGATGAAAAACCTCTTCAATCAACCCTGATCTCCCCGTAGGAGCTGCCGCAGGCTGCGATCTTTTGATCTTTTCAATGCAAGATCAAAAGATCGCAGCCTGCGGCAGCTCCTACAAGGTCAAAAGCCGGGCAGGCGCGCGGTACTGGGCGTTTGCCCGCCTTCAAGGGTGAGCAACAACGCCTTCGCCTCCAGCCCACCGGCAAACCCGGTGAGCTTGCCCGACGCGCCAATCACCCGGTGACACGGCGCCACGATCGAAATCGGGTTCTTGCCATTCGCCGCACCCACCGCCCTGACCGCCGCCGGGTTGCCGATCTGTTCGGCGATCTGGCTGTAGCTGCGGGTCTCGCCAAACGGGATAGTCAGCAGCGCCGCCCAGACCTTTTTCTGAAATTCCGTGCCGGCAAAGTCCAGTTCCAGTTCGAAGCGATCGCGGGTGCCGGAAAAATATTCGCGCAGCTGCGCGGCGGTGCGCACCAGGATCGGGTTGTCCGGCGCCTCGCTCATCGGGCCGAGGCGCACCCGTCCGGGTTTGTCGTTTTCCCAGAGGATGGCTGCCAGTCGCGAACCGTTCGCCACCAGCTTCAACTGGCCGACCGGGGAAGCCACGGTGATGCAGGTATAGGTCATGCCAGGGCTCGCGGAAAATTGCTGAACAAGCGTTAAGGATACTGCCTCGACGAGGAGGCGCAATACGTAATCCCGACCATACTTGCTCACGGCTTTTGAAGCGTTCCCCTGGTTAATGACAAGAAGAGACCGACTCATGAAGTACGAACCTTTTGCCAAATCGCTGATTGCGACCTCATTGGCTCTAAGCTGCCTGACTGCTCACGCTGCCTCCGTGGCCCCGGCGACGGGGGAAAACGGCATGGTGGTCACCGCCCAGCATCTGGCCAGCCATGTGGGCGTGGATGTGCTCAAGAGCGGCGGCAACG
Organism: Pseudomonas sp. B1(2018); assembly: GCF_003097365.1. Classification (NCBI taxonomy): domain Bacteria; kingdom Pseudomonadati; phylum Pseudomonadota; class Gammaproteobacteria; order Pseudomonadales; family Pseudomonadaceae; genus Pseudomonas; species Pseudomonas sp. B1(2018). Next base: position 220,619 of record NZ_PYUK01000009.1, read on the forward strand.
CCGTCGACGCAGCGGTCGCGGTCGGCTATGCGCTGGCGGTGGTGTACCCCGCGGCAGGCAACCTCGGTGGCGGTGGTTTCATGACCATCCAGTTGGCGGACGGGCGCAAGACCTTCCTCGACTTCCGTGAAAAAGCGCCGCTGGCCGCCACAGCCAACATGTACCTGGACAAGGACGGCAACGTCGTTCCCGATCTGAGTACCCGTGGCCACCTGGCCGTGGGTGTGCCGGGCACCGTTTCCGGCATGGAACTGGCGCTGTCCAAGTACGGCACCAAACCGCGCAAGGAAATCATCGCCCCGGCCATCAAGTTGGCCGAAGACGGTTTCGTGCTGGAGCAGGGCGACGTCGATCTGCTGGACTACGCCACCGACATGTTCAAGAAGGACATGAAGGATTCCGGCTCGATCTTCCTCAGCAACGGCGAGCCGATGCAGGTCGGCCAGAAGCTGGTGCAAAAGGACCTGAGCAAGACCCTGCGGGAAATCTCCGAGAAAGGCGCCGACGGTTTCTATAAGGGCTGGGTGGCCGACGCCATCGTCACCTCCAGCCAGGCCAACAAGGGCATCATCACCCAGGCCGATCTCGACAAATACAAGACCCGCGAACTGGCGCCCATCGAGTGCGACTACCGTGGCTACCACGTGGTCTCGGCACCGCCACCGAGCTCCGGCGGCGTGGTGATCTGCGAGATCATGAACATCCTCGAAGGCTATCCGATGAAGGAACTGGGCGATCACTCGGCCCAGGGCATGCACTATCAGATCGAAGCGATGCGCCACGCCTATGTGGACCGTAACAGCTACCTGGGCGATCCGGATTTCGTGAAGAACCCGATTGCCCATTTGCTGGATAAAAACTACGCGACCAAGCTGCGCGAAGCGATCAAGCCACAAAAAGCCGCGGTATCGAGTGAGCTCAAGCCCGGCGTAGCGCCCCATGAAGGCAACAACACCACGCATTACTCCATCGTCGACAAGTGGGGCAACGCGGTGTCGGTGACCTACACCCTCAACGACTGGTTCGGCGCGGGCGTGATGGCGAGCAAGACCGGGGTCATCCTCAACGATGAAATGGACGACTTCACCTCGAAAATCGGCGTGCCGAACATGTACGGCCTGGTGCAGGGCGAGGCCAACGCCATCGCACCCGGCAAGGCGCCGCTGTCGTCCATGAGCCCGACCATCGTCACCAAGGACGGCAAAGTGGTGATGGTGGTCGGCACTCCGGGTGGCAGCCGCATCATCACCGCAACCTTGCTGACCATGCTCAACGTGATCGACTACGGCATGAACATCCAGGAAGCGGTGGATGCACCGCGTTTCCACCAGCAGTGGCTGCCGGAGGAGACCAACCTGGAAGCCTTCACCACCAGCCCGGACACGGTGAAGATCCTCGAAAGCTGGGGGCACAAGTTTGCCGGTCCACAGGACGCCAACCACCTGGCGGCGATCCTGGTCGGTGCGCCGTCCCTGGGTGGCAAGCCGGTGGGCAAGAACCGTTTCTACGGGGCGAACGACCCACGGCGTAACACCGGGTTGTCGCTGGGTTACTGAGGGTTGTGTCCGGAGGGGGACGGGCTTATGTTCGTCCCCTGAACCATCGACCGTTCAAGGAAGGAAATCATGACCACTGCGTTGTTAATCATCGACGTCCAGCAGGCTTTGTGTTCCGGTGAGTACGAGTGCTTCGAGATCGGCCGGGTCATCGACAACATCAATGACTTGTCTGCGCGGGCGCGCAAGGCCGCCGTGCCCGTGGTGCTGATCCAGCACGAAGAAGCGGGCAGCCCGCTGGCGCATGAGACTGCCGGCTGGCAACTGGCCGAAGGGCTGCAAACCTTGCCCACAGATCATCGCGTGCGCAAGACCACCCCGGATTCGTTCTACAAGACCAACCTGCAAAAACTGTTGCCGGTGCAAGAATTCGATCACCTGGTCATCTGTGGTTTGCAAACCGATTACTGCATCAATACCACCGTGCGCCAGGCCCTGACACTGGGCTACGACGTGGTGCTGGCGAGCGACGCACATTCCACCGTCGACAACGGCAACCAGACCGCCGAAGACATCATCGCCGAACACAACAAGGACCTGAAGCGCCTGACCGGTTCCGTGGCGCGGATCGATGTGATACCGGCCAAAGATATTCAACTCTAATCCACCACATTTCCCCTGTGGGAGCGAGCTTGCTCGCGATGGCGTCATTACAGCCAGCATCGGTGTTGGCTGACCCACCGCTATCGCGAGCAAGCTCCCACAGTGATTTCGGTTGCTGGCAGATGTTGCGTACACCCACCAACCCCTGTGGGAGCGAGCTTGCTCGCGACGGCGTCATTACAGCCAGCATCGGTGTTGGCTGACCCACCGCTATCGCGAGCAAGCTGCTCCCACAGTAATCCCGGTTGCTGGCAGATGTTGCGTACACCCGCCAACCCCTGTGGGAGCGAGCTTGCTCGCGATGGCGTCATTACAGCCAGCATCGGTGTTGGCTGACCCACCGCTATCGCGAGCAAGCCCGTTCCCACAGGGCCCTACACCGCACCGAAAATCTCGATCAGTTCGTTGAGGAACGCACTCACCAGGTCCTTCTGACGAGATGAGTGCCGCACCGCCGCATGAAAGCTCACCTCATAGCGCAGCAGCTCCGGGTTCAGCGGGTGCAATTGCCCCAGCTGTTCATGCCGGGTCGCGTAGTGCTGCGGCAGAAACCCCAGGTGCTGGCCGGACAGGATCAACAGGGCGGCGCCGTCCATGCTGTCGGTGAGCACGGTCAGGCGTTCGATGGAGGTGGGGGCCGGCATCTCCGGCAGCGGATGGCTCGGCCAGACCCAGTCAAAACCGCTGACATCTTCGCGGGTCAGTGCGCCGACCTGGCCGAACAACGGATGCGAGGGCGCGCAGTAGGCAATCTGGGTTTCCGGGAACAGCGGGAAATAATCGATGCTGGGCAAGCGGTGCCAGAAGTAACCAATGGCCAGGTCGATATGGCCGTTGATGATTTTCTCTTCCAGCAGGGACGACGACAGCTCGGTGAAATGGAAGTACAGCCCTTCGTGCCGAGCCCGCAAACGGGCAATGGCCAGGCCGATTTTCTTGTTCGCCACCGGATCGATCTGCCCCAGCAGGCCGATGTTGATGCTGCCCGAGACTTTGCGGTTGATGTGCTGCACCTCGACCCGGAATCCTTCGGCCGCCGCCAGCAAGCGTCGGGCCGCCTCGATGAACTGCGTGCCTTTGGGCGTGACGGAAAACCCGCCACGCCCGCGTTCGCACAGACGGAAACCGACCCGCGCTTCCAGCGTCGCCAATTGCGCGCTGATCGTCGGTTGCGTGGTGTTGAGGGCGGTTTGCGCCGCCGAGATGCCACCGGCCTCGACGACGGTCAGAAATACCCGGATCAGACGCAGATCCAGCTCCGTTACAGTTCCCAGCATGGGGGCTCCCGATTCTCGATTACATAGGTGCTGATCTATGTGAACAGTGTGCCTGCGATATTTTACTGCCCGGACTCACACCCTACATTGCCGTGAAACCAGCGTCATCGTCAGCTTTTTCTGGAGTTTCACCCGATCTGGACGTCGTAGCGAGCGCTGTAACCACAAAAACAACAAACACCAGCATAGGAACAATCGTATGTCAGGTTCCCCAGTGTCTGCGCGCGCCACCGAGGCGAGTGGCGGATTGGCCATCGAAGGCCACTCCATCGATTACATTCCGGAAAACGAACGTCACGCCAAACTCAGCAGCCAGGGGCCTTTCTGGTTCCTCGGCAACTTCCACTTCTTCACCATCTCCATCGGCTTTGTCGGCCCGAGCCTCGGCTTGTCCGCACTGTGGACCATGCTCGCCGGTGCCCTGGGCATCATGTTCGGCACCATTTTCATGGCGTTCCACGGCTCCCAGGGCCCGGAAATGGGCCTGCCGCAGATGATCCAGTCCCGCGCCCAGTTCGGCTATCGCGGGGTGATCCTGGCGTTGATGGCGACCATGTTCGTGTTCGTCGGATTCAACGTGGTGAACATCTCGCTGATCATGAACGGCCTTGAACATGTGTTCGGCATCGACCCGACCATCGTCGCCGTCACCGTGGTGCTGATCGGTGCGCTGTTGTCGATCTACGGCCACGACCTGATGCACAAGGCGTTCAAGTGGGCCTTGCTGGCGACCTTGCCGCTGTACGCCCTGGTGACCATCGCCCTGATGTTCGGTGCGGGTCAGGAAGGTGTCACGCCGGCGACCGATCTGGGCTTCAACTGGGTGGCTTTCGCCACGCTGTTCGCCATCGGTGCCAGCTACAACATTTCCTATGCGCCCTACGTGTCCGACTATTCCCGTTACCTGCCGAAAAACACCAGCCGGGTGAAATTGATCGCGGCGGTGTTCATCGGTGCCTCGTTGTCCGGCAGCTGGATGATCGGCCTCGGCGCCTGGCTGGCGCAGCAGTTGAAAGCAGCGGATGCACTGGTGGCGTTGAACCAGGTCGGTTCATCCATGGTGCCGGGGTTGGGCAATCTGCTGGTGATCGTCTCGGTGGCGGGCTTCCTGCCGATCATCGCGCTCAACACCTACAGCGCCATGCTGACGCTGCTGACCGGTGTCGACTCGATCAGGAAAATCACCCCGACACCCCGCGCCCGCGTGCTGTCGATCAGTGTGATCAGCGTGATTCTGTTGACCTGCGTGCTGTCGATCAAAGGGGACGGCATCGCGCTGCTGAACACCTTCCTGGTGCTGTTGCTGTACTTCCTCGTGCCGTGGACCGCCGTCAACCTGGTGGACTACTTCTTCGTGCGCAAGGGCCGCTATGCGATCCCGCATTTCTTCACACCGAAGGGCATCTACGGCGCCTGGCAATTTCGCGGCATCGTTTCGTACCTGATCGGCTTCGCCGCGATGGTGCCGTTCTTCTACATCTTCGATGCCGCCGCCGGCAAAGAGGTGTTTGTCGGCCCGCTGGCGCGGGTACTGGAAGGCGTGGACATCGCCTGGCTGGTGGGCCTGGTGGTGTCGGGGCTGACCTATTACCTGCTCAGCCGCTCGATTGACCTGGCCGCCGAACGCCGGGTGATCGACGCCCTGAGCGAGAGCGACATCGTCGCCATGACCCATTCATCTGCGGAGGCAGGGCGTTGAACAACGCAAAAAATACCGTGGTCGCCTGCTGCCAACTGGCACCGAAAATAGGTGACCTGACCTATAACCGCACACTCACCGAGCGCGCGATTCGCCAAGCGGCCTTTCAGGGGGCGCAGGTCGTGGTGTTGCCCGAACTGGTGCAGAGCGGCTATGTGTTTGCCGACCGCGATGAAGCGCTGAGCCTGGCGGAAACCGTTGACGGTCCGACCTTGCAGTTGTGGCAGGCCCTGGCCCGTGAGCTGAACCTGGTGATCGTCGGCGGCTTCTGCGAACGCCTGCCCGGAGATGAGCTGGCCAACAGCGCGGCGATGATCGACGCCAATGGCCTGCGCGCGGTGTACCGCAAGGCGCATTTGTGGGATGCCGAAAAGGACATCTTCACCGCCGGCGATGCACCGCCGCCGGTGGTCGAAACGCTGCATGGACGGCTCGGCATGCTGATCTGCTACGACCTGGAATTCCCCGAGTGGGTGCGCCTGCCGGCGCTGGCCGGCGCCGATCTGTTGTGCGCGCCGGTCAACTGGCCCGACGGTCCGCGGCCGCAAACCGAGCGCCCGGCGGAAGTCCTGCGGGTGCAGGCCAATGCCTCGGTGAACCGCCTGTTCATTGCCGCGTGCGATCGCTATGGCCATGAGCGCGGGGTCGGCTGGGTGCAAGGGTCGGTCATCGTCGATGCCGACGGTTACCCCTTGGCCGGTCCGGCGGAGCAGGGCGGCGAGCAGATCCTGCTGGCGACGCTGAACCTCGCCGAAGCGCGCAACAAGCGCATCAGCGCCCGCAACGACCTGCATCAGGACCGCCGGCCACAGCTGTACGGGTTGCACAGCACTTTGTAACCGATGATGTCATTGCGTGCTGGACGCCCGTCAGGGGCCTATGGCATCGTCGAAACGAAAGGCCATGCAGTGAACGGGATCGCAATGATGGGGGCGGGAAATAAAGTCGACGGTGACGCAACGATGGTCACGCTCAAGGCGTTCAATCATTGCGTACTGCACCTTGGCCGGCTGGCGCGGGAGAGCGGGGCGTCGCGATTCATCGCCGATGGGCTGCAGGCATTCGGTCAACTGGTGCCCTTCGCCTCTGCCTGGTGGGGCGAAATGTCTGCGCCAGGTCATGATGTGCCCATGCAAAGCTGGATGCATGGCAGCATCAATCTTCCTGAGTCCTTTGCTGCCGAATGGCATCCGGTGGCGGCCAACGATCAGTTCTCCTACGCCACGCTCAATCGTCCCGGTGAAGTGGTGCGCGACAAGGGTTTCACCGACCCTTGCGAGGCAGTCAATGATTTCGCCCGACGCTTCGATCTCTATCACTTGATGAGCATCACCTACGAATTGCCCGAAAGCGGCCTGATGTTTTTCGTCTGCCTCTACCGGGGTGAGGATGAACAGGCGTTCGAGGAGAACGAAGCCGAGCTGTTTTTGGCGTTTTGCGATCACCTGTTCCAGCTGTGGCGGTTTCAAGTGCAGGACATGATTCGCTTCGACAGCGAAAACGGCGCGAGTGATTTTGGCATCGCGCGCATGGACGGCAGTCTGCTCTATGTGGGGGCCAGGTTGTGCGTTGCCATCCAGCGCGAACTGCCCGGCTGGAGCGGTTCCACGCTGCCACCCGAGGTGATCGCGCAACTGTCCAGAGCCCCCTGCGTGATCCGTCTGGGCCGCTGCGCCCTGACCCTGAGCCCCAACGCCGAACATGTCATCCTGTCCCTCGAAGCCCCCTCGGGCGGGGACGGCCTGGCACCTCGGGAGCGCACGGCGGCGATGCTGTTCGCCGCTGGCCACTCCTACAAGGAAATCGCCAGAATGCTCGCCTTGAGCCCGTCTACCGTGCGGACCTACCTGCGCAATTGCTACTTGCAGCTCGGTGTGAAAAGCAAGGTGGAGCTGGGCTCTGTCCTGCGTTCGCCGGGTGCGCTGACGGAGTCCGTACGCCGGGATTAATCCCTGCCGTTTCAATTATTTGCCTGACCCCTCCTCATTTGCAGAGGTCCATTCGAACGCTGCGCCCTATAGGGTAGGCCCTGTCTATACAAGGGCTTGTGCAGCCGTTCGGGCCGCTTCAAAACAATAAGAACAGGGGTGAGGCATTTGAGACTTTCCAGGCTTTTTGTCGCCATTGCGGCGACCACGACATTTTCCGGCATGGCGTTGGCGGCGACACCCGCCGACACGGTCATGCGCAATGGTTACGTCTACACGGTCGATGGCCAGAATTCCGTGCAGCAGGCCATCGCCATTTCGGGCGGCAAGATCGTCTACGTCGGCAGCGATGCCGGGGTCGACGGCTACATCGGCAAGCAGACACAACTGATCGACCTGGCCGGGCGCATGCTGATGCCGGGCTTCGTCGATGCGCACATGCACCCGGGGGATGGCGGTCGCGCCATGACGCTGTGCGACCTGAAATACCAGACCATGACCCGCGCGCAGTTTCAGGCGAGCATCCAGGCCTGCCTCGATGCCGAGAAGGACAAGGGCCCGGATGTCTGGCTGGAAGTCGGCAGTTGGGATCGCATGGGCATGACCGGGCTTGACGGCGACGCCGACAAATCGACCCTGGATGCGCTCAAGACCCAGCGTCCGATCCAGGTGCGCTCCACCGATTTTCACACCGTGCTGACCAACTCTCGCGGCCTGGAACTGGCCGGGATCAACAAGAGCACCGCCGACCCCGAAGACGGCAAGTACCGACGTGACAGCGCCGGCAACCCGAACGGCATCTGCGAGGACGGCGCCGCCGAGTCTCTGGCCGCCGTGGTGCCGCCCGCCACCGACGCGGAAAAACTCAACCAGACCCGTGCGGCCCTCGACGCCATGCGCCAGCAGGGCATCACCAGCTTCTTCGATGCCCTGTCGGGGCCGGAAAGCGGCAAGGCCTTCACCACTCTGCAAAAGTCCGGCGAACTGACCGCCAGGGCCTTGCTGGCGATCAAGCTGGACCCGGCCGCCGCGGCCGCCGACCCGGTGAAAACCATCGCCGAGGCCAAGGCCCTGGCCAACACCTACGACCAGGGCGAAGTGCGTGTCGCGCCGGGCGTGAGCATGCGCCACGTCAAACTGTTCATGGACGGCATCATCAATGCCCCGGCGGATACCGGCGCCATGTTGACCCCGTACCTGCACAACAGCGGCACCGACAAGGCGCCGAAGTGGACGCCGGGCAAGAACCTGGGCGAGCTGTACTTCCCGCCGCAGGTGCTCAATCCGCTGGTGTTGCAAGCGGTCAAGGCCGGTCTCGATCCGCACCTGCACGCCACCGGCGAGCGCGCGGTGCGCGATGCACTGGACAGCGTCGCCTATGTGCGCAAAGAACTGCCCGGTGCGGATTTCCGCCCGGCCATCGCGCACGCCGAGTCGGTCGATCCTGCCGACTATTCACGCTTCAAGGCGCTGGATGTCACCGCGACCATGTCGTTCCAGTGGGCACAGCAGGCACCGTCCACGGTCGACGGCACCAGCGATCACCTCGGCGCCGAGCGTTTCGAGCGCATGGAGCCCTCGGGCAGCATCGCCCGTGCCGGCGGCCGTGTGGCGTTTGGCAGCGACTGGCCGGTCGATCCCCTCGATGAGTTCCTGGCGCTGAAAGTCGGTGTCACCCGCTCCGGTGACCCCACCAATCCGCACAGCTATGGACCCAAATATGCCGGGCGGCTCAACAGCGATCCGGCCATGTCGCGAGCCGAAGTGCTGCGCAGCATCACCCTCAATGCCGCGCAACAGCTGAAGCTGGAGGCGGTGCTGGGCTCGGTCGAAGTCGGCAAGTTCGCTGACCTGATCGTGCTCGACAAGAACTTCATGCAGGTGCCCGAGGAGGAACTGGGTCGCAATGACGTGCTGCTGACGCTGGTCGGCGGCAAGGTCGTGTGGGCCAAGGCGCCGTTCCTGGGGCTTGCGCCGCACGTGGTTTCCCAGGCTGTTACTTCCCGATCCGCCCAATAAAAACTAGAGAGCGTTCCGATGCGATTGATTCCAAACCTGTTGGCCGCCGCACTGGCCTTGTCGTCGGTGCAGGCCATGGCCGCCGCTGACCTGGTGTTGTTCAACGGCAAGGTCTTTACCGCCGAACCCGGCCAGGCGCTGGTACAGGCCGTTGCGGTGCAAGACGGCAAGATTCTGAAAGTCGGCAGCGATGCCGAAATCAACGCCCTGGCCGATGCCGGGACCCAGCGCATCGACCTGGCGGGCAAGGTGTTGATGCCAGGCATGATCGACACCCACAGCCACCCGGTGGTGGGGGCGTTCGACAGCATGAAGGCCAACCTGCTGGACGAAGTCAAACCGCTGCCGGAACTTGAGCAGTGGTTGATTGAAGAGGACAAGGCCGGGCGGGCCCGGGCTGGCGATGTGATCAGCGTTGCCGGGGTCAGTTCGGCCTATTGGGAAAAAAGCCGTGAGCTGGGCAAGGTGTTCAATCAGGGGCGCTGGGCCGATCAGCCTGTCGTCTTCAGCGGCATCGACGGCCACACCGGTTGGGCCAACAACGCGATGCTCAAGCGTCTGAACATCGACGCGGCACTGGTCAAGAGCCTGCCGGAGAAAGAGCGCGGTTACGTCGGCCATGAAGCGGACTTCACGCCGAATGGCTACTTTGCCGAATCACGCTGGGACGTGGTGCGCAGCGCAATTCCCGCGCCCAGCCAGGAGACCATGCTCAAGGCCGCGAAAGAGGCGGTGCGGGTCAACAACCAGTTCGGCATCACTGCGTGGATGGACGCCGCGGCGAACGGCGGCAGTGAAGACTCACTGTTCGATTTTCATGCCACCGCCGAAAGCGTCGGCGTCCTGCCGTTGTACAAGGCGCTGGCGCAGAACGGCGAACTCAGCGCCCACGTCGCCGCGTTGATGGTCACCAACCCGAAGAGCAAACCGGCCGACCTGGAAGTGATCGCCACGGTGATGAAGCAGTTCGAGGGCGTGCCTAACCTGACGTTCCCCGGCATCAAGGTCTTTGTCGACGGCATCCTCGAGTTCCCGGGGCAAACCGCTGCGGTCATCGTGCCGTACAAGAACAGCCACAAGGACGGACAACTGCTGACCGACCCGGCGCACTTCGGTGAACTGGTGGTGGCGGCGGAAAAACGCGGCTGGATCGTGCACATGCACGCCGTCGGTGACCGCGCGGTGCGTGAAGCGCTCAATGGCGTGGCCTATGCGCGCAAGCTCAGCCCGAGCCCGGTGCCGCACAGCATCGCGCACCTGCAGCTGGTCAATCCCAAGGAGTTCCCACGCTTCAAGCAACTGGGCGTGATCGCCTCGATGCAACTGCTGTGGGCCACCGGCGAGTCCTACACCGTCGAACTGGTCAAGCCCTACATCAGCGCCTTTGCCTACGGTTACCAGTATCCCGCGCGGTCCCTGCATGACGCCGGTGCAACGATTGCCGGTGGCAGCGACTGGCCGGTGTCGAGCGCCAATCCGTTCAACGCCATTGCCCAGGCCAGCACGCGCAAGGGGCCGTTGGGCGTACTCAATGCCAAGGAAAGCATCGACCGCCAGAGCATGTTCTATGCCTACACCCTCAACGCGGCGAAAACCCTGCGCCTGGACAAGCAGATCGGTTCGCTGGCACCGGGCAAGCAGGCTGACCTGATCATCCTCGACCGCGACGTGTTCAAGGTCAGCGATGACGACCTGTTCGAAACCAAAGTCCTGAACACCTTCTTCGCCGGCAAGCAGGTCTACGCCCCCGCGTCCTGACCTGCGAACACCCGACACACGCAAAAACCGCCAGCCCCTCGCAGCGCGAGGGGCCTGGTATCGCCATGCCTGAAATTCCCCGTACGCCATAACAACAAGAGAACTGTATGAACGCACTTTCAGCATTGACCCTCGCCACACTGGCATTGGCCCCCCTGAGCAGCCAAGCCCTGGCCCTCAACGACGACTTCAGCCTTGACATGACCCTGGGCGTCGTCAGCGACTACCGTTCCCGTGGCATCTCGCAAACCCTGGGGGATCCGGCCGTGCAGGGCGGGGCAACGCTGCTGCACAGCAGTGGCCTGTACATCGGCGCCTGGACCTCCAACGTGGATTTCGGTGGCGGCTTCGATACCCGGCAGGAGCTTGAGTACTACGCGGGTTACTTCTGGCAGGCGACCGAGGCCATCAGCCTGGACCTGGGCTACATCAAGTACGACTACCCGAAAAACTCCGAATTCAACCTCAGTGAGGTGTACGCCATTGTCGATGTCTATGGCGTCAAGCTCGGTGCCTATTACTCAAAGGACACGCCGAACTTCTTCGGCGAGGACCAGGACACCCTTTACACCTACCTGGGCTACAAAATCGATCTGCCGGCTGAAGTCGGCCTGGACCTGCGCTTTGGACGCAACGATGTGAAAGACCCCGCGTTCTGGTCCGCCAGTGGCGATAACCGCGAGTCTTACTACGAGTGGGAGGCCAAGCTGACACGCGACTTCGTCGGCGTGACCTGGGGCCTGAGCTACGTCGACACGGACTTGTCGAAAAGCGAGTGCAGCAGTTGGTATGGCTATGATGACCTGTGCTCGGCCACGGTCGTTGCAAGCGCCACCAAGACCTTTTGATTCACCCCCGACAACAAAAACAGTTCCTCAAAGGAAACACCGTCATGAGTGCGCAACGCAGTCCCCTGATCGAGACCCGCTCGATCGATTTCATCCCCGAGGCCGAGCGTCACGGCAGCCTCTACAGCCAGTTCACCCTGTGGCTTGGCGCCAACCTGCAAATCACCGCCATCGTCACCGGTGCGCTTGCCGTGGTACTGGGTGGCGATGTGTTCTGGTCGCTGATCGGTTTGCTGATCGGACAGGTGCTCGGCGGCGCCGTGGTGGCACTGCACGCGGCGCAAGGGCCGAAGCTCGGGCTGCCGCAGATGATCTCCAGCCGCGTGCAGTTCGGGGTGTATGGCGCGGCGATCCCGATTGTCCTGGTGTGCCTGATGTACCTCGGTTTCAGTGCCACCGGCGCGGTGTTGTCGGGGCAGGCGATTGCGCAGTTGATCAGCGTCAGCGACAGCGCCGGCATCCTGATTTTCGCGGCGTGCATCGCCTTCCTGACGATCTTCGGCTATCGGGTGATTCACCTGGTCGGGCGGGTGGCCAGCGTGCTGGGCATCATCGCCTTCGCCTATCTGTTCACCCGGTTGATGACCCTCAACGACATTGGCCTGCTGCTCGACAACCGTCATTTCAGCTGGAGCACGTTCCTCCTGGCGGTGTCGCTCTCGGCCTCCTGGCAGATCGCTTTCGGCCCTTATGTGGCGGACTACTCGCGCTACCTGCCGAGCAAGACGTCGTCGTGGAAAACCTTCGCCGCTGTCGGTCTCGGCACGGTGCTGGGGGCCCAGGCTTCGATGGTGCTCGGGGTGTTCGCCGCCGCACTGGCCGGGGCGAATTTCCGTGGGCATGAAGTGGCGACCATTGTCGGCCTGGGCAGCACCGGGGTGATCGCCTCCTTGCTGTACCTGAGCATTGTCTTCGGCAAGGTCACGGTGTCCACCCTCAACGCCTACGGCAGCTTCATGTGCATCGCCACCATCATCAGTGGCTTTCGCCGTCGCCTGGAAATCAGCGCCCGCCAGCGCATGCTGTTTGTGCTGCTGATCGTCGCGGCGTCCACCGCGCTGGCGTTGGCGGGGCAGTACTCGTTCCTCAACGCGTTCAAGTACTTCATCCTGTTCTTGCTGACGTTTTTCACCCCGTGGAGCGCGATCAACCTCGTGGACTACTACTTCATCAACAAGGAACGCTACGACATCCCGGCGCTGTCCGACCCGACAGGCCGCTACGGTCGCTGGAACGTGCTGGGGATCAGCGTCTATGTGATCGGCGTGTTGATCCAGCTGCCCTTTGTCGACACCCATTTCTACTCCGGGCCGATGGTTGCGCAACTGGGCGGCGTGGACATTTCGTGGATCGTCGGGTTGTTGGTGCCTGGGGTGATCTACTACGCGCTGGCCAGGCCTTCGATGAGTGGCGTGGTGGTTGAGCGGGGTTAACACGACCAGGAGAGACTAGCATTTGTGGCGAGGGAGCTTGCTCCCGCTGGACTGCGTAGCAGTCCCATCTTTTAGGGCCGCTTCGCGCCCCAGCGGGAGCAAGCTCCCTCGCCACAGGGGCCGGCGGTGACTAGCGTTCCGGAAGTTTCCAGTGCTCACGCAACTGCTCGTACTGTGCTTGCGGCAATTGCACCAGCACCGGGGATTTGCCAGGGTCCAGCCAATCCAACAGCCGCGCAATATCCGCCGGGTCCATGGCCGTACAGCCACGGGTCGGCGCCGTGGGGCTGCGCCAGATGTGGAAGAAAATGCACGAGCCGGCAGCGGGAGAGGCCGGGGTGTTGTGCTCGATGAAAATGCCCTGGCGGTACAACTCATCCGGGCGGCGCATCCGTTCGGAGCTGCTCCAGTCCTTTTCGACGACCGCGCCGTCGACCAGTTCGTTGTAGCGAGTCGATTGGCTGTCATCCACGCATTCGATGCTCGGTGTCAGCGACAGATAGGGCAGGCGGGTATCGGCCGAAGGCGCGTAGCCAAACGCCGTGCCCAGCTTGAACATGCCAGCTGGTGCCTTTCCATCGCCTTCCTGTTTGACCGGTCCTCCAGGTGGCCCGCTGTCGAGCAGCCCCTTGCCCCAGCCCATGCCATTCTTGCCGAGCACCACCGCAAAGGGTGCTTCGAATTTTTCAAAGGTCTTGCCACGCCGTTCATAACGCTGGGCAGTGGCTTGAATGTCATCCCAGTTCTTGCTGGTGACCACGATCAACTGGTCGCTGCCGTCGAGTCCCTGGGCCATGGCGGCCAGCGGAAAAAACGCCATCAACAGGGCCTTGAGCAGAGGGTTCATGGCGTCAACGGCGTGATGGGGAAGTCCATGACGTCCGGCTTCGGCGGATTGCCGCTGTACGTGAAGTGCCACCATTCGGCCGAATAACCCACAAAGCCTTCCTTGGCCATGGCATCGGTCAGTCGCTGGCGATTGGCCCTGGCCGTGGCGTTGATCAGCGCCGAGTCGGTGTGCGCGCGCTCATCGAAGCAATCGAAACCGGTGCCCATGTCGAGCGCGCCGTCGTGCCAGCGCTCGCCGTAAGGGGCGGTGCAATCCACCGGTTTCACCGAAGGCGTCCAGGTGTCGGCGGGCAGGGCGTCGGGGCCGGTCATCGTCAGGTCGACGGTGTTGCCCCGGGAGTGATTGGACACCCGGGCCACATACCCCAGGCGCCAGAAGTCCTGCTTGTCGACCCGTGGATAGAACTCGGTCTTGAGCGGGTCGCCGGGTTCGCTGGCGAAACGGCCCATGTCCGCCACCGCGCGGGTCGGGCGATAGCAGTCGAATACCTTCAAGCCGTAGCCTTCGGCTTTCAGTGCGCTTTGCACTCGGGCCAATGCCTTCGCCGCGTCCTGCGATAGCAGACACTCCGCCGCCTGGTAGCCGTCGAGCGGGTGCCCGGTGAAGTTGTGCGCGCTGGCGTAACGGATGTCCTGCACGATGCCCGGGTCGACGCTGCGCACATACAGCATGTGCCCGGGTTTCGGTTCGTCGGCCATGCACGGCGTGGCAAGGCTCAGGCACAGCAACAACAGACAGGGTGAACGCGGCATCGGGAACGGCTCCATGCATGACCAGTCACTCCATCATGGCTGGAAACCGCCGGCACCTCCATGAAGTTGTTGATCGGCGTGATAGGACGAACGCACCAGCGGACCGGACGCGACGTTCTTGAAGCCCATGCGCGTGCCTTCCTCGGCGAACCAGGCAAAGGTGTCCGGGTGCACGAAGCGCTGCACCGGCAGGTGACTGCGCGAGGGCTGCAAGTACTGGCCGAGGGTCAGCATGTCGATGTCGTGCTCACGCATGCGCTGCATGACCTCGATCACTTCCTCGTCGGTTTCGCCCAGGCCCAGCATCAGCCCGGATTTGGTCGGTACGTGGGGCACGGCGAGCTTGAACTTCTGCAGCAGGTCCAGCGACCACTCGAAGTCCGAGCCGGGGCGCGCGGCCTTGTACAGGCGCGGTACGGTTTCCAGGTTGTGGTTGAACACATCCGGCGGCTCAGTGGCGGTGATCGCCAGGGCCACGTCCATGCGTCCGCGATAATCCGGCACCAGGGTCTCCAGTTGTACGCCGGGGGACAGCTTGCGGATCTCGCGCAGGCAATCGACAAAGTGTTGGGCGCCGCCGTCGCGCAAATCGTCGCGATCCACCGAGGTGATCACCACGTACTTCAGGCGCAGCTCGGCAATCGCCACGGCCAGATTCATCGGCTCGTTGACGTCCAGCGGCCTGGGCCGGCCATGGCCGACATCGCAGAACGGACAGCGCCGGGTGCAGATGTCGCCCATGATCATGAAGGTCGCGGTGCCACCGGAAAAACACTCGCCGAGGTTCGGGCACGAGGCTTCTTCGCAGACACTGTGCAGCTTGTGCTTGCGCAGCAGTTGCTTGATCCGCTCGACCTCGGGAGAGATCGGCATGCGCACGCGGATCCAGTCGGGTTTGCGCGGGAATTCATCCGTGGGAATGATCTTCACCGGAATCCGCGCGACCTTTTCGGCGCCGCGCAGTTTGGTGCCGACTTCCACTTTGGCCGGGTGGTTGCCAGTCGATTCGACAATGGCGTTCATGGTGTTTTCCTTGTGCAACAGGGTACAGAACCTGTGAGAGACCCTGTGGGAGCGAGCTTGCTCGCGATGAGGCCATTACATTCAGCATTGATGTTGAATAAAAGTCCGCCATCGCGAGCAAGCTCGCTCCCACAGGTTTTTCCCACAGGGTTTTGTGTTGTGTGCTTAGTCGCGGTAGACCGGGAAGTCCGCGCACAGGGCCGCCGCCTGGCGGGCGACATTGGCTTCGATATCGGCATCGCCGAGGTGATCGAGGATGTCGCAGATCCACCCAGCCAGGGCGATACTTTGCGCTTCCTTGAAGCCACGGCTGGTGATCGCCGGCGTACCGATGCGCAGGCCGGAGGTCACGAACGGCGATTGCGGATCATTGGGCACGGCGTTCTTGTTCACGGTGATGCCGGCACGCCCGAGGGCGGCGTCGGCGTCCTTGCCGGTCAGGCCCTGGCGGATCAGGCTGACCAGGAACAGGTGGTTGTCGGTACCGCCGGAAACCACGTCATAACCGCGCTCGATAAACACCTGTGCCATGGCCTGGGCATTGCGGATCACCTGCGCCTGATAAGTCTTGAATGCGGGCTCCAGCGCTTCCTTGAAGCACACGGCCTTGGCGGCGATCACGTGCATCAGCGGGCCACCCTGGCCACCGGGGAACACGGCGGCATTGAGCTTCTTCTCCAGCTCCGGGTTGGCCTTGGCCAGAATCAGACCGCCACGGGGGCCGCGCAGGGTCTTGTGGGTGGTGGTGGTGACCACGTCGGCGTAGGGCAGCGGGTTCGGGTACAGACCCGTGGCCACCAGCCCGGCGACGTGGGCCATGTCGACGAAGAAGTAGGCGCCGACCTTGTCCGCAATCTGACGGAAACGCGGGAAGTCCAGGGTCTTCGAATAGGCCGAGAAGCCGGCGATGATCATCTTCGGCTGGTGCTCGATCGCCAGACGCTCTACTTCGTCGTAATCGATCAGGCCGGTGGCAGTGTCGATGCCGTACTGCACGGCGTTGTACAGCTTGCCGGAAAAGCTCACCTTGGCGCCGTGGGTCAGGTGGCCGCCGTGGGCCAGGCTCATGCCGAGCACGGTGTCGCCCGCTTGCAGCAACGCCAGATAAACCGCGGCGTTGGCCTGGCTGCCGGAGTGCGGCTGGACGTTGGCGTAGTCGGCGCCGAACAGTTGTCTGGCGCGATCGATGGCCAGTTGTTCGACCACATCGACGTGCTCACAGCCACCGTAGTAACGCTTGCCCGGATACCCTTCGGCGTACTTGTTGGTCAGGCCGCTGCCCTGGGCCTGCATGACCCGCTGGCTGGTGTAGTTTTCCGAGGCGATCAGTTCGATATGGTGTTCCTGCCGCGCATCCTCGGCATTCATCGCCGCCAGCAGTTCGTCGTCGTAGCCTTTGATCTGGTCGTGTTTGCTGAACATGGTGTGGTCCTGTTTCCGGATTCGTGGGGGCTTCAAGCGTCGGCGTGTTCGGCGGTCAGGCGTGCATAGGCGTCTTGATCGAGCAAGTCGCTCAACGCCTCGACATCGACCGGTTTGAAGCGAAAGAACCAGCCTTCGCCCAACGGGTCTTCGTTGACCAGTTCCGGGGTGCTTTCCAGCGTGTCGTTGACTTCGACCACCTCACCGTCCAGCGGCATGCCGATGCTGCTGGCGGCTTTCACCGACTCCAGCACCGACACTTCTGCGCCGGCACCGAAGGCGCCCAATTCAGGCACCTGAACGAACACCACATCCCCCAGCGCCTGCTGGGCAAATGCCGTGATGCCGACGGTGACCAGGCCATTGCTCTCAAGGCGCAACCATTCGTGATCGACGGTAAAACGCAATTGGCTCATATCAACTCCTTATTGTTTTAAGGCTCGTGGCGGGGCGACGAGCGGGGTTGCAGGAGTGATAGCAAGGGCGGTGCCAAGGTTTATTAGTTGTTTTAAATCAATGGTTTGAAGATGTTTTTAAGAATGGCGGTGACTGACGTTGTACTGAAATCAATACAGGCAGGTAAAGCCTCGGACGCAAGCACCGTGATTGCTGGCAGGGCAGGGTTGTCTTGATTTCGCTACGCTGTATCGATTCGCAGACATGGACGTCGCACATCCCGTAGGAGCTGCCGAAGGCTGCGATCTTTTGATCTTGATTTTCAGCGATCTTGAACGGATCAAGATCAAAAGATCGCAGCCTTCGGCAGCTCCTACAGAGAGCCGTGCAGCGGCTTCAGGGCTTGGCGGGAATTCCGTATTTGCGCAGGCGAATCGCGATGGCGCTATGGGACGTCTGCAACCGCGCAGCGAGCAATCGACTGGACGGATAACTGCGATAAAGCTGTTCCAGCAGGTTCTTTTCAAAGTCGCCAACGGCCTCTTCCAGGCTGCCGACTTCACCGTCGTTTTGCCGCTCGACGGCGGTGCGGGCGATGTCGAGGTCGTCGATGTCCACCAGCGGATTTTCGCAAATCGCCGCCGCGCGAAAGATCACGTTTTGCAGTTGCCGCACATTGCCCGGCCAGCGGTTGCCGAGCAGGGCGCCGAAGGTGCTCGGTGCCAGGCGACAGGCCGGCCGCTGGATCTGCGCGCAGGCCTGTTGCATGAAGTGATTGGCCATCAGCAGGATGTCGTGACCGCGCTCGCGCAGCGGCGGCACTTGCAGGTTGAGCACGTTGAGGCGGTAGAACAGGTCCTCGCGGAAACGTCCTTCGGCGACCATTTTTTCCAGGTCGCGGTGGGTGGCGCTGAGCACCCGCACGTTGACCCGTACTTCCTTGTCGCCACCCACCCGACGGAAGCAGCCATCGCTGAGAAAGCGCAGCAACTTGGCTTGCAGGTAAGGCGACATTTCCCCGACTTCGTCGAGGAATACCGTGCCCTGATCCGCCAGTTCCAGCAGGCCGAGCTTGCCGCCCCGTTGCGCGCCGGTGAAGGCGCCGGGGGCGTAGCCGAACAGCTCGCTTTCAGCGAGGCTCTCCGGTAGTGCCGCGCAGTTCAGGGCCAGGAATGGCGCGTCGTGACGCGGGCTGATGGCATGGCAGGCACGGGCCACCAGCTCCTTGCCGGTGCCGGTTTCACCCTGGATCAACAGTGGCGCATCCAATGCTGCGACCCGTTGCGCGCGGGCCTTGAGCGCGCGGATCGGCGGCGATTCGCCGAGCAGTGCATCGAAGCCTTCGGCATGGTCGTGATGCAACGCCGACAGGCGTTCGCCGATGCGATTGGGTTGATAGAGGGTGAGCAGGGCGCCGGCGTCGGTGATCGGCATCGCGTCGAGGAGCAAGGTCTGGCCACCGAGACTGACCTCGTGCATCGGCAGGCGGAAATGATGGGCGATCAGGGTGCGCTGCAAATCGGCATCGTCGAACAGGGCGGTCAGCGACTCACCGGCCGGTTCGCGGCCGCACAGGGCGATCAGCGCCGGGTTGGCCAGCAGCACATGACCACGGTCATCCACCGCCAGCACCGGGTCGGAGCTGGCGGCCAGCAAGGCGTCCAGTTGCAGGCGCCGGCGTTGCCCCGGAAGAATGTCGACCATGGTCACGGCCTGCACGCCGCGCACATCGAAAAGGGCTTCGCGCAGCTCTTCGAGCACCTCGGCGCCGAGGGTCGGCGCATCGATGTAGACGTTCGGCGGGACCATCTCCACGGCGTCCAGGTTGAAACTGCGTCCACCGAGCAGCGCCAGCACTTCCTGGGTGATGCCGACGCGGTCGATGAAGGTGACGTGGATGCGCATGACGGGCCTGCAAGGTTGGCGAACTAAAATCAGTATGCCCGGCAAAATTTCAATTTGGCGAGTGGCATGTCACGGCTTGGCGGTTTTACGGGCGCTGGCGGCCAGGTCCTCGAGGAACGCCTGGAGGATCGGCGGCGGTGCCGTGCCGCGCCGGGTGATCACATCGAAGGGTGACTTCAGGCGCAGGCTCGCGGCTGCCAGTTGATGCATCTCGCCGCTCTTGACCCACTGGCTGGCGAAGTGCTCGGGCAGGAAGCCTACATAGGCGCCGGAGATGATCAGGATGGCCGAAGCCTCGATGTTGTCGACGGTGGCGGCCGCCTTGCTCACGCCCAGGTGTTCGAGGTCGTATTGCTGCATGTAGCCACGCACGACGATGCGCCCGGCAGCGACTTCTTCGAGCAGTTCCTCACCTTCAGCCTGGCTGCCAAACAGCGGGTGGCGCCGCCCGCAATACAAGCCCAGGGCTTCCTGGTACAGCGGCGATTGCAGCAGCCCCGGCACATGGATCGGGAAGTGCCCGATGGCGAGATGGAGTCGACCGTCGAGTACCCGCTCTTCGAGTTCCGCCGGGGTGCCGACATACACGTTCAAGTGCACGTCATGGCCCCGTGAGACGAAGCGCTGGGTGGTGCGCGGGATCGGCGAGTCGGGGTCGGTGATCGTGGTGTCGATGATCCCCAGGTTGAGCTTGCCGCTGATGTGCTGCTTGAGCACGTCGGCGTCCATGCAGAAGTTTTCCACCGCCGACAGCAGGCGCTGGGTGGCTTCATGAATCGCCACGCCCTGTTCGGTCAGGCGAAAGCCGCTGCGCCCGCGCTGGCAGAGTTTGACCCCCAGGCGGGTTTCCAGGTGGGTCATCTGCTCGCTGATGGTCGACTGCCCGGCATTCAGCGCCGCCTGCGCGGCCGAGAAGCCGCCGCAGCGGACAATCGTGGCAAACACCCTGAGCAGCTTCAGGTCGACATCGTGCAGCTGGATCATCTTGGACCTCCGCCTGTGGACGCATCGGGAATGCCGATATGAGTATCTGATGTTTAGCATTTTTTCCACGAAAACCTGCGCCCATAGTCTTTCCAACGGCGGTCGCCTTGCAGTCCGCCAGGCCGATAACAAGAAGTGGAGAGGCTAGAAATGTCGAACAACGGTTATGAATCCGGTCGCCTGAACCTGCCATTCGTAGGTCATTGCACCTTTGGCAAATCCCCGGTGTGCACCGATTGGGACGCGCTGGATGCCGACGTCGCGGTGCTCGGCGTGCCCAACGACATGGGCACCCAGTGGCGCTCCGGCGCACGCTTCGGACCCCGCGGGATTCGTGAAGCATCGACGCTGTTTTCCTTCGGCCACGCCGGTGCCTACGATCACGAAGATGACGTGATGTACCTCACCGCATCGGATGTGCGCATGGTCGACGTCGGTGATGCCGACATCGTCCACACCGACATGGCCACCAGCAACAAGAACACCGAATACGCCGTGCGCAAGATCCTCGATGCCGGCGTGATGCCGGTGGTGCTCGGCGGCGATCACTCGGTGCACGCGCCGGTGATCAAGGCCTTCGAAGGCCGTGGCCCGATCCACATCATCCATTTCGATGCGCACCTGGATTTCGTCGACGAGCGCCACGGTGTGCGCTACGGCCACGGCAACCCGCTGCGCCGCGCTTCGGAAATGAACCACATCGTCGGCATGACCCAGATGGGCATCCGCAACGTGTCCTCGTCCAACCGTGACGACTACGAAGCGGCCCATGAAGCCGGCTCGAAAATCCTCTCGGTACGTGACGTTCGCCGCCTCGGTGTCGAGGGTGTGCTGGCGCTGATCCCGCAGAACATCAACTACTACATCACCATCGACATCGACGGTTTCGACCCGTCCATCGCCCCCGGCACCGGCACCCCGAGCCACGGCGGCTTCCTCTACTACGAAGTGCTGGAAATCATCCAGGCCCTGGCCAAGCGCAGCAAGGGCAACATCGTCGGCATGGACCTGGTGGAAGTGGCGCCGGTGTACGACCCGACCGGCATGACTTCGATCCTCGCCGCGCAACTGCTGCTCAACAGCATCGGTTTCATCTTCCACGAGCGCGGCAAGGTGCGTGCAGCCGCCGAGAGCGAAACCACTCCAGCCTGATCATCGAGACCAAAGCTCAGAAACCAGAGCTCAAAAACCAGAGCCCCGGCAGGACCTGACTGCCGGGCAGAGAGAATAAAAATGGACACGATCGTCAAGAGTTACCTGCAGAAATTCGGCGTCAGCGAAGCCACCCAGACCTTCCTCAGCAAGGTCCAGAAAATGTTCATCGGCGGCGCCTGGGTCGAAGCCAGCGACGGCCAGACCTCCGATGTCATCGAACCTTCGACCGAAGGCCTGATCACCCGCATTCCCATGGGCACCACCGCTGACCTGGACCGCGCCGTGCAAGCCGCCCGCGCGCAGTTCGACGGCGGCGCCTGGCGCCAGGCCAAACCGGCCGAGCGCGAGCGCATGATGCAGCGCCTGGCCGACCTGATCGAACAGAACGCTGCCGAACTGGCGGAAATCGAATCCATCGACATGGGCAAATCCGTGGCCTTCGCCAAGGACGTGGACATCCAGGGCACTGTCGATACCCTGCGTTACTTCGCCGGCTGGGCCACCAAGCTGCACGGCCGCACCGTCGAACCTTCGCTGCCGGGCAACTACCTGGCCTATACCCGCAAGGAAGCGGTCGGCGTGGTCGGTGCCATCGTGCCGTGGAACTTCCCCTTGCAGACCATGGCCTGGAAGCTGGGCGCGGCGCTGGCGACCGGTTGCACAGTGGTAGTCAAACCCGCCGAACTGACCTCGTTGTCGGCCCTGCGTTTCGCTGAACTGGTGCAGGAAGCGGGCATCCCCGACGGCGTGATCAACATCGTCACCGGGCGCGGCAGTGTGGTCGGTGCGGCCATGGCCACCCACCCCGGCATCGACAAACTGACCTTCACCGGTTCGACCCCGGTCGGCCAGACTGTCGGCCGCGCAGCGCTGGATGACATGAAGCGCCTGACCCTCGAACTCGGTGGCAAATCACCGGTCATCGTCTGCGCCGACGCCGACATCCCGGCCGCCGCCCAAGCGGTCGCCAACGGCGTGTTTTTCAACTCCGGGCAGGTATGCGACGCCGGTACACGGGCCTATATTCATAGCAGCGTCTACGACCAATTCCTGGGTGAGCTGATCGCCTACACGCGCACCCTGAAAATGGCCCCGGGCCTGGACCCGGACTGCTTCATCGGCCCACTGGTTTCGGCCCTGCAAAAGCAGCGCGTGACCGAGTACATCGAGACCGGCAAGGCCGAAGGCGCGAAACTGGTCTACGGCGGACAAGCGGTCGATGGCCCTGGCTTCTTCGTCGAGCCGACCATCTTCGCCCATTGCCGCAACGACATGCGCATTGTCCAGGAAGAGATCTTCGGGCCGGTGCTGGTCACCGCACCCTTCGACGATGAAGAAGAGGCCCTGGCCCTGGCCAACGACTCGCCTTACGGCCTGGCTGCCGCACTGTATTCCAACGACCTTGGCAAAGTGCACAGCCTGATTCCGCGCCTCAAGGCCGGCTCGGTCTACGTCAACGCCCACGGCACCCTCGATCCGTCGATGCCGTTCGGTGGCTACAAGCAGTCCGGGTTCGGCAAGGACCTGGGCGCCGAGCAGCTCGATTACCTGCTCGAAACCAAGGCAGTCTGGATCACGCTCCCCTGAGTCAAGGCTGACTCAATCCCTGTAGGAGCTGCCGCAGGCTG
The DNA here is from genome assembly GCF_003097365.1 of Pseudomonas sp. B1(2018). NCBI lineage: Bacteria > Pseudomonadati > Pseudomonadota > Gammaproteobacteria > Pseudomonadales > Pseudomonadaceae > Pseudomonas > Pseudomonas sp. B1(2018). The sequence goes on from NZ_PYUK01000009.1 coordinate 243,855, forward strand.
CGATCTTTTGATCTTTGCTGTCCTGTCGGACGGCTGAAGATCAAGATCAAAAGATCGCAGCCTGCGGCAGCTCCTACAAGGGTGTACACCTATCTCGTCATGATCTTCCAACAATAAGAGACCATCATGAACACTAACGCCAAGTCAGCCCCGAGCGTGTCCAGCCTCGATGACAAACCCGTCGTCGAAAGCCATTCGATCGACTTCATCCCCGAGAACGAGCGCACCGACAAACTGTCGAGCCAGGGCCCGTTCTGGTTCCTCGGCAACTTCACTTTCTTCACCATGACCATCGGCTTCGTCGGCCCGAGCGTCGGCCTGACCGCGCTCTGGACCACGCTCGCCGGCACGCTGGGCATCATGTTCGGCACGCTGTTCATGGCGTTTCACGGTTCGCAAGGCCCACACCTGGGCCTGCCGCAGATGATCCAGTCCCGCGCGCAGTTCGGTTATCGCGGGGTAATCCTGGTGCTGCTGGCGACGCTGTTCGTGTTCGCCGGCTTCAACATCGTCAATCTGGTGTTGATGATGCAGGGGTTGCACACGCTGTTCGGTTTCAGCCCGGCGGTGATCGCGGTGGCGGTGACCATCCCGGCGGCGGTGCTGGCAATCCTCGGCCATGACTGGATGCACCGCAGCTTCAAATGGGCGCTGTTCCTGTCGTTGCCGCTGTATGGCCTGGTGACCATGGCGGTGCTGATGGGTTGGGTGCCGGATGCGGTGCTGCCGGCACTCGCGGAAGGCGAAGTGGCCCGGGAGCCGCTGGGCTTCAACTGGACCGGTTTCATTGCGCAGTTTGCGGCGGCCGCCAGCTACAACATCGCCTATGCGCCCTATGTGTCGGACTACTCGCGCTACCTGCCGAAAAACACCTCCAGCGGCAAGCTGATCGCCGTGGTGTTCCTCGGGGCTTCGCTGTCCGGCGCGTGGATGATTTCCGTGGGTGGCTGGCTGGCCGATCACCTGCATACCACTGACGTGCTGGTGGCCCTGGGGCAAGTCGGCAACACCGTGTCGCCACTGATGGGCACGGCGGTGGTGGTCGTCACCATCCTGGCGTTCCTGCCGGTGATCGCGATGAACATCTACAGCGCCAAGCTGACTACGCTGACCTGCGTCGACTCGATCAAGCACATCGAACCCACCCGCAAGGCACGCATCCTGGCCATCGGCTTCGTGATCCTGCTGCAACTGGGCGTGGCCCTGAGCATCCAGAGTTCGGGCAAAGGCCTGTCGGTGCTGGGGATCTACCTGGTGGTGATGCTGTACTTCCTGGTGCCCTGGACCTCGGTCAACCTCACCGATTACTTCTTCGTGCGCAAGGGCCGCTACGCCATCCCGCACTTCTTCATGCCCCACGGCAACATCTATGGCAGCTGGGGACTGCGCGGCATCGCCGCCTATGCCATCGGTTTTATCTCGATGATTCCGTTCTTCTACATCTTCGACGGCGTTGAACAGCGTGAGGTGTATGTCGGCCCGCTCGCCAAGGCACTGGGCAGCATCGACATCGCCTGGCTGGTCGGGCTGATCGTGTCGGGCCTGGCCTACTACTGGCTGAGCCGCTCAATCGACCTCAAGCGGGAAGAATCGGTGATCCAGCAGATCGAAAAAACCTCCCCGCAATACACCACCGGCGACACGCTGACCCACAAGCAGCAGCCACTGCCGGTATTCACTGAATCGACGGTCGGGAGATGACCATGAGCACGCAAAAATACGACTACATCATCATTGGCGCAGGCTCGGCAGGTTGTGTGTTGGCCAACCGCCTGAGCGAAGACCCGGACACCTCGGTGCTGGTCCTGGAATTCGGCGGCAGCGACAAGAGCGTAGTGATCCAGATGCCCAGTGCCTTCTCGATCCCGATGAACACCAAGAAATACAACTGGCGCTACGAGACCGAGCCGGAGACTTTCCTCAACGGCCGGCGCATTCACTGCCCGCGGGGCAAGGTGCTGGGCGGTTCGTCGTCGATCAACGGCCTGGTGTATATCCGCGGCCATGCGCTGGATTTCGACGAGTGGGAATCCCTGGGTGCCGAAGGCTGGGGCTATCGCAACTGCCTGCCGTACTTCAAGCGTGCCGAGAGCTATGAGTCGGGCGGCGACAGCTATCGCGGGCAGACCGGCCCCTTGCACACCACCAACGGCAACCACATGAAAAATCCGCTGTATGGCGCCTGGGTCGAAGCCGGCGCGGAGGCGGGCTACATCAAGACCGAAGACTGCAACGGCTACATGCAGGAGGGTTTCGGCGCCATGCACATGACCGTGAAAAACGGTGTGCGCTGCTCCACGGCCAATGCCTACCTGCGTCCGGCCATGGGCCGTCCGAACCTGACGGTGATCACCCATGCGATGACCCGCCAGGTCATCCTCGAAGGCAAGCGTGCGGTGGGGGTCATGTATGACCACGGCGGCCAGACCCACCAGGTGCTTTGCAACCGCGAAGTGCTGATCTCGTCCGGCCCGATTGGCTCGCCGCACCTGCTGCAACGCTCCGGCATCGGCCCGGCGGACGTCCTGCGCAAGGCCGGGATCGGCGTGCGCCATGACCTGCCGGGAGTAGGGGAGAACCTGCAGGATCACGCCGAGGTGTACATCCAGTTCGGCTGCAAGGAACCGGTGACCCTCAACAGCAAGATGGACCCGCTGAGCAAGCTGATGATCGGTCTGCGCTGGCTGCTGTTCAAGGACGGCCTGGGCGCCACCAACCACTTCGAGGCCGGTGGCTTCATTCGCTCCGAGAAAGGCCTGCGCTGGCCGGACATCCAGTTCCACTTTCTGCCGGCAGCGATGCGCTACGACGGCAACAAGCCGATCAAGGGCCATGGCTTCATGGTGCTCACCGGTCCCAACAAACCGAAAAGCCGTGGTTACGTGCGCGTGCGCTCAGCCGACCCGTACGAGCATCCGGAGATTCGCTTCAACTATCTGGAGCGGGAAGAGGACCGCGAAGGCTTCCGCCGCTGCATTCGCCTGACCCGCGAGATCATCGGCCAGAAAGCCATGGACCGCTTCCGCGACGGCGAAATCGCCCCAGGCGCGCAGGTGACCAGCGATGAAGACCTCGATGCCTTCGTGCGCGACAACCTGGAAAGCACCTACCATCCCTGCGGTTCGTGCCGCATGGGCGAGGACGACATGGCGGTGGTCGACTCCGAGCTGCGCGTGCGTGGTATCGCCGGTCTGCGGGTGATCGATTCGTCGGTGTTCCCGACCGAGCCGAACGGCAACCTCAATGCACCGACCATCATGCTGGCTGAGCGGGCGTCCGACCTGGTGCGTGGCGTGCAGATGCTGCCGGCGTCGGATGTGCCGGTGGGGTTGGTGGAGGGTTGGGAGAGCAGCCAGCGGACGTCGTTGCCAGGGCGTAACGTGCGGGTCTGATCCAAAAGCAAAGATCGCAGCCTGCGGCAGCTCCTACAGGGAAACACATTCCAATGTAGGAGCTGCCGCAGGCTGCGATCTTTTGATCTTGCCTTGTGCATCTCCATTGCTAGTCTGTAAATCCTTGAGACCGCAATGGAGCACCCTCATGGCTATTCAGGCCCTGCGCGCCGACGCATCGCATATCGACCAGATCGCCCCTCTGTTTGACGCCTACCGGATGTTCTACGAGCAGCCGTCGAACCTGGCGCAGTCACGCGCCTTCATCGCCGAGCGCATCGCCCGGGATGAATCGGTGATTTTTCTTGCCCGGGACACCGACGGAGAAAACCTCGGCTTCGTCCAGCTGTTCCCGACCTTTTCCTCGATCGATGCCCATCGCACCTGGCTGCTCGGTGATCTGTTCACCACGCCCGCTGCACGGGGCAAAGGCGTCGGCACCTTGCTGATGAACACCGCCCGGGATTTTGCAAGGCTGGCCGGTGGCAAAGGCATGACCCTGGAAACCGCCACCGACAATTTCACCGCCCAGCGCCTGTATGAATCCCTGGGCTGGGTGCGCGACCCCGGTTACTACACCTACTGCCTGGATCTGAAAAAAGACTGAATCAGCGAGCCTTTCAGGCAAACACCGGCCGCATGAATGAACGCTCGTAGCTGAGGATGAATTTCCGGTCTTCGGCGTATTTGAACGCCGCAATGCACGCCGGATCGTTCATCGATTGCTGCCGGTAATGTTCGTAGGCTGCCAGGCTGGGAAAGGTGAACAGCGCCAGGGCGATATTGTTGGCGCCCTCCGAAGGCAAAAAGTAGCCGTGGTGCTGGCCGCCGAACTTCTCCACCAGGGGAATCCACAACTTGCCGTAGTGCTCGAAGGCGTCGAGCTGGTAGGGGTCGAGCACGTATTTCAGGTAGCAGGTCACCATTGTTTCACTCCTTGATCAGGTTTTGGGGGCAGTCGCCACTGTAATGAACAGTGGGCGCCCGGCACAGCCGCTTGTTCGACATTCACCGGCAAGTTTGCGCCAGAGGCCTGTGCTGGCGCCGCCGCACTATTGGTTCAGTCAATAGTCACCATCAAGAATCGCAAGTTCTGTTTTTGGCGCAAAGGCGGAAAATTGCCGGCATTGAACACGCTGCTCAAGGAACCTGCGCGATGAAAATCTTGACCCGACTGGCTGTGATCGCCCTGTTGCTGGGCAGTGTTGCGTCTACCGCATCGGCCTTTGCCGAGGACGCACGCGCCTGCCACCTGCCGCCCATCACCGGAAGCCAGGGCGGCTTGCAATACGGGCAGACGGTCGGGGTGCTCTACAGCGAACGTACTGTGGAAAACCTGCAATACCTTGAGCAATACCACTCGGTGGCCGTCAATGGCGCGAAGCACGCACTGGATGCGCGAATTCGCCAGGCCTTCGTCGACAGCTCCGATCCGCAACTGGCCATCGACTGGCTGATGGGTTCGTTGCACAAGACCTTTCTGTCCGTGACGGTCTACGACAGCCTCGATGCCCTGGTGCAGGCCCATCCCGATGTCGTGGTGATGCTCGATACCCACAACCAGTTGCTGACCCAGCGTAACGACCGGGTCGAGGCGCGTTTCGCCGCGCGGTTCTACGACGCCGGCCTGCAATACATCGGCAAGGCCGAAGGCACGGTGGAAAAACAGCTGCCGTCGGTGTGGGTACATGACAAGACCGCGCCCGAGATTGCCGCGCAAATCGAACAGCAACGCGACCTGCAACTGACCGCGTTGAAACAGTTCGATGCGTCGTTGAAGGCGCTGGTAACCGCCGGATTGACCGCAACAACAAATTAATCAGCCCGACGTCCGTTGAACGGCGGGCAAGCCCATTCACCGTAGATTGCTTTTCAGGACCTGACTCATGCGCACTTTTTTTGCCCCGACCCTGGCCTTCGCCTCGCTGTTGCTGGCCGGTTGCGCCACGCCGAACAATCCGACGCTGACCTTGCAGACCAGCAAGTCGCCCGAGGAATACACCCATTGCGTGGTGCCGAAGTTGCAGCACGATGCACTGGCGCCCACGGTGTCGCAGACCCAGCGCAGCTACCGGATTGTCGTATCGAGCAAAGTGGCGGCGGACAACGTGCTTGAAACCTACAAGGCCTCGAACGGCGGCAAGGTGTTCCTGTACGAGCGCAAGCTGCTGGCGTCGACCTTCGTGCCGTCCAGTTTCGAGCGTGCAGCGCAGGAATGCCTGTAAGCGCCATTTCAGGCAAAAAAAAGCCGCCGGGAGAGGCAGCAGAAAGTTAAAGCACGCATTGGATGAGCTGAGTATGGCGCCCACTTCATGACAATTCGATGACAAATGAACAATTGTGGCGAGGGAGCCTGTCGGATCGCCGTACCGTCCCGGCCGTCTTCCTGGCCTTCAGCGCCGGGTTTTGGTTCGTCACCGTGAAAACCCGCCAACAGCGTCTACCCTCATCGGTCACAACCATCATGATGAGGGTGCGGACGGTGATGAAAACGGACAAGGTTGAATCAAACGAAGCCTCGGCACTGATCGACGAGCGAATCCGGGATCTGGCCGACTGGCGCGGCGAAACCCTGGCCCGCCTGCGCAAGATCATACGGCAGGCCGACCCCGAAGTGATCGAAGAGTGGAAGTGGCGCGTGCCAGTGTGGTCCCGTGCAGGCATCCTCTGCACCGGCGAGACCTACAAGCAAGTGGTGAAGCTGACCTTCGCCAAGGGCGCATCGCTGGACGATCCGTCGAAGCTGTTCAATGCAAGCCTTGAAGGCAATACCCGCCGAGCCATCGATGTTCGCGAGGGCGAGCAGATTGATGAAAAGGCGCTGACGGCGTTGATTCAGGCGGCGATTGAACTTAATACCTCCCGAATCAAAAAGTAACTCAGTACACAGCCCCCCTGTGGGAGCGAGCTTGCTCGCGATAGCGATCTGTCAGGCACCTTTGATGTCGACTGACACTCCCTCATCGCGAGCAAGCTCGCTCCCACAGGGGGCGGTGCCCACCTGACCATTTTGGATATGCTCAGCTGTCATGTTCCAATAGCGAGCCTTCGCAGACTGGAAACGCAACATGAAGAAAATCGCCGCCCTGACTTTCACACTGGCGCTCATCGCTGGCCTGTTCAGCACTCCCACCCTGGCTGCGGGCGATGTCCAGGCCGGGGAGAAAGTGTTCAAACGCCTCTGCAGCGGCTGCCATCAGATCGGCGAATCGGCTCGCGCCTTCTTCGGCCCGCAACTCAATGGCGTGATCGGTCGCCACTCGGCCGTCACCACCGACTACGTGTATTCCGACGCGATGAAATCCGCCAACCTGGTCTGGGATCGCGAAACCCTGATCGCCTACCTCGAGGCGCCGAAGAAAGTGGTGCCCGGCACGCGCATGATTTTCTGGGGCCTCAGTGACCCGGAAAAAATCGAAGACCTGTTGGCCTATCTGCAAACGTTTCCGGCGCAGTAATCACTCGCCCAGGTTCTCCACCAGCCATTGCGTGAAGCTGCGCGCCATCGCCGTGTTTTCGCTGTCACGATGGGTCAGCAGCGCCCAGTTCGGGCCGCGGATGGTTTGTTCCACCATCGGCTGCAACAGCCCGGTGGCCCGCGCCTGCCGGCTCAGCAACTGGCTCACCAGCGCAATGCCGAGCCCGGTGCAGGCGGCGTCCAGCAGCAGCCCCGGATCGGAAAAGTTCAGCCCCTGATCCATCTGCCCCACATCGATGCCCGATTCCACCGCCCAGTGGCTCCAGTCCATTTCCCGCTCGCCATGCAGGGTGGTGCGCTGTTGCACCGGCACGGCCAACAGGCTCGGGTGACAGGCCGGGTAGAGGCGGTCGGCGTGCAGCACCTTGAAACTGCACTCGGCCTGGGAACTGATGTCATCGCGCACCGCCAGGTCGATGGTCTGGCTGGCCATGTCCGGCACTTCATCGGTGCTGAAGATCCACAGATCGACCTGCGGATGCTGTCGACGGAAATCCCCCAGGCGTGGCAACAACCAGTGCCGGGCAAACGCCGGGGTGGTGTTGAGCACCAGTTGATTGGGTTTCTGGTATTGCCCCAGCCGGCGAATGCCCACGGCCAGTTGCTGCAACAACGCCTGGGTGGTGCTCAGCAGATCGTGACCGGCATCGGTCAGGCTGACGCTGCGCCCACTGCGATAGAACAGCGGTTGCTCCAGGTACGCCTCAAGGCTGCGGATCTGCTGGCTGATCGCCGACTGGGTGAGGTGCAACTCTTCGGCGGCTTTGTGAAAACTGCCCAGCCGGGCGGCGGCTTCGAAGCCGCGCAGGGTGCTCAGGGGTGGCCAGTGTTTGAGCATATCGATAAGTTCCTCTAATCAGTTTCCTGCAAAATACATCGTTTGTTTGCCCGTTTTACCAGCCGTAGCATGCATGCCAAGACCGCCAAGGGCGTTTTCATTGAACACAATGACTTAACTCAGAGGTACTTGTCATGCAGCAGAACGTTATTCAAAACAGCGGTTGGACGATGCCGGCCGAATGGGTCACCCACGCCGCCACCTGGATGGTCTGGCCGCACAACAAGACCCTGTGGGAGTCAGGCTGGCGGGTGACGCTGTGCCAGGTTCAAGAGGACTTCGCCCGGGTGGCCAACGCCATCGCCCGATTCGAACCGGTGAAACTGGTGGTCGATCCTTCAGCGGTCGCCAGCGCCAAAGCCTTGTGCGGGCCGAACATCGAGTTGATCGAACTGGCGGTCAACGACAGCTGGTGCCGCGACTCCGGCCCGAGCTTCGTCTGCCACCCGCAGCAAGGCCTGGCCGGTGTGAGCTGGCGCTTCAATTCCTGGGGCGGCAAATCGGCCCACGATCTGGACGAAAGCCTGGCCCGCCGCGCGCTCAACCATCTGGGCCTGGAGTGTTTCGGCACCGCGCTGAGCAACGAGGGGGGCGCCATCCATGTGGACGGCGAGGGCACGCTGATCACCACCGAGTCGGTATTGCTCAACCCCAACCGCAACCCGGGCGTGACCAAGGCCGAGATCGAAGAGATCTTCACCCGCCTGCTGGGCGTGAAGAAAACCATCTGGCTGCCGGGCGATCCGGACTACGTGACCGGTGACATGACCGACGGCCACGTCGATGGCGTGTGCGCCTTCGCCCGCCCTGGCGTGTTGCTGGTGGACGCCACCCACGACCAACAATCGGTGTACGCCGAAGTCGCCCGGGAGAATCGTCGTGCCCTTGAACTGGCCACCGATGCCCAAGGCCGCAAATTCGAGCTGATCGAACTCCATGAAGCCACCGACGCGGTGGACACCGAGGCCGAAGTGTTCTGCGCCTCTTACACCAATTTCTACATCGCCAACGGCGCGATCATCATGCCGGCCTACGGCATCGATGCCGACAAGGTCGCTGCCGAAGTGCTGGCGCAGGCGTTCCCCGGTCGTGAAGTGGTGCCGGTGCGGATCAACCATCTGGCCCATGGCGGCGGCGGTGTGCATTGCATCACCCAGCAACAGCCGGCCTGGCCGGTGCGGGGGTGATGCCATGACACTGTTGACCATCGCCACCACGCAAATGCCCTGCACCTGGGACCTGAAAAATAACCTCGACCAGGCCGAGCAACTGGTCCGCGAGGCCGCGGCCAAGGGCGCGCAGGTCATCCTGTTGCAGGAGCTGTTCGCCACGCCGTACTTCTGCATCGAGCAACACCACAAACACCTGGCGCTGGCCGAGGAATATCGCGACAGCCACGTGCTCAAGCGCTTTGCCGCATTGGCCAAAGAGTTGGGCGTGGTGCTGCCGCTGAGCTGGTACGAGAAGGCCGGCAATGCCTACTTCAATTCGTTGAGCGTGGCCGACGCCGACGGGCGCCTGTTGGGCGTGTATCGCAAGACCCACATCCCCAACGCCATCGGCTATCAGGAGAAGGAATACTTCAGCCCCGGCGACAGCGGGTTCCGGGTCTGGGACACCGCGTTCGGGCGCATCGGCCTGGGCATCTGCTGGGACCAGTGGTTCCCCGAGACCGCGCGCTGCCTGGCCTTGATGGGCGCCGAAGTGCTGCTGTTCCCCACGGCCATCGGCTCGGAGCCTGGCTGCGCCACCCTGGATTCCCGCGATCACTGGCAGATGACCATGCGCGGTCACGCCGCCGCCAACCTGCTGCCGGTGGTGGCGGCCAACCGTGTCGGCCGGGAAGCGGCGACCACCGACCCGACCCTGCAAATGAGCTTCTACGGCTCGTCGTTCATCTGCAATCACAAGGGCAAGTTGCTCGCCGAAGCCGACCGCGACAGCACCGGCGTGCTGGTCCACACCCTGGACCTGGCGGCCATACGCGAAGATCGCCTGACCTGGGGCATCTACCGCGACCGCCGTCCGGACATGTACGGCGCCTTGCTGACCCAGGACGGTCGCCAGATCCACTCACGCTGGGCAACCCAAGGGGTGTGACATGAACACGATCAACAAGCTCTGCCTGGCCATGGGGCTGGCGCTGACCTGTGCGATGCCTGCGTTGCACGCCGAGGAGAAAACCCTGCGGCTGTACAACTGGGCCGACTATTTTGCCGAGGACACCCTGAGCAGGTTCACCGCCGAAACCGGGATCAAGGTGATCTACGACGTCATGGACGGCAGTGAAACCCTGGAAGCCAAGATGCTCGCCGGCGGCAGTGGTTACGACCTGATCTTCCCCGGTGACACCGTGGCCGAACGCCTGGTGCGCGCCGGCAGCCTGCAACCCCTGGATCAGTCCAGAATCGCCGCCTTGAACGACGTCGAACCGGGGTTGCAGAAGCTGCGTTCGCACTATGAGCATTCGAGCAACGCCACGGTTCCCTACACCTGGGGCACCATCGGCCTGACCTACAACGCCGAACAGGTCGCCCAGCGTGCGCCGGACGCACCGGTCAACAGCCTGGACATGCTGTTCAAGCCGGAGCTGGCGGCGAAGTTTGCCGACTGCGGCATCTCGATGATCGACTCGCCGGACGAAGTGCTGGCGGTGGTGCTCAACTACCTCGGCCGCGACCCACGCAGCGGCAAACCGGCGGACCTGGCGGCGGCCAGTGAGTTGTTGATGAAGATGCGGCCGTACGTGCGCAAATTCCAGTCGCAACCGGTGACCGATCTGGTCAACGGCAACCTGTGCATGTCCCTGGGCTACAGCGGCGACATGACCCAGGCGCAGCGCACGGCCGACAGCGCCGGCAAGAAAACCACCTTCCACTACCGCATTCCCCGCGAAGGCACCACGGTGTGGATGGACACCATGGCCATTCCCGTCGACGCCCCGCACCCGGAATACGCCTACGCGTTCATCAACTTCGTGATGCGCCCGCAAAACATGGCGGCCATCAGCAACTTCACCGGCTATCCGACCTCCAACGCCAAGGCAAGGCCGGACGTCGATGCCGCGATGCGCAACAACCCGGACATCTACCTCGATGAAGCCACCTACGCGCGGTTGATTCCCGGCAAGGACATTCCCCAGGCCGACATGCGGGCACGCATGCGCACCTGGACCAAGTTCAAGACTGCTACGGTCAATTGATCACCGGCCGGCCCGCGGGCCGGCCAAACCCCGGATTTCAGGAAAACACATGCCGACACGTCGAACATTCATCAAGCAGGTATCGGTCATCGCCGGGCTGGGCGCAGTAGCCTCCATGGGATTGGGCTTTGCCGCTCTGCCGGTGCGCGCGGCCGGCAAAGGCAAGGGGTACATGCCCGATGAAGGTGAAAAACACCAGCGGGCCTTCATCGCCTTCGGCGCACAGGCTGCGATCTGGGAGGATTTCACGCCCCACGTGCAAGACGCCCTTGGCCGGATCGCCCGCAGCATCGCCGAATACGAGCCGGTCACGGTGTTCTGTCGCCAGAGCGAGCGGCGCCTGGCCGAAGCCAAATGCGGCAGCCGCAACACCACCTTCGTGATCACCGAACTGGACGATATCTGGATGCGCGACATCGGCGCCAACTTTGTCGTCGATGACAACGGCAACCTCGGCGCCGTGGACTTCAACTTCAACGGTTGGGGCAACAAACAGCAGCATGAGGACGATGCGCAATTGGCCGCCCAGGTCGCACAAAACGCCAAGGCCGAGTACCAGCGCAGCGAACTGGTGGGCGAGGGCGGTGGCATCGAAGTGGATGGCCACGGCACCGGGATCATGACCGAAAGCAGCTGGATCAACCGCAATCGCAACCCCGACTGGAGCAAGGCCGAGGTCGAAGCGGAACTGAAGGAACGCCTGGGCCTGCGCAAAATCATCTGGCTGCCGGGCATCAAGGGCAAGGACATCACCGACGCCCACGTCGACTTCTATGCGCGCTTCGTCAAGCCCGGGGTGGTGATCGCCAACCTCGACAACGACCCCGAGTCCTACGACTACAAGGTCACTCGCGCCCATCTGCAGATCCTGGAAAACGCCACGGATGCCGATGGCCGCAAATTGCAGGTGCATACCGTTTCGCCACCGCTCAACCCGCGCAACAGCCAGTTCAGCAAGGACAACCAGGACTTCGCCGCCGGCTACATCAACTACTTCGTGATCAACGGCGCGATCATTGCGCCGCAGTTCGGCGACGAAGAAGCGGACGCCAAGGCCTTCGACCTGCTGTCCGAACTTTACCCGGAGCGTGAAGTGGTGCAGCTCGACATCGACGCGATCTCCGCGGGCGGGGGCGGCATACACTGCGTGACCAGTCATCAGCCGATGGTGTGATGATTTCAGGCTTACACAAAACCTGTGGGAGCGAGCTTGCTCGCGATGAGGGAGTGTCAGTCAACATCTTGTTCACTGACCCACCGTAATCGCGAGCAAGCTCGCTCCCACAGGAGTTTTGGGTGAATCAGGTAAATCAGGCCCTGCTGGCCTTCAGATAAGCCCCGAGGCGCCGCCCCATTTCCTCACCCAACGCCTGCAAGCCACTCAGCGGTCGCACCATCACCTCAAACTCGACAATCCTGCCCTGTTCGTTGAAGCGGATCATGTCGATGCCCTTGAGCTCTTTCTCGCCGACCCTCGCACTGAATTCGAGAATCACGTTCAAGCCATCCGCCGTCGCCAGCTCGCGGTGATAGGCAAAATCCTCGAACACGTTCATGACCGTGTTGAGGATCATCGACACCACCGGCGCCCCCGGATACGGCGTGTGCGCCATCGGCGAGCGGAACACCGCCTGCGGATCGAGCAATTCGGGCAAGGCGCTCAAGTCGCGGTTGCCGAGCATCGCGTGCCACTGCTTCAAGGACGCGGCGACGTTGGGGTTCAGGTTCAGCTCAGACATCTTCAACTCCTGTTTTTATTGTTGTGGTGCGAAAGCGTTGATCGATAACCATGGCGGCATCGTCGGCCCATTGACGATAAAGCATCGGCCCCGGATGAAAACCGTCGCTGGCCATCAAGCCCGGTTCGGGCGCCAGCGGGGTGGTCAGCATCGTGCATTGATCCACGCCGGCGGCCAAATCCGCAAGCCGTGCGTTGAAACGACTTGCCCTGAACCCCAGAAACCAGCGCAGCGGCTGTGGCAGGGCGGGGAACAAATGCATCGGCGGAAGCGGCGACACCACAACCTGCCTCACCGCGAACCTGTCGCACAACAGCGCCATCAATCGCTGTTGCCGAGCGAGCCACTGATCCAGGGGGAGCGAACTGGTGACATCGTTGACGCCAATCGACAACAGCACCACATCGAACGGCTCGGGGGCGTGCTGTTCGAGCAGCTCCAGCAACCCTTGCGAATCCAGACCGGTGCGCGCCCAGAGTTTCCACGACACCCGATAATCATCGGCCAGGCGCTCCACCAACCGACCGCTGAGCGCCTCACCTTGAGTCGCCGCCCCCACACCCGCCGCGGCACTGTCGCCGACAATCAACAAGCGCAGAACGTCGCCGCTGCCGGCCTCGCCCTGGCGTTCACCTTCGGCCTCCGGCAGTCTGGGCGTCACCCGTCGCGTGTACAGGCCCTGCATCAGCAGCAATGGGCCGAGCAAAATTTTGGCGAGGGTTTCAACCCGGCTCATATGACGTTATCGCCCCGCAATACACAGCTCCCCGGTCGCACGAATCATTGCCTGCCCATGCAGGTAATCCTTGATCAGCGCCGAGCGTTCGGTGGCCAGCCATTGCGGGCAGTTCGGGTCGTTGCGGTAGGGCAGGAACGCGGCGTACTGATTGAGCAGCAGGTTCTGCAGCTTGTCGAGTCTGGGTCGGATGTCGTTGTTGAGGTCCGGCCGTGGCGTGTCCGGTGCCTTGTGCGCCGCTTGCCATTGTGCGAGCCGGCCGTATTGCACCAGTTTGCTGGCTTCGATCTGGGCCGCGATCAGGTCGGCGACATCGTCGGGGTCGAGCTTGCGCTGGTCCGCCTGCTGGCGCGCGTTGGCGATGACTTGCGCTTCCCGGGCATTGTCCTGGACCGGTTTGCCGCTGTCCCACTTGGTCAGCGCCACCAGCTCACTGATGTTCAAGCGCTCGTTCATGGTCGCCAGCAAGGGTTGCAGGGCATCGGGTGCCGGGGGCGTCGTGCCGGCCTGGGCACCGCCGGCGAACATTCCGAGCAGGGTGCAGGCCAGCCAGTGCGAAAGGCGTGGGGAACGGGGCATGGACAAAAACTCCTTGGACGCAAAAATCACTCCGGCTTGTGTATCACAAGTGCGGCCAGGGAACGACAGGTTGCGAATGATTCAGGCCAGCAACCGCTCAATCTGCGCCAGTTCCCAGGTGCTGAGCAAACTCACCGGGTCGGTGCCGAAGCGCTGCCCGTTGTCGAACGCATACTCGCGGCCATCGGGGCATTGACCGTGCAGGCAGTGGCGCAAGTGGCCGGCGTCGACGTCGAGCAACAGGCGCCAGCCGTCGATGTCGACCTGTACAAGGTTCGACGTGCAGTGTTCATCGATACGCTTGAAGGTGCGAATACCCTGGGCGGCATCGCGCAACGGCTGGTAAACCTCGCGGGCGGTGAGGGCGGGCACAGGTGTCTCCGGGATGAAATCGGGGGAGGCACAGGATAGTGTTTTTCACTTGATAAACAACACCGTACCTGTGGCGAGGGAGCTTGCTCCCGCTTGAGTGCGGAGCACTCACAAAAATCGGCATTGTTGCCAACATTTTTGGGGCCGCTACGCAGCCCAACGGGAGCAAGCTCCCTCGCCACAGATTATTCGTTGCGCTCTCTATTTCTTGTTCAACGCCGCCTCCGCCGCAGCAATTTCAGCCTGGCGCTTGACGATCATGTCGCCCACCGGTGGCCCCTGGAAGCGTCGGGCTTCAAAACCGAACCAGACGATGGCGGTCAGCACCAGGAAACCGATGGTGATGTACAGCGCCCAATCGTTCGGTGGCTGGATGCCGATGACGAATATGATGATCATCGACAGGATCGAGAGGATGGCGAACACCGAGTACCAGAATCGCCCCATGTTCCATGGCCCCATGGTCGGCCACTTCGACGTCCCGTAGGTAAACAGGCCAAGCACGATGGGGATGGCGAAGGAGAAGAACAGGAAGATCACCGTGCAGGACACCACGATCGTGTAGACCGGCGTTGTCCCGACCGAGATCACCGACGAGCCCCAGTCGAACAACACGGCAAGGGTGGCACCGGTCCAGATCGCCGCCACCGGGCTGCGAAAGGTCGGCGAGACCGAGGCCAGGGCTTTTGAGCAGGGCAGGCCACCGTCCCGGGAGAAGGCGAAGATCATGCGCGAAACCGAGGTGACGGTGGCCAGCCCGCAGAGCACCTGCGAGATGAAAATCGCCAGGTAGAGCACCAGTTTCAATGTCGGGTTGACCTGGGTGTTCATGGCCCAGAAAAACACGTTCCAGCCTTGCTTGGCCGCCTCGTCCATGCTCGGCAGCATCAGCACGAACGCGCTGAGCATCAGCCAGCCGAACAGCAGCGACCAGACCACCGACATGACCATGCCGCGGGGCACCGACATGGCCGCGTTGCGGGTTTCCTCGGAGGTATGCGCCGAGGCGTCATAGCCGGTGATGGTGTAGATCGGCAGCAGCAGGCCGAGCATGAACACCCAGCCGTTGGAGACCTGCGGCCAGACGCTGCCGCCGGCTTCGCCGGAATAGTTGCCGAAGGTCCACAGCCGCGCGAATTCATAGCTGGGTGCCGAGATCAGGCAGACGATGGTCAGCGCCAGCGCCGTGGCGAAGATCAGGTAGCCGGAGAAGTCGGTGAGCCTGGCCGTCAGGCCGATACCCAAGTGGTTGCACAAGGCCTGAAGGCCCGTGAGGATTGCCAGGAAAATCACCCTGACCGTGGTCGTGTCCTCCATGCCCAGTGCCGGTCCGAAGGCACCGAAAAAGAAGTAATAGGTACCGACGTTGATCGCCCCCAGCACCGTGACCAGCCCCAGCAGATTGAACCACGCGGTCAGCCAGCCGGTGAAGCGGTTGCCGAGGATCGAGCCCCAGTGGTACAGGCCGCCGGCGGTAGGGTAGGCCGAGGAAATCTGCGCCATGGCCATGGCGAACACCCCGGAGATCAGGCAGCCGATCGGCCAGCCGATCCCGATGGATATGCCGCCCGCGCCCGAGGTGCCCTGGGCCAGTGAGTTGATGCCACCGGAGAGGATGCAGATGATCGAAAAGGAAATGGCGAAGTTGGAGAAAACACCCATTCGTCGTGAGAGTTGCTGGGCGTAGCCCATGCTGTGCAGCACCTTGACGTCCTCGTCATGCGCGTCGGTGCCCGGCTGGCTTGTTGGGTTCATTGTTGTGTGCCCCTTTGCAGGTGTTGGACAGGCCGAACTGAGCCGCCGTAGGCTCGACCTTGGTTTTCTGTAGGAGCGAGCCTGCTCGCGATGGACTTGAGGACGACGCGGGGTGTCAGGCTCCCCGCGTCATCGTTGACGTCCATCGCGAGCAGGCTCGCTCCTACAGACGGCCGTGAAGTGCCGCGTCGAAAATCTTTGCCACGCCGTCTCGGGTCAAGGGCAGCGGGTTGCCACCTGCCGAGGGGTCGACAATCGCCATGTCCGCGATCAGGTCCGCCTGCCGGTCATCCACGCCCAGTTCAACCAGGGTATGGGGCACGCCGATGTCCTTGCGCAGCTTGAGGACGAAGGCCAGGAAACTGTCGAACCCCGGGGAGGGCAGGCGCAGGTACGCCGCCAGGCGGGTGATGCGCTCCTCGATGGCCGTTCGATTGAATTGCAGGACATAGGGCATGAAGGTGGCGTTGGTCATGCCGTGATGGGTGTCGTACAGCGCACCCACCGGATGGGAAAGCGCATGCATCCCGCCCAGGCCTTTCTGGAATGCCGTGGCGCCCATGGCCGCCGCCGCGAGCATTTGCGCGCGCGCCTCGAGGTCCGACGGCGTGTGTACCGCTTTCACCAGGGCGTTGGCCACCAGGCGCATGCCTTCCACTGCAATGCCATCGGCCAGGGGATGAAAACCGGGGGCGCAGTACGCTTCCAGGCAATGCGACAACGCGTCCATGCCCGTGCCGGCGGTGACCTTGGCGGGCATGCCGACGGTGAGGGCCGGGTCACTGATGACCACGCGCGGCATCATTTTCGGGTGGAAGATGATGCGTTTGGTGTGGGTGCGCTCATCGATGATCACCGCCGCACGCCCGACTTCCGAGCCGGTCCCCGCCGTAGTCGGCACGGCAATGACCGGGGCGATGCGGCTGTCGTCGGCGCGGGTCCAGTAGTCGCCGATGTCTTCGAAGTCCCAGACCGGGCGGGTCTGGCCGCTCATGAAGGCAATCAGCTTGCCCATGTCCAGGCCACTGCCGCCGCCGAACGCGATCACACCGTCGTGTTTGCCGGCACGCCAGGCGTCGAGCCCGCCGGCCAGGTTGGCTTCCACCGGGTTGGGCTTGAGGTCACAGAACAACGCCACACCCAGGCCGGCGGCGCGCAGCGCGTCCAGTGCCGACGTGGTGATCGGCGCGCGGGCCAGGCCGCTGTCGGTGACCAGCAAGGGGCGCTCGATACCCTGGCTGCGACAGACGTCGGCCAGCTCGGCGATGCGCCCGACGCCGAACCGAACGCTCGTGGGGTAGTTCCAGTTTCCTGTCAGGTTCATGGTCTACACCTCGTGACGCAGATGAAAGGATTTGGCCCGGGTCAGGTGCTCGTAGCCCAGTGGCGACAGGGTGACGCCGCGCCCGCTGTTCTTCACGCCGGTCCAGGCCAGCGCCGGGTCCAGGTAATCGCAGCGGTTCATGAACAGCGTGCCGGTGGCGACCTGGTTGCCCAGGCGTTCGGCCGCTGCGAGGTCCTGGGTCCAGATGGATGCGCTGAGCCCGAACTCACTGTCGTTCATCAAGGCAATGGCCTCGTCATCGCTGGCCACCGGCATGATGCCGACCACCGGGCCAAAGCTTTCGTCGCGCATGACCGACATTTGGTGGCTGACATCGACCAGGACCTGCGGCGCGAGGTAGGCGCTGCCCGGCACGTCGGCGCTGAAGGCCTGCGGATCGATCAGCGCCGTCGCGCCCTGGGCGAGCGCTTCGGCGATCTGGCCACGCACGAAAAAGGCGGCGCCCGGTGTCACCATCGGACCGAGGGTGGTGGCTTCGTCCAGCGGGTTGCCCAGCACGTACTGGCGGGTCAGTTCGGCGAAGCGCTCGACAAACACCGGGAAGATTTTCTGGTCGACGTAGATGCGCTCCACGGCGCAGCAACTCTGCCCGGAATTGAAGAAGCTGCCGTCCACCAGGTTTTCCACCGCATGTTCGAGGTTGGCGTCAGCCCGCACGTAGGCCGGATCCTTGCCGCCGAGCTCCAGGCCCACGCCGATGAAGCGTCCCGTGGCGGCGCTTTCCATGGCCTTGCCGGCATCGACTGAACCGGTGAAATTGACCTGCTGTACCCGGCCCGAATCAATGATCGCGGCGGTCTGCCGATGATCGAGCAGCAGGTTGTGGAACAGGCCATCCGGCAGATGGGCACGGCGCATGGCCTCGGCGAAACGCTCGCCCACCAGCAGGGTTTGCGAGGCATGCTTGAGGATCACGCTGTTGCCGGCCATCAGCGCCGGGATGATCGTGTTCACCGCCGTCAAATAGGGGTAGTTCCACGGCGCGACCACCAGCACCGTGCCCAGCGGCTCGCGCTTGATGTAGCGCCGAAAACCCGCCACAGGCGCCGGCTCTACAGCGGCCAGCGCTTGCGGCGCGATGGCGATCATGTGCCGGGCGCGTTCGGCAAAACCGCGCAGTTCGCCGGCGCCATAGCGCACCGGGCGACCCATCTGCCAGGCCAGTTCCGGCACGATGTCGGCCTGCATCGACAACATCGCGTCCACTGCGGCGCTGCACAATGCTGCGCGTTCGCTCAGTGAGCGGCGTTGCCATGCCGCCTGTGCGCTGGCAGCGGCGGTCAGCGCCTGCTCGACCTGCGCCGCATCGGCCATCTCTCGTTCGACGTACACCCGGCCATCGACCGGGGAGATCAATTGCACCTTCGCAGTCATGATGTTCTCAATAGCGCTCGAAGCCGCGCTGCAGTTCCCAGTCGGTGATTCGTCGGTCGTACTCTTTCTGTTCCCACTCGGCGGTGTGCACGTAATGGTCGACCACCTCATCGCCGAACGCCTCGCGCAACATGGCGGAGGCCTTGAGGGCGGCGCTCGCATCGCGCAGGGTCTTGGACACTTCCGGCAAATGCTCGTCCTGGTAGGCATCCCCTTCGAATGGCGGCACGAGATCGAGCTTTTCGTCGATTCCGGCCAGGCCCGCCGCGATCAACGCGGCGAAGGCCAGATAGGGGTTGAGGTCGGCGCCGCCGATGCGGCATTCGATGCGGATGGACTTGCTGCCTTCGGCACACAAGCGAAAGCCGGCGGTGCGATTGTCGCGGCTCCACACCGCCCGCGTCGGCGCAAAGGTGCCGGCCTGGAAGCGCTTGTAGGAGTTGATGTAGGGCGCGAGAAAACAGGTGATGTCGTTGGCGTACTTGAGCTGCCCGGCGACCCAGGCACGCATCAGTTTCGACATGCCGAACTCGGCTTTCGCGTCGAAGAACAGCGGCTTCTTCGCGTTCTTGTCCCACAGCGAATTATGGATGTGACTGCTGGACCCGGCGGCGTCGTAACGCCACTTGGCCATGAAGGTGATCGCCTTGCCCTGCAACTGCGCGATCTCTTTGCAGGCGTGCTTGATGATGACGTGGTGGTCGGCCATGGTCATGGCATCGGCGTAGCGGATGTTGATTTCTTCCTGGCCCGGGCCCCATTCGCCCTTGGAGTTTTCCACGGGAATGCCCGAGGCCTGCAAATGCTTGCGAATCGCCCGCAGCACCGGCTCCTCGCGGGTGGTCTGGAGGATGTTGTAGTCCTCGATGTAATGGCCGGCGGTTTTCGGTTTGTGATAATTGCGCTGGTGGATCGCCTCGTAGCTCTCATCGAACAGATAGAACTCGAGTTCCGAGGCAAACATGCCGGTATAGCCACGCTCGCGCAGGCGCTCGACCTGCTTTTTCAGAATCGCCCGCGGGCTGTGGGGCAGGTCCTGGCGATGGTGATGGTCGAGCACGTCGCACAGCACCAGCGCCGTGCATTCCAGCCAGGGCACGCGCCGCAGGGTGGACATGTCGGGCTTGAGCACGAAATCGCCGTAGCCCTTGCTCCAACTGGCCGCGGCGTAACCCGGCACCGGCTCCATGTCGATGTCGTCGGCCAACAGATAGTTGCAGCAATGGGTTTCTTCGTGGCCGCTGTCGATGAAAAACTCGACCTGGAAGCGCTTGCCGACCAAGCGTCCCTGCATGTCGACCATGCAGACCAGCACGGTGTCGATTTCGCCGGCGGCAGCGGCGCGTTTGAGTGCATCAAAGCTGAGGAGGGGCTCGGTCATCACGTCAATCCTGCGTGAAAGGTTTTGGCCAGTCTGAGATCGCTGTTGCAGACGCTCTCCAGAAACACCCAAAACCTGCAGAACCGAGCATCATGAGCAACGAGTTGCTCAAAGCTTAGCCTACCGTAGCAATGTGCAACTATTGTAGGAGCGAGCTTGCTCGCGATGGACTTGAGGACGCCGCGTTTAATCAGGTAACCCGCGTCATCGTTGACGACCATCGCGAGCAGGCTCGCTCCTACAGGTCAGGGGTGGTCGCCTTTACTCCGGCAATCCCGCCAGGCGCAATCCCTCGACGAAGCGGGCGAAATCCTCAGGCCGTTGAATGGGCAGCCAGTCCTTGAGAGCGCACTGGCGCAAAGAGGGATCCAGCGCTAGCAGGCGTTGCATCGCCAGATTCGCTTTGTCCATTCGACCACCGAGCGCATGACTGGCCGCCACCAGTGCCGCGGCGACCAGCAGGCTGGGCAGGTTACCCAGCGCCTTGTCCGCCCAGGCCGCAGCGGCATCGAAGTCCCCGGCGAAGAAATGCGCGAGCGCCATGCCGACCTGCATCCTGAACATTTCCGGGTCCAGCGGGCTCAAGCGAACGGCATGGTTGAGGTGCTCGATGGCCGCGTCCGTTTCACCGCGCAGTGCCCGCAGGATACCGCCGAGAAACCAGGCGGGGGCGAGGTTGGGATTGAGCAGGCGCGCCCGGTCGAGCAGTGCAATGCCGCCGTCGACTTCGCCAGCGAGGTGGGCCAGCGCATGTCCGCCCCGGGTCAATGCGACGGCATCATCGCGGCCGAGGGCCACCGCCAGCCGCGCCAGCCGTATGCCCTCGGCGATTTCTGCAGGCCGATTGCCCATCCAGCCATTGAGCTTGCGCCAGAAGTGGCACCAGGCAGCCATGCCATAGGCCGAGGCAAATTCCCCATCGAGCTCGATGGCCTGGTAGAACATCGGCAGGGCCTGCTCGATGGCTTCCCGGCCGCCGCTGTGCAGTTTGGCCATGGCCCGCAGGTAGTAGTCGTAGGCGTCCAGGCTATCCGTCGGCTTGCGCTTGGCGCGTTCGATTTCTGCCCGCTCCAGTTGCGGCGCGATCGCGCCGACGACGCTTTCGGTGATTTGGTCCTGCAGCTCGAAGATATCGTCCAGCAGGCCTTCGAAGCGCTCGGCCCAGAGGTGCGTACCGCTGGTCGCGTCGATCAGTTGCCCGGTAATGCGCAGCTTGTTGCCGCTCTTGCGCACGCTGCCTTCGAGCACGTAGCGCACACCCAGCGCCTGGCCAACGCCTTGGGCGTCCACCGTCTGGCCCTTGTAGGTGAAGCTCGAATTGCGCGCGATGACGAACAGCCAGCGAAGACGCGACAGGGCGGCGATGATGTCCTCCACGACACCGTCGGCGAAGTATTCCTGCTCCGGATCGCCGCTCAAGTTCTGGAAGGGCAGGACGGTGATCGAGGGTTTTTCTGGCAGGACCAGCGCAGGGGAGGGGTTTGGCTTCGGGGCGGCGGTCGGGTGTTCATCGCTCTCGGGCTGTCGCGCTTGCCCGGTCAGGTCGCCGTTGATCCGGCCAACGAAGCGGTAGCCTTTGCGGGCGACGGTGCGTACCAGGCGCTGCTCCTCACCGGTATCGCCGATGGCCTTGCGCACGGCATTGATGTGGCTGGTGATCGTCGATTCCGAAACGATCCGGTCGCCCCACACCGCCTTGAGCAATTCGTCCTTGCTGACGACGCGGTCGGGATTGTTGACGAACAGCAGCAACAGGTCGAAGACCTGCGGTCCGACGGCCACGACTTGCCCGCGCAGGGTCAGTTCCCGGCGCTCCTGATCGAGTACGTAATCTTCAAAGCTGAATGGCAAGACGGGCATCCCCGGGCGGCTGGTTGTGACTGCAAAGAATGATACGGCAGCTCGTCAGCCACTGCACCGTCAGCGGCAAGGGAGGCTGGACAACCGTCAGTTGCCTTGGACAAAAATCCAAGCGCTCTCCAAGGCAAACGCAAGGACTTGCCTGACCCGTGAAGGCAATCTCTCCATACCGACGCAATGGTTGCCGTCGACAAGTGGAGAACAGTCATGAAGATCGTCGTCATCGGAGGCTCCGGCCTCATCGGATCGAAACTTGTGAACACCCTTCGCGAGCGCGGCCATGATGCGCTCGCCGCCAGCCCCAGCACGGGCGTGAACAGCATCACCCGCGAAGGCCTGGCCGCAGCGATGGATGGTGCTGACGTGGTGGTCGACGTGGCGAACGCGCCGTCGTGGGAGGACCAGGCCGTTCTCGATTTCTTCCAGACCTCCAGCCGTAACCTGCTGGCCGCCGAAGCGGCTGCCGGGGTTCGTCATCACGTGGCCCTGTCGATTGTCGGCAGCGAACGGCTTCCCGATACCGGTTATTTCCGGGCCAAGGTCGCGCAGGAGGCCCTTATCAAGGCGTCCAGCATTCCCTACAGCATTGTGCGTGCCACGCAGTTCTCCGAGTTTGCCGGCGGCATTGTCCAGTCGTTCGCCGTTGGCGATGAGATTCATGCGTCGCCGGCGCTGATCCAGCCGATAGCGTCCGACGACGTGGTAGCGGCGCTGGCCGATGTCGTGCTGGCAGCACCGCTCAATGGCACGGTTGAAGTCGGCGGTCCGGAAACCATGCCGATCGACGAACTGGCCAGGCGCTATCTGCGAGCCACCCAGGACAGCCGCAAGGTCGTGCCGGATGTACATGCCCGTTACTTCGGCGCCGTGCTCAATGATCAATCGCTGGTCACCGGCAAGAACGCACGCCTGGGCGCGATCCGCTTCGACGACTGGCTGGCCCGGTCGACAGCGCAGTAACGCATCGCACCCTTACATTTCCCTACCCATCCAGGAGAAATCCCATGGTTACCCGATTGCTAATGGCCGCTGTCTTCGCAGCGCTCTCGATCAGCGCCGCCTCGGCCGCCGAGCCGCCTCCCGGCAAGGTGACGGTGGTGTTCGACCGTCCCATTCCCAACATCCCTGGCAAAAGCATGAGGGGCGTGGTCGTCGAGTATGGGCCGGGTGCCGCGTCACCGGCCCACACCCATCCGAAAACGGCCTTCATCTATGCGACGGTGCTGGAAGGCTCGTTTCGCATCCAGGTCAAAGGCCAGCCGGAAAAGATCTACAAGGTCGGCGAAAACTTCGTAGAGGAGCCGGGTTCCGTGCACCTGGTCAGCGCCAACGCCAGTGACACCCAACCGGCACGCCTGTTGGCGGTGTTCGTCCTCGACACCGAGGAAAAGGTACTCGTCACCCCGATCAAACAGTGAGCCGGTCAACCCGCTCATGAAGGCCCGACAGCCGGGCGGCAGAGCCTGCCGCCCCGTGGCTGCCTGGTGCTTGGCACTGAACAGGAAATGAAAAAATGAACTCGCTCCAGGACAAGGCCGCCATTGCCGCCGCAACGCCGGTGGTCGTGGTGTGGCGCAGCCAGCGCAAGACCATCGGCCTGTTGCTGTGTGTCGCGGCCGTGGTGGTCGTGGCGGTTTGGGGTGCCATGGTGTTTACCCGTGGCGTGACCTCGACCGACAACGCCTATGTGCGCGGCGACGTCACCTCGCTGGCCGCCAAGGTCGCCGGCTATGTCACGGTGCTCGAGGTCGAGGACAACCAGACCGTGCGCGCGGGTGATGTGCTGTTTCGCATCGATGACCGCGACTATCGCGCCAGACTCGCACAAGCCGAGGCCAATGTCAGCGCCGCCCGGGCGAACCTGACCCATGTCGACGCGCAGATCCGGCTTCAGCATGCGCTGATCAGGCAGGCTGAAGCGCAAAGGCGCTCGGCCACCGCCGACATGAGCCTGGCGGCCAAGACCCACGACCGCAGCCGCAAACTGATCGTCAGCAATGCCGTGAGCCAGGCACTGGTCGATGAAACCGGCACGGCACAATCCAGAGCCGTGGCGTCGGTATCGGCCGCTTCGGCAACGGTCGAGGCCCAACAGCAACGCATCAGTGTGTTTGTGGCGCAAAGAGAGGCGGCCGTGGCAGCGGTGGCCCAGGCTGAAGCGGCCCGTGATCTCGCCCGGATCGATCTCGATCACACCGTGGTGCATGCGCCGGTGGATGGCGTGGTCGGCAATCGTCAGGTTCGCCTCGGCCGCTTCGTCACGCCGGGTGTCGCCTTGCTCGATATCGTGCCGGTCAACGATGTGTGGGGCGTGGCCAATTTCAAGGAAACCCAGCTCGAACAGATTCGCCCCGGTCAGCCCGTGCGCGTCACGGTCGATGGCTACCCCGATGCGGCACTGGCCGGCGTGGTCGACAGCTTTGCACCGGGCAGTGGCTCGGCGTTCAGCCTGCTGCCGCCCGACAATGCCACCGGGAACTTCGTGCGTGTCGTACAGCGCGTTCCGGTGAAGATCCGCCTGGCTGACAATCCGCTGCCGGGGCGCATCGTGCCGGGGCTGTCCGCGCGGGTAGAGGTTACGCAAGGGGCCGGCTCATGAGTCGCGACATGCCGACGACCGGCGTGCTGCTCATCGCGGGCATCGTCCTGGCCACGTTGACCGAAGCGATCGCCAGCACCGTGCTCGCCCTCGGACGCAGCGACATCATCGGCGACACCTATGCCACGCCTGACGAGTTCGCCTGGCTGGATGTCGGCTACATCGCCCTCAAGCTGATCGGGTTCATGCTTGCCCCTTGGCTGATGCAGCGGTTTTCTCCACGCAACGTGCTCATCGGCGCCACCCTGGTCATGGGCCTGGCGTGCTGCGTGGCTGCCGTCAGCGCCTGGCTGGAGCTGCTGATCGCATTGCGCATCCTGCAAGGCTTCGCCGGCGGCGCTTTGCTGGTGGCGGGCCAGGCGATGATCTTTCGCGGTTATCTGCGCGCCCTTCAGCCGATCCTGCAAGCCCTGTTCGCCATGGCGGCCGTGGTCGCGTCCGCGACCCTCGCACCGGCCCTGCAAGGGTGGTTGATCGACAGCCAGTCCTGGACCTGGATTTTCTTAAGTGTGGTGCCGCTGGCATTGGTTGCCACCGGGCTCTTGCTCATCGCCGACCACCCCATGCCCGCCAGGGGCCGGCAGCCTTCGTTTGACTGGCTCGGGTTCTCATTGCTCGCTGCGGCCCTGTTCTGTTTCACCTACGTGCTCAGCCAGGGCAGCCGCTGGGACTGGTTCGAGGAGCCGCGCATTCTGCTGCTGACGGTGATCGGTATCGGCGCGTTGCTGGGCTTTCTCGGCCAACAGGTCCTGGCCGACAGCCAGGGGCTGCTTGACTTCAGCCTGTTCAAATCGAGCGATTTCACCTTTGCCTTTATCGTCAGTTTCGTCGCCGGTGCCGCGCTGTTCGGCAGCGCCTACCTGATCCCGGCGTTCGCCCTGTCGGTACTCGCCTTCACACCGACCGATGCCGGCTTGCTGCTGTTGCCCAGCGGCGGTTTTTTTGTCGGCTCGCTGCTCATCGCCGCCTGGTTGTTCCAGGTCCGCCGCGTGCCGCCGGTGGCCACCGTGCCCTTGGGCATCCTGCTGATCATGGCGGCGATGTGGATGCTGTCCGGCTCCACCAGCGAAAGCGGCAGCGATGACATGATGGCGGCCATCCTGTTGCGCGGCCTGGGCCTGGGCTTCCTGTTTCTGTCGATCACACTGATCGCCTTCACCCACCTCAACAGCCGCAACCTGGCCAGCGGCATCGGCCTGTTCAACACAGGGCGCCAGCTGGGTGGCCTGATGGGCGTCGCCGGGCTGCAGACCCTGATCGAGCATCACGCCGTCACCAACGGCGTGGTCCTCGGCACACACGTCACTCCGGGTGGGCACGCGCTCATCGAGCGGCTGACGACCACAACCGCGATGCTGGCGGGCAAGGGCATGGACCCGCTGACCGCCGGCCGGGCAGCCAGCAGCCTGCTGGGCAAGGCGGTGTCAGGTCAGGCCACGGTGATTGCCTTCGACACGGCGTTCTTCGCCGTGACCCTGCTGTTCGTCTTTGCCGCGCCCCTCCTGGTCGCCATCAAGATTGGCCTGGCGCGCTATGCGAAAGTGCATGAACAACGAACGAATTGATCACCCGCACGAAAAAGCCCGGCGGTTGAGGCCGGGCTTTTCGTTGAGTCCTGCGGTAAAGCCCTGCATTCAGACAGCGCGGCTTTCGATCAGACGGTCGGAACCGCCTTCGGCAACGCGGTTCTGCAGCAGTTTGTCGGAACCGCCTTCGGCAACACGGTTTTCGATCAGGCGATCCGAACCGCCTTCGGCCACACGATTCTCGATCAGGCGATCGGAACCACCTTCAGCCACACGGCTTTCAATCAGACGATCCGAGCCGCCTTCAGCGACCACAGGTTGAGCAGAGTTTGCGGCAAAAGCGTTAACTGCGAAAACCGAGAAAGCGATGCTGAGGAGGGTCTGGCGTTTCATGATGGTGTGCTCCGGGGTGCTTATGGGTGGGTATGGAGCAGATGTTACGCCGGGGATTTTTTAAGAGAACTTCATTGAACTGATGGTGACTATCGACGCAGTCAATGGATCGCAGATCCATGTGGGAGCGAGCTTGCTCGCGATGGCAGTTTCACATTCAACATCTGTGTCGATTGACACACAGCAATCGCGAGCAAGCTCGCTCCCACAGGTTTTCATGTGCCTGACAATGGGGCTCAAGCCTCGCTGATCTGGCTGACACTGGTGATCTGCCCATTCCACACCATCTCGTAATGCGCCGTCTGCACAATCGACGAGACTGGCCTCGGCGTCATCAACGCCCAGCAATGACTGCCTGGCATTCGCACCGAGCGATAACGCAAACCGGGACAGCCGGCGTCCCGCACCGCCCGCCCCAGCACGCGGGAATGGCTGTAATCGTCCGACGCATACACCGGATCGGTCAGCGGCAGGGCGGTGGCGTCCTTCATCCCGCCATCGCCAAAGGCACAGGCCAACCCGCGAAACACAAACCGCTCATAGTTCAGGCTCGGCACCTTCGACCAATACAGCGCCTGGTGATGCCGCACTTCGGCCAGCGCCGTTTCCATCGAGTCCGCCAGGTACAACACCCCGAAACTGCCGTCACTGAAGCGGGACCCCGCCGGATTGACATGGGTAAACGGCGCGATGGCGTAAGAGCACCCGGCAATCCCGAACGGGATCTCGCTGCGCGCAATCAACTCCAACTGACCCACTTCATTCTTCAACCGCGGATTGGTCAGCGCCTGAATCTCGAACAGCACCTCAAACTCATCCGCATCCGCCACGTCATCAAACAACGCTATCGGCGGAAACTTCGAATTGACCAGGCGATAAGCCTGCAACGACTGACCGGCAAACACCGCCAGCTCACTCGCCATCACCATTGCGCACCCCGCAACATGTCGATGCGGCGGAAGGTTTCATACAGCGCAATCATGTCGCCCTGGGCCATGATCTCCAACGGGCTGCGGCCATTGAAAAACTCGTTGTCGTTGGCCATCGAGGCAAAGCCGTACACGTTGTCCGGGTTGTCGAACACCAGGCGCAGCGTGGCGTGAATGTTCAGCACGAAGCTGATGCGCTGCATCTGATCCGCATCCAGTGCCACCGCCCAGTCCGGGTCACGCTGACGGGCGCGGGTGTAGGTGCTGCGGGAAATGCGCAGGATGCGACAGGCCTGGTCGCTGGTGGCCTGCCACTTTTCCAGAATGCTCACGGCGGCGCGCAGGCCGGTGACGCATTGGTTTTTTGTGAAGGATTGGGCTTGGATGGAGACGGCCATATTCGCGTACTCTATTTGAGTCTGTAGATTCAAATATAGTTGTAATGAATCTGTAGAGCAAATTTGCTGCGACCGGTGGACTGTCGTATCTGAACAAACGGACGTTCCTTAAACGCCCGTTTTTATTGATGGCTCACCTCAAAACATCATTGATCCAATGCTTGCGTTACCGCTTGCCCTGCCACCGCGGTTTTCCCGTAGGGAATAAACGCCGCGCTGCCATTCTCATGCGCATGAAACAACCGGGCGCCGTTGTTGGGCTTGGTGGTGATCAGTTGATGGTCCGCCGTCAGGTACTCCAGCGGCAGTTGTTTCAGGTCCTTGTACTGCTCGACGATGATCGTGCGCTCGGGATTCCAGGTCTCGCCACTTTTCTGTTCCAGCCACGCCATCAGCGCCGCTGTGTCGCCGGTTTGTGGGATGTCCGAATCCGGGAGCACGTAGTAGAACGGCGAGCCATTATTCTGCAGGTACATGGGCAGTTTGTTGTCGACATCCACCAGCACCATGCGCCATTCGTTCCACGGCGCCGTCTTGATGGCTTCGGCACGCACATCCCGGGTGAATTGCATGACACCGCCGGCGCCGCCGTTGGTCCAGGGATAGACCACGCCAAGGACCACAAACAGGAATCCGGCCGCCCCGGCAATGCCTTGGGTCCAACCAAGGCCGCCGGCTTTGCCGGCCGCTTCACGCGCCGCCATGCGCCGGGTGACCCACCAGGCCGCCAGCAATTGCGCGAAGGGCACCAGCGGTAGTACGTAATAGCTGCGCCGGCTGCCACTGGCGGTGAAGAACAGGAACAGCAACCCCAGGCCCCCGATGAGCCAGCGAACATTGGGCTCGGTGTGCTTCCAGCTGCGCACGGCCACCCACAGGCCGAGCATCCAGCAGGGCGCCCAGGGCAGGGTGTAGAGCGGCAGGTACAGCAGATAGGTGTAGATCGGGCCGATATTGTCGAAGGGTTTGAAAAACCGAACCACGTTCTCCTGGAACACCAGGCCCAATCCGCTCGGTCCATAGGTCGGCGTGCCATAACGGTGTGACAACATGAAGGGCAGCATGTAGACCACACCGCCCACCAGCATCGCCAGGAACAGGCGTGGATTGAGGTGGTTTTTCCAGCGCTTCTCGCTGAGCAGGTGCGGCAACAGCATCAGCCCCGGCAGGATGAACCCGATCAAGCCCTTGAACAGCGACGTCAGTGCCAGCATCAGGAAAAACACGCTGTAGCGACTCAGCCGGGTGTCGTCCGGCCCGCGCCAGTACCACCAGACAGCGGCCAACACACCGCAAACCGTCAGCACGTCCGCCGTGGCAACCCGGGCCCAGAACACGAAAAAGAAGGTCGTCGCCAGAAACCAGCCGGCCATCAGGCCGGTGCCTTTGCTGTACAACTTTTCACCGATCAAATAGACCAGCCAGATACTCAGCCACGCCGCCAACACAGAAGACAGGCGCAGTGACCAGTGCCCGAGGCCACCCATCAGGTGGGCCGTGGCGGTAATCAGCCAATAGGAAGGCAGCGGCTTGTCGTAATAGGGCATGCCCTTGAGGTAAGGGTCGAAATAATCGCCGGTTTGCAGCATCTGCAACGCGATGTTCGCCCAGCGCGTTTCCGCCCCCCAAAGCTCCCTTGCGCCCAACCCGAACAGCAATAGAAACGCCGATACGCCGAGCAGCAGGATCAGCGCACCGCGGTCACTTTTCAGAAACCTGACTATCGAATGGTTCATCATTATTTCGCACGTTGCGCTCACCGTGACGACGGAGAAGCGGCTGGAGCAGCAAGGCTATCGGGCGAAATGTGATGGGATTGTCAGTAGATCGAGAACAAACCATTAGCGCTGAAGGGACGGTGTGCGCCACATCCTTTGAAATCAGGCCGTGATGGACTGGATGAAAAATTGTTCATGCCCATCACGGCTCCCTCATGGGTGAAAGGTACGCCCCAGCGCATCCAGCCGCGTGGCAATCGGCGGCAGTTGACGACTGCTCGACGCCAGCGTCTGCACATCATCCGCCGTGTTCTGCGCGATGCTCTGCACTGACTGCAAGCGCCCGACAATCTCGACACTCGCCGTGGATTGCTCGCGGGTCGTGGTGAAAATTCGCCCGTTGAGTTCATCGATCTGTGAGATGTCGCTGCCGATGGCCTGCAACATCGCCGCCGCCAGTTGACTGTCCTCGACACAGCGCTCCACGCCTTCGCGGCTGTCCTGCATGGCCTCCACGGCTTTGCGGCTGCCTTGCTGCAAGGCCTCGATAATCGTCCGGATTTCCTTGGTCGACACCGCCGTGCGCTGCGCCAGGCTGCGCACTTCATCGGCCACCACGGCAAAGCCGCGGCCTTGCTCGCCGGCTCGCGCCGCTTCAATCGCCGCATTGAGCGCCAGCAAGTTGGTCTGCTCGGCAATGCTGCTGATCACCTCCAGCACCGTACCGATCTGCTGCGCCTGCCCGGCCAGCACCTGCACGGTCTGGTTGGTGCCTTCCAGGCGCGAAGCCAGCTGGGTGATTTCCTGCCGCGCGCGGTTCACGCTTTCCTGCCCGCGGGTGATCTGCACACTGGCCTGGCCGGCATGCTCAACGGCATGCTCGACCTGCACCACGATGTGCTCCATCGCATCGCCCATGCGCTGCATCGACCCGGTCATCCGGGCGATTTCCGTCAACTGATGTTTGGCGCCTTGCTCCAGCGTGTTGCTGGCCTTGGCCAGCTCCTGGCCCAGTTGGCCCAAGCCGTTGGAGTCACGCACCACCCCGTCCACCAACGCGGTGATCTGCATCAGGAACTGATCGAACCGCTGCGCCAGCGACACATGCAACCGCGCCTTGTCACCCTTGCCAGGATCGGTTGTCAGCTGCGAAGTCGCGGCGAGCATCTTGTCCAGCATGTCCTGGCTCTCCACCGCATCGGCCTGGCTGTGCACCGCCAGATAGAGCAGTGCGACCGTCTCCATCAGCACATAAAAGGCGTGAACGAACACCATCGTCCAGCCACCGTGATGCGCCATCACAAACACCGGAAACCCCTGATGCTGCAACACATGAAACACCACGTGATGCAGCGCAATCGTCACCGCCGCCACCAGAATCGGCAGCCAGTCCCGATAAAACGTGAGCACCGCCAACAACGCAAAAATCCCGAAGTGCGACTCAATGACCCCCTCGGCCTGATTGATGTGCAACGCCGCCATCACCATCAAGCCAACGCCGAGCAAACAGCGCATCAACCGCGAGCCGCCGATGGCGCGATACAACAGCGTCAACAACAGGCTGGTGCCGCCACCCACCAGCAGCGCCTGCTTGAAGGTGTCGTGCCAGAACGCCAGGCCCACCGCGAAAGCGAACATCAGCCAGATCAGGCCCAGCATGATGCGGTCGGCTTTGCGGTAGTGGTCGAGGAAGCGAGGGGGGAAGGGCATGTACGCTGACTCCATGTAATCGAACCGGGAAGAAACCGGGGTTGGACTGATACCGGAAGACAAGCCTTTTATCGCTTTAACCATGAGGCAAATCGATGCCGCCATGGTCGAGGTGTAGTTGAGAAATCCTGAGGAGTGTAGCCGTTTGCCATCATTCCTGGATGGGCTGGCGGGGCAGAGGGAAACAATGTCAGATTTAGAGGCAAGGAATGCCGAATTGGCGGGGATAGGGGTGCATGCAGGGACGCGCTGGAGCCTTTGACGAGGCCGATATCGGTCTATGCAGTCACTCGTCACAAGCAGCGATCGGCTGCGGATTCAACCGCTCGATACATTCAGAAAGTGGCGATTTTTCGTGGCCCCAATACCCCCCACCAGCGCACCCTGTATCGGGGGAAATTCCCCGTCATCGGGGCTTTCATCCTGGCTTCTCATACGCCTGCCACACGCCAGAAGACAACGGGGGTATGGCCTGGAGCCATTGGTCATCTCCTGTCATTTTTGGCAGGGAAGTTGCGTCGTTACCATCCCGGCTCGAAATCAAGCGTTTCGCCAGCCGGGCCAGGCGCATTGGCTCGTTGCTCCTGTCTTGCCATGCGCTCCGTAGAACCCGTCAGAGGTGTTTGCGATGAAACTGGATACCGCAAGGTTGAATCCTGGTGCATTGTCCAAAACCAGACTGGCGCTGAGTATCTCTGCTGCCGCGATCATGCTGGGGCTGGGCTTTTCCCAGACCCAGGCAGCCCCCCTCGACAACACCGATGCACCGCCTCCCACTGACCCGTCGGCGTTCACCAATCAGCCCGCCGACCCCAATGCTGCCTTGAGGGACTTGCTCAAGCTGCCTCGCGCAAATGTAGGCGCCTTCGACCTGCCCAATGGCGTGGTCGGTAACCGCACGACCCCCTTGGCCGACAATGTGCTGCCACCCAATCTGCAAACCAGCTTCAACATCCCCACCAACGGAAATGCCAGCCCAGTGTTCGGGGCTCAACCGTTCACGCAGAAGCTCGAGCTTTTCGAGGAGTTCGGCTCGAACAAACTGAACGCAGCCGACCCACCGTCACCCGTTCCGTTTCCGGTCCCGACGGTGGGCCCCGCACCCGCGCAGGATCCCTTGAAGGTGGCGCGTAGCGGCCCGTCGCCGGCTGCGCTGGATGCCTTTCTCAGGCAGCCGGCATTGACGCCTTTCCCGACAGAGTTCTCCAATGTGCTGGACCGCAACCCCTGGAAGGCGCAGATCGAGGATTTCCTCAATCGCCGGGTCGATTCGCCCGCAGAAGGCCGGCCACCGGGAAAAGGCTGGTCGCACCAGCGCTTCAATGAGTTTTTCCCGCGCGACGCCTTCAAGACGGTGCAAGCCGGTGCGCACGTCAACAGCGGCTTGCGTGATCGTATGCAACGGCATAACTACGCCGTGGGGGAATTCGCGCCAGGCGGGCTCTATCACAACACCAACGGCAACCCGGCCAACGAGGGCACGACCAAGGGCATTCAAGTGCAGTTTCACCCCAACATGCCTGTGCAGGACCACAATGCGTTGTGGACGTTCGACGGCACCTTTCCGCCCAAACTGCTTCTAGTGCGCTATGGCCAGGCGATGCTGATGCGTCATTACGATGCCTTGCCCATTGACCCGTCGGCCAACCGGGGCTTTGGCTTGCACACCATCACCACCCATGAACATAACGGCCACTCACCTGCGGAAAGCGACGGTTTTACCAACGCGTTCTTCTTCCCGGGGCAGTACTACGACTATCGCTGGCCGATCCAGTTGGCCGGTTACGACAGCATCAACACCAGCGCTCAGGATTCACGTGCGGCGTTCCCGTGCGATCCCGGAGAAAAGCTTTTCGTTAACGACGCCACCCCCGGCTTCAAGACCTGCGACCACGGCACTATCAAGATCCGTGGCGACTGGCGCGAAACCATGAGCACCCACTGGTTCCACGACCACATGCTCGATTTCACCGCGCAGAATGTCTACAAGGGCAACGCGACGATGATGAACTACTACAGCGCCGTGGACCGTGGCAACGAGTCGGTCGACGACGGGGTCAACCTGCGCTTGCCCAGCGGTTCGGCGCTGGGCTGGGGCAACCGCGACTATGACATCAACTTGACGATCGCCGACAAGGCCTGGGACCAGGCCGGCCAGTTGTGGTTCAACCCCTTCAACACCGACGGTTTTCTCGGTGACCAGGTGCTGACCAACTGGGAGTACAAGCCCTTCCTGGACGTACGTGCCCGCCGCTACCGGTTGCGCATTCTCAACGGCTCGGTTTCCCGCTACTTCAAGCTGGCGCTGGTGCGCCAGGTCAATGGTAATGGTGGCGAGTTTCCTGGCCCGAAAAACTCCGGGGTTTCCTATAACCGGGTGCCGTTCCACATGATTGCCAACGACGGCAATATCATGGAACACGCGGTGCCGTTCGATGGCAGCCTGGACCTCGATGGTGACGGTGACAGACAAGACAACAATGCCATTTTGCCGATGATGGGCATTGCCGAACGCTATGACATCGTCGTTGACTTCGCGAAAAACGGCATCAAGCCGGGCGACAGGATTTTCTTCGTCAACATCGAGGAGCATGAAAACGGCAAGCGTCCCAATCGTGACATTCCATTGGCGGATGTACTCTCCGAGAGGTACCTGCCTGTGGTCAGGCAAACCAGCCACGGACCACAGTGGATCAACGGTGACCCGGGCGTGGGCGTGTTCATGCAAGTGAACGTCAAGCCCTACACCGGCCAGGATGTCAGCATGAATCCGGTCGACTTCGAGCCCGCCAAGCCTGGCAAGCCTGAGGGCAGGTTCATGATCCCGCTGCCCTTGCACCGCGACGACCCTGCCGATATCGCCCGGCTCGCCCAGGCGCGGCATCGCACCTTTATCTTTGGTCGCTCCGACGGCACCGATTTTGCGCCCTGGACGATCAAGACCGATGGCGGCCCAGGC
Source organism: Pseudomonas sp. B1(2018) (assembly GCF_003097365.1). Classification (NCBI taxonomy): domain Bacteria; kingdom Pseudomonadati; phylum Pseudomonadota; class Gammaproteobacteria; order Pseudomonadales; family Pseudomonadaceae; genus Pseudomonas; species Pseudomonas sp. B1(2018). The sequence goes on from NZ_PYUK01000009.1 coordinate 278,138, forward strand.
TTCAACATGGACCCGCGCCGGATCTCGGCCGCGCCACAACTGGCTACCGGGCCGACACCGGCAGGGTTCAAGGGGGAAGGCACGCTGGAAATCTGGAAGGTCCAGAACGGCGGCAATGGCTGGGATCACCCGGTGCATGTGCACTTCGAGGAAGGGGTCATTCTCACTCGAGGTGGCAAGACTCCACCGGAATGGGAAAAAGGGGCGCGCAAGGATATCTATCGCATAGGCCCCGATCCGGACAGCGGCGACAATGTCGAAGTGGCCATCCGCATCCGTGAGTTTGCCGGTACCTACATGGAGCACTGCCACAACACACAGCATGAGGACACCTCGATGCTGCTGCGCTGGGACTCCGAGCACCCGGGCCAGATCCAGTTGATGCCCACGCCATTGCCCAGCTGGGACGGCGTGAAATTCGTGGACTCGGTTGCGTTACCGACCTTCCGTACGGGAGATGGCGTCGGGCCACAGGTCAAGTTCAACAATGACCAGGGAACTAGCAGTGGGAGTGGGAGTAGCAGTGGAAGTGGCAGTGTTAGCGGAGGCAAAGGCTAGCGTCGCCTATTAAGCCATTTTTCTCGTCGGACAAAAGACGGGCGCGTTCTGCGCCCGTTTTCATTTACTGCGCCACCTGCGCCCGCAGCCGCCGACCAATCACATCCATCAAGTCACAACCATCGCGCAATGGAATGACCAGCAGCTTTGAAAAGTCTTCCAGCACCACCGTGTCGCAACCGAGCTCGGAACGGTAGGCGATGTTTTCCAGCACCTGCGTGACTGTCCGAATACGGTAATCGGCCATGGCTTGCAGGACGTCGAGTGGGGCTTGGGTGTCGATGAGCAGGGAGGCCGGAACCAGGTCGATTCCGGTGAGGGGCATGTATCTTTCCATAGATGAAACTCCGATCAGTTTAAAGGTTGACTGTCCCTCACTCGTCGCCAAACGAATGGGTGACAGCTGTACGCAGGTTGGCGAACCGGGATCGGAAAACCGGCAGACCCGAAGGTCTCCCGCGCACAGCTGCCATAAAGACAGCTTTGCGTAGGTGCAACAGCATCTGCAAAAAAGCACAGTGCTTTTGCATCCGATCGAACAGGTCGCCAAACCTGGTCGCCATTAGGGCGACGGGGCGGACTATAAGCTTCATCAAGGTCATGGGCAAGGTGAGGAATTCCGAGGCTGACGTAAGATCCGTGATGATGAAACTTCAGACCTTTCACCTCAGGTCGCTGGAAATCCAGACACAGACCTGAGATGGTCATCGCCCCTTGGTTTCAGCCACCCACGCTATCCTTAATCATCGCTCCTGCCGTCGAGATGGATCTTCGCCCATGCAAACCCCCAAGCCCCAACGCCCCCTCTGGAACACCTACCTGTTTTTCCTCGCCCCGATGGTGCTGTCGAACTTCCTGCAATCCATGTCCGGCACGGTCAACAGCATCTACATTGGCCAGATGCTCGGCACCCAGGCGTTGGCGGCGGTGTCGGGGATGTTCCCCATCGTGTTTTTCTTCATCGCCCTGGTGATCGGCCTCGGTGCCGGCGCGGGGGTGTTGATCGGGCAGGCGTGGGGCGCGCGGGAGACGCATCTGGTGAAGGCGATTGCCGGGGCAACCCTGTTGTTGGGGGGGTTGATCGGGTTGACGGCGGCGGTGGTGGGCAGTGTGTTTGCGCGGTCGGCGTTGGTCGGGTTGGGCACGCCCGCGGACGTGCTGGACGATGCGGTGGCGTATGCCCATGTGATGTTGTGGATCATGCCGTCGCTGTTGGTGTTTGTGCTGTTCACGCAACTGCTGCGCGGAGTAAGCGATACCTTGTCGCCATTGTTGGCGCTGGTGGTGTCGACCATGGTCGGGTTGGCGCTGACACCGGCGTTGATTCGTGGGTGGATTGGCTTGCCGCCGATGGGGATTCAGAGTGCGGCGATTGCCGGGTTGGTGGGTAACCTGGTGGCGATGGGGTTGCTGGCGTGGCGCTTGATTGGCAAGGGCCATCCACTGGCGCCGGACCGCGAGTTCTTTGCGGCGATGAAGCTGGACATGGCGATTCTCGGCAAGGTGCTGCGCATCGGTTTGCCCACCGGGTTGCAGATGGTGGTGTTGTCGCTGTCGGAGCTGGTGATTCTGGCGCTGGTGAACCAGCACGGTTCCCAGGCGACGGCGGCCTATGGCGCGGTGACGCAGATCGTCAATTACGTGCAGTTCCCGGCGTTGTCGATTGCGATTACCGCGTCGATCCTCGGGGCGCAGGCGATTGGGGCGGGGCGCATCGAGCGCATGGGGCCGATTCTGCGCACGGGGTTGATGATCAATCTGTGCCTGACCGGTGGTCTGGTGGTGCTCGGGTATTTGCTGTCGCATTGGCTGCTGGCCTCGTTCCTCACGGAAGAAGCGACGCGGACCATGGCTCAGCACCTGTTGCACATCATGCTCTGGAGCCTGTTGGTGTTTGGCTTCCAGGCGATCATCGGCGGCATCATGCGCGCCAGCGGCACGGTGATGGTGCCGGTGGCGATTTCGATTGTGTGCGTGGTGGGGGTGCAGTTGCCGGCGGCCTATCTGCTGGATGCGAAGTTCGGGCTGCAAGGGGTGTGGATGGCGTTTCCGGTGGCGTATCTGGGGATGCTGGTGCTGCAGACGCTGTATTACAAACTGGTGTGGCAGCATCAGAAGATTGAGCGGTTGGTGTAGGCGGGACGCGTCGGGAGGGGCATGCTGTTCACTGAACCCTGTGGCGAGGGGGCTTGCCCCCGTTTGAGTGCGAATCGCTCACAAAGATCTGAGTTTGTCATGAGATTTTGGGGCCGCTGCGCAGCCCAGCGGGGGCAAGCCCCCTCGCCACAAAAGCCTCTGCCACATAAGCCCCTGTCCCATTCCATCCTTCGGGCTGCAAGGGGTGTGGATGGCGTTTCCGGTGGCGTATCCGGGGATGCTGGTGCTGCAGACGCTGTATTACAAACTGGTGTGGCAACATCAGAAGATTGAGCGGTTGGTTTAGTTGGTTTTTTGATTGCCTGTTCGCGGTTGTGGTGGTTCAGTGGTGTAGATGTTGACTGTGCTGACGCTTTCGCGGGCAAGCCCGCTCCCACAGGGACGGTGGTGTTTGTAGTCTTGTGCACACTGAAAATCAGGAACCTCATCAGTGGGAGCAGGACTCACCGACAGGCGCAATCGCCTGGGGAGGTTTTCACATGAGCCCCTTGTCCCATTCCATCCTGCAAGACCGGCCGGCAGCCGGGCGGCGTTTGATCGAGCCGCTGCTGCCTTACGCCAATCGCCCCGATGTCATCGTTCTGGCCTTGCCCCGTGGCGGCGTGCCGGTGGCTTATGAGGTGGCCACGGCGCTGAAGGTTCGCCTGGATCTGATGCTGGTGCGCAAGCTCGGCGTGCCGTCCCATCAGGAGTACGCCATGGGCGCGATTGCCAGCGGTGGCATCCGGGTGCGTAATGAAGAGGCGCTGCGGGTGCACCCGATTGACCGTGCGGCGTTCGACGCCGTGGTCGAACGGGAAAGCCGCGAGTTGCTGCGCCGCGAGCGGGTCTACCGCGGCACGCGGCCGCCGGTGCAGCTCAAGGATCAGGTGGCGATCCTGATCGACGACGGCCTGGCCACCGGCGCTTCGATGCGGGCGGCTATCCAGGCGCTGCGGGTGCAGGAACCTGCGCGTATCGTGGTGGCGGTGCCGGTGGCGCCAGTAGAGACGGTGGAGGCGCTGCGCCGCGAGGTGGATGAACTGGTCTGCCCGCTGATGCCCGAATGGTTCACTTCGATTGGCCATTGGTACATGGACTTTTCCCAGACTTCGGATGCCGAGGTGATCGAGCTGTTGCAGCGTGCATGGCAACGCGAGGCGTGCGGGTAGCGCTGGCGGTCATCGGCAGGTGGTCGCCATTCAACGGCTGAGGTGGAATAAACGCCGGTTGTTTGCTTTAGTCCATCTGGTGCCGGCCTTTGTGTGCGGCACGCCAACTCAAGACGGGAGCCCTCCCGGAGAGTGCCATGAACCTTCGATCCGCGCGTTGCATCGCTCTGGCCGGCACCTTGGTGTTCGGCCTGGCGCCGTTCGCTGACGCCGTGGAATACAAGGAAGTCAACGCCAAGGCCAGTACCTTGAGTTTCACCTATCAGCAGATGGGTTCTAAAACCTACGGCACCTTCGGCAAGTTCAAGGCCAATCTCGACTTCGACACCGAGAACCCGGGCGCCGCCCATGCCGCACTGACCATCGACCTGAGCAGTATCGACGCCGGTAGCAGCGACGCCAACACCGAGCTGCAAAAACCGGCGTGGTTCGACACCGCGACTTATCCGGTGGCGACGTTTGAGTCGACGTCCATCAAGGCCCTCGGCAATGACCGCTACAGCTTCACCGGCAAACTGACCCTGCGTGGGCTCACTCGGGAAGTGAGTGTGCCGGTGCTGCTGAAGTCGGAGAGTTCCATCGGCATCTTCGATGGCCAGCTGGTGCTCAAGCGTGACGACTTCAAGATAGGCGAGGGCGAGTGGGCGGACAGCATGGTGTCCAACGAGATCAATATCCGCTTTCGGATGGTGGCGCCGCAGCGGTGACTGTGTGGCCGCCTTCGCGAGCAAGCCCGCTCCCACAGGGGATCTGCGTCGAGCATAAGCTCCTTGTGGGAGCGGGCTTGCTCGCGAAGGCGTTGTAACAGTCAATAAAAAGACTCTCGGTCCCCCCGCACGATCCGCAAAAAAAAGCGCCCGGTCCACATTGCATGAACCGGGCGCTGATCAATCCGCTCTAGTGCACTGGCACTGTCACGGTTTTGCCGAAGGCCGACTTGATGGTCGCTGTCGGGCTCGGCGAGGGGGCACTGCCGACGGTCGTCACCGCTATATTCCAGCGCGCGCCTGTAGCCGTAGGCGTCAGGGTGGCGGTGCCAAGGTTCGCCGTACCGGTCGTGGTCGTGGCCGTCGCGGTGATGGTATTGCCCGTGCCACGCGAGGTGGTACCGGACAGCACCCAATACCAGCGGTTGTTGCTGCGGGCGGTGACGGTAGCGCTGGTGACGATCAGGTTCTCGACGACCGCTGCCGAGACCGCCACGGACACCGTTGCCGGTGCCGACTCCGCACCCTTGGCATCGGCGGCCTTGTAGGTAAAGGTCGCGGTGAACGGCGCAGGGACCGTCGCCGGTGGTGTGTAGATCACGCGCACGCCATCGGTGGTCACCGTGCCCTTGCCGGAGTCCGGTTGCTCCAGGCCCACCACTTTGAGCGGCACGTTGCCGTCAGGGTCGCTGTCGTTGGCCAGCACGTTGATGGTCACTGGCTGGCCGTTGCTGGCGGCGCTGTCGGGGTTGGCGATCGGTTTTTTGTTATCGCCATCAGTGTTGCGAGTATCGCCCGTGCGGAAGGTTGGCAGCGCGGCGGAGTTCACGTAGTTGACGCCGTCCCAGCCAGGCAGGGGCGTTGGCATCAACTGGAACTGGCCGGGGTGCTCGATATCCCAGCGCAGCAACATGGAGTTGTCCTCGTGCTGGGTGTTGTGGCAGTGCTCCATGTAGGTCCCGGCGAACTCGCGGAAGCGGATGGCCATTTCCACCTCTCCCGAACTGTCGATACCTTCACCGATGCGATAGACGTCCTTGCGCGCCCATTTTTCCCATTCCGGCGGCGCCTTGCCGTCGCGGCTGAGGATGATGCCTTCTTCGAAGTGCACATGCACCGGGTGGTTCCAGCCGTTGCCGCCGTTCTTGATTTTCCACACTTCCAGGGTGCCGTCGCCGGAGAACCCGGCATCGGTCGGGCCGTTGGCCAGTTGTGGGGCGGCGCTGATCCGCCGTGGGTCCATGTTGTAGCCCAGGCCGCCGTCGGTCTTGATGGTCCAGGGGGCCTCGTCGGTGCCATCGGAGCGGCCGAAAATGAATTCGCGATGCCGTGCTGCCTTGAGCTTGGCCTGTACGACCGCATCGTCGCGGTTGAGGGTCAGCGGGATCATCACCTTGCCGGCCGGTTTACCCGGTTTGGCGGGTTCGTAGTCGGCAGGGTTCATGCTCACGTCCTGGCCCGAATAAGGCTGCACCACCATCTGCATGAACTTGCCCACCACCGGGTCGCCGCCGTCCCATTCCAGCCCCTTGCTGCCCGACTTGAGCACGGCTTTGTACTTGCCGGACAGGACATCGGCCAGGCTCAGCGGATTCTTTTCCGGCTGCTTGCCGGTCTGGTGCTCCATCAGGTTGACGAAGTACAGCTTGTCGCCGACGGAGATCCCGTTTTTCGCGAAGTTGACGATGATGTCGAAACGTTCGGCAATGCCCTGGGTGGGCAGAATGGCGTTGTGGTCCTGCACATCACCGTCACCGTCCAGGTCCATGCTGCCGTCGAACGGCACGGCGTGTTCCATGAGGTTGCCGTCGTTGGCGATCATGTGGAACGGCACGCGGGTATAGGACACGCCCGAACCTGCGGGGCCGGGGAATTCGCCACCGGTGCCGGCGACTTCACGCACCAGCGCGATCCTGAGGTAGCGCGACACCGAGCCGTTGAGGATGCGGAAGCGATAACTGCGCGCGCGCACTTTCAGGCGTGGCTGGTACTGCCAGTTGACCAGGATCTGATCGCCGAGGAAGCCATCGGTGTTGAACGGGTTGAACCACAGCTGGCCACTGGCGTCCCAGGCCTTGTCGGCCACCATCAGGTTGACGTCGTAGTCACGGTTGCCCCAGGGCAAGGCCGAGCCGCTGGGCAGGCGCAGGTTGACGCCGTCTTCCAAGGCTTCGTTGCCGCGGTCCAGGGCACTGTAGTAATTCATCATCACCGCGTTGCCCTTGTAGACGTTCTGCGCGGTGAAATCGAGCATGTGGTCGTGGAACCAGTGGGTGCTCATGGTTTCGTGCCAGTCGCCACGGATCTTGATGCTGCCGTTGTTGCAGGTCTTCAGGCCTGGCGTGGCGTCGTTGACGTACAGGGTTTCGCCCGGGGCGCAGGGGAAGGCCGCGCGTGGATCCTGCGCAGTGGTGTTGATGGTGTCGTAACCGGCCAGTTGCATCGGCCAGCGATAGTCGTAGTACTGCCCGGGAAAGAAAAACGCATTGGCAAAGCCGTCGCTTTCGGCCGGGGAGTGGCCGTTGTGTTCGTGGGTGGTAATGGTGTGCAGGCCAAAGCCCATGTTGGCCGATGGATCGATCGGCAGGGCGTTGTAGTGCCGCATCAGCACCGGTTGGCCGTAGCGCACCATCAACAGTTTTGGCGGAAAGGTGCCGTCGAAGGTCCAGAGCGCCTTATGGTTCTGAATCGGCATGTTGGGGTGGAAGCGCGTGTCGATACCTTTGGTGGTGCCCGTGGTGGTCGGGATGTCCGAGGTCTGGTAGTAGAGACCGCCCGGCCCGAACTCACCGACGGCGTAGTTGTGCAATTGCCGACGGTCGCGCATGCCGCCGTTGAGCTTGGCGCCGGCTTGCACGGTCTTGAAGGCGACCTGCGGGTAAAACTCGTTCCAGCGTTGGTGCGACCAGCCTTTTCCTGGCGGACGACCTTCAGCCGGCGAGCCGACCGGATGGCGGTTGAGGAAGGCTTCGATCTGCGCTTGCCACGGGTTACGGTCCAGCACGTTGGAATACTGTGACGGAAACGGGTACAGCCCGGGCTGGCGCATGAAAGCTTCGAGCGCCGTGGCCGAAGGACCACTGCGGGCGATGCTGTTCGGGTCCTGGTTGGGCGCTGGGCCGACGGTCGGAACCGGGAAGGTCAGAGGTGGCGCGGGCAGTGTCGGGTCAAGTTTTTCCGTGCCGAATTCTTCGAACAACAGCAGTTGCTGAGTGTACGGCTGCGCCCCGAACAACGGGCTGGGTTTGCCGTTGGTGGGGATCTTGAATGATGTTTGCTGGGCTGGTTGCAGCACGTTGTCGGTCGTTGGCGTGGTGCGGGTGCCGTACATGCCATTGGGCAGGGCGATGGAACCCTGATTGGAGGGTGGCATGGTCAGCAAGGCGTCCAGCGCGGCCTGGGGGTCGGCTGCCGGGTTGCTGTACGCCGAGGGGTCCGTCGGAGGTGGCTGGTTGACATCGTCCAGCGGTGCGGCGTTGACAGTGCCGAGGCTGATGTTGATCAGCATCACAGCGGCGATGCCCGGTTTGCTGAAACCGAGCGGTTTGAGGTCAGGCAGGTTTTTCATGGTGTTTCCCTCGGGGCGCGCCGATGTGGCTGACGATCGCAATGGGGTCGATGCAAGAGCTACGCCAATCGCGAGGGAGTCTCGGAAGGTATGGAAGGCTGATTTGTATCAAGATATTAAGACTTTTCTGTAGCGCCGAAGTGGGTAGCAATCCTCAGGTTCGGGGGCCTTGACCCACCCATTTCCCCAATCACCTGCTACCCCCCAAAACACCCTTCGGACCGCAGGTGTCGGGCGCGTTATGATAGGCGGCCCTTGCCTCCCGGAGCCTGTCACCGCAATGCCCCTGATCAGCCACTTCAAGACCCCGTGCCCCGAGCACATCAATAGCCAGATCCTGCAGATGGTGGTCGACAACCTGACCGACATCAGCATGGTCGCGATCCCGCCCAGCAACCTGCTGTACAACCTTTATCAATACGCGATCGGCTATGAGGTGCACCTGTACCTGGAGGCGCTCAACGGTGAAAAAGGCATTGCCGTGGAGCTGATCGTTGCCACGGACGAAGACGATCCGCAAAAGGTGCTGGGCTTTGTGCTGTACCTGCCGGTGCAGGACGACCCCGAGGCGTGTGGCGTGGCGTACATGGCGGTACAGGCCGAGTATCGGCGCCAGGGTGTGGCCCGGCGGATGCTGCGGGAAATGGTCGGCCGCTATCCCCATGCCGAGCTGACCTGCGCGGTGGCCAAGGTGCCGTATTTCGAGGCGATGGGTTTTCAGGTGGTGGGCGTGCGTGCGACCCAGGTGTTGATGAACACCCGCGACCACAGCACCGATGGCTTGATGGCGCTGCTGGACGTGGCGTCGATCTACAGCTCGCTGGAAGTGCGGCAGATTCATACCTACCTGCTGCAAAAGCACGGCAAGCGGGCCATGACCGACGCGGAAAAACAGCGCGACCGGCATCTGGACCAGTTGACGCGCAAGGCCAATGAGTTTGTGCGCGAGCGGTTGGGTGATGAGGCGGTGCCGGCGTCTGGCCCCCGGTTGCGCCTGGTCTGACCACACCCTCCCAAACACCACAAATCCCCTGTGGGAGCGGGCTTGCTCGCGAAGGCGGTGAGTCAGCCAACATTAATGTTGGATGTGTCGGCCTCTTCGCGGGCAAGCCCGCTCCCACAGGGATTGAGTTGTCCGCGAGAGCCCCCGTCAGCGCTTAAGCCAGCTTCACATTCATGGTAATCCGCGCCGTGAATACCTTCTTGCCCTCTGCATCGTGAATGTCCACCGGCACGATCTTGTCGCCTTCGCTGGTCCAGTCCACTGCATCCCCTTCGGCTATCGCCGTCACATCGCTCTTGGCCTTGGCCAGGTATTCCACGGTCATGCCCTTGGGAATCCAGCGCGCGCCGGCGGGAATGGACACGTCGGTCATCATCCCGGCGGCCAGCTCGGCGGCGTTGCACATGGCTATCGCATGCACCGTACCCAAATGATTGGTGATTTCCCGGGCAAACGGCACGTGCACGGTGGCCGAGCCTTTGCGCAAATCCTGGACCAGCGGGTTGATGGTGGAGAAGTAGGGCGCCACCTGGCAGGCCATTTTGCTGAACCCTTCTGGCCCGGCGCTGTTGAACATGCTGAGGAACTGACTCATTTTTTTTGCCTCTTGAGGATGACGGTTTACAGAACAATCTTCCGTAACAGAATAATGTTCTGTGACGGAACAGTATTCTGTCGAAAGGAAATCTGTCAACCTGACGCCACTTGTTCGCTGGCAACCGCCAGCTTCCACCCATGACTTTTGCGGACTGTTTTTCAGCATGGATACCGCCGATCTGCTCGAACGCTGCTACCCCGGACGACGCGCCGAACTCAAGCGCGACATCTTCAGAAAGGCCCTGTGCCTGTTCAACGAACAGGGAATCGAGGCCACCACCATCGAAATGATCCGCGCCGAATGCGATACCAGTGTCGGCGCCATCTATCACCACTTTGGCAACAAGGAAGGCCTGGTGGCGGCGCTGTTTTTTACCGCCCTGGATGATCAGGCCCGTTTGCGCGACAGCTACCTGGCGGATGCACAAACCACCCAGGCGGGGGTGCACGCGCTGGTGCACAGCTATGTGGATTGGGTCGATAGCCAGCCGGACTGGGCGCGGTTCCAGTACCACGCGCGATTTGCCGTCACCAAGGGGCCGTTCAAGGACGAACTCGCCACCCGCAACAAGGCGCGCAACAAGCAGTTGCTGACATGGCTGGGCGCTCACGGCGATGAGCTGGGTGATTTTCCGGCGGAGTTGCTGCTGTCGCTGATCATCGGCCAGGCCGACAGTTACTGCCGCGCGTGGTTGTCGGGCCGGGTCAAGGGCAGCCCGAGGGCGTACCGGGACATGCTGGCACAGGCGGCGTGGCGGTCGCTGTGTGCCACCGAGCCTCAATGAAAATCCCCCCTGTGGGAGCGGGCTTGCTCGCGAAGGCGGTGTGTCAGCCAATATTTATGGCGACTGATACGACGCCTTCGCGGGCAAGCCCGCTCCCACAGGGGAATGTGTTGATGGGGAGTTGGTTTTTCAGAGGCAAAAAAAGAGCCTCAAAGCTCTTTGATGGGGAGGAAGTAGAGCCGAGAGGCTCAAGATGCGCATGAAGCAGGCGGTGAGCTTGGTAGGGGTTCAGATCACTCACCACCTACGCAGCGGCTTGCCAGGCAAGCGACTGCGTAAGTTCATCCTAAAAAGACCGAGTGTTTCACTCAAGTACCGCTAGTCGCATCCCCCGGCCAGCCGGCGCGGCGCAACGCCTCGAGCAGGGTTTCGGCATCCAGCCCCGGCACCCCATGCCCGTTGCCTTCGGCCGTTTCGGCGGCGAGCAGGGCATTGATGATGGCTTCTTCCACGGCTTCGGTGGCGGCCAGGAACAGCTCGCTGATGTGGTCGTTGTTGACCATGCTCAGGTTGTTTGTGGTCGGCGCTTTCTTGCTCTCGTAGGCAGCCGGTGGCACGTGATCGTTACCGGTGGCGAAGGCGATGAAGATGTCGCCGCTGTGGTCTTCATTGCCGCCGCCGGTGCGAGCCAGGCCGAGGCTGGCGCGCTGGGCCAGGCGCGTGCACTGGTGCGGCAGCAGCGGCGCATCGGTGGCCAGGCAGACCACGATCGAACCCATGCCCGGATGGGGCAGCGAGGCCTTGAGGAACGGCGAATCGACCTGTTCCATGTAGCGCCCGACCGGGTAGCCGTCGACGCGCAGTTCGTTACGGATGCCATGGTTGGCCTGGACAATCGCCCCCACTGTCCAGCCGCCCTGGGCGCTGTTCAAGCGTCGCGACGCGGTGCCGATGCCGCCCTTGAATTCGTGGCAGATCATGCCGCTGCCGCCACCGACATTGCCTTCGGCCACCGGACCACCCACCGCCGAGCGCACGGCTTGGGCTACGTGTTCAGGCTTCACGTGGAAGCCGTTGATGTCGTTGAGCAAGCCGTCGAAGGTTTCCAGCACCACCGGCATGTTCCAGTAGAGGCGCCCGTCATCGGCTTGCTGCTCGCGGTCGACCACGATCAGCGCATCGCGCACCACGCCCAGGCTGTGGGTGTTGGTGAAGGCGATGGGGCTGGTCAGCAAGCCCGCTTCGCGAATCCACTCCAGCCCGGTGGCATCGCCATTGCCGTTGAGTACATGCACGCCGGCAAAGCACGGTTGCTGGCTGGTGGAACCGGCGCGCGGTTCGATGACGGTGACGCCGGTGAGGATGTCGCGGCCGTTGGCCGTGCGTCCTCGCACATCACAGTGGCCGACCCGCACGCCGGGGACGTCGGTGATGGCATTGAGCGGGCCGGGTTGCAGTTGGCCGAATTGGATGTTCAGGTCGCGGGCGCGTGGTTTCATGGATTTTCTCATCTTCGATTCGTGGCAGAAAAATGCGCTCAACCCCTGTAGGAGCTGCCGAAGGCTGCGATCTTTTGATCTTGAAAAATTCCGGATCGACAAAAACAAAAGATCAAAAGATCGCAGCCTTTGGCAGCTCCTACAGGGATTTGGGTTATTGGCCGTTCTTGACCTTGCTCCAGATTCGCGTGCGCACGCGCTCGGTCGCCGGCGGCAGGGGCTGGAGGGTGAACAGGGTGGCCATGGCTTCGGCTGGCGGGTAGACGGCCGGGTTGTTGCGGGTCGCTTCGGCCACCAGCGTGGTCGCGCTGCGGTTGCCGTTGGGGTAGTTGAGGTGGTCGCTGACCGGGGCGATGACCTCGGCGCGCATCAGGTAGTCGATGAAGGCCATCCCTTGTTCAGGGTGCGGGGCGTCCTTGAGCAGCACCAGGGTGTCGAACCACACCGGCGCGCCTTCCTTGGGCAGGCTGTAGGCGATCTTCACGCCGTTGCCGGCCTGCTCGGCGGTGGCCTTGGCTTCGAGCATGGCGCCGGACCAGCCGACCGCCACGCAGATGTTGCCGTTGGACAGGTCGCTGATGAACTTCGACGAGTTGAAGTAGGCAATGTGCGGACGCAGCTTGAGCAGCAGCGCTTCGGCTTTCTTGTAGTCTTCGGGGTTGGTGCTGTTGGGCGGCAGGCCGAGGTAGTGCAGGGCGACCGGCAGCATCTCCGACGGCGAGTCGAGCATGGCCACGCCGCACTCGCCGAGCTTGGCCAGGTTCTCCTCCTTGAACACCAGGTCCCAGGAGTCCACCGGTGCCTTGTCGCCCAGTACCGCGCGCACTTTGTCGACGTTGTAGCCGATGCCGTTGGTGCCCCACAGGTACGGCACGGCGTACTGGTTGCCCGGATCGTTGTTGGCCAGTTTCGCCAGCAGATCGGTGTCCATGTTCTTGAAGTCCGGCATCTGCGCCCGGGGCAGTGGGGCGAGGGCACCGGCCTTGATCAGCGTGGGCAGACTGAAGTTGCTGGCCACCACCACGTCGTAGCCGCTGCGGCTGGTGAGCAACTTGCCTTCGAGCACTTCGGCGCTGTCGAAGGTGTCATAGACCGGCGCGATCCCGGTGTCTCGCTTGAAGTCGTGCAGGGTCGTGGGGCCGATGTAGTCGTACCAGTTGTACACGTGCACGGTCGGGGCTTCGACGGCTTGCGCCGACAGCGACACTGCCAGACAGGCGCCAAACCCCAGATTGAAATACAAGCGGTGACGACTCATGATGCGGCACTCCTGGCCTGTTGCGGCCGGTGGTAATCAGGAGTTTGCAGCGTATCGACCGGGGTGGCCTTCACCCATTCCCATCATGGGTTACTCAAAAGGGGTAGTGCGTGGACGCGTTGTTGAAAGAGTTGCCGGTGCACCAGGGGCTGGCGCGGGTCTTCACGACGGTGGGGCGGGACGGTTTCTGGCGGGCGCTGGTCGATACCCTGCGGCTGCTGGTGCCGCTGGACAACGCCCTGGTGGCGCTGATGCGCCCGGGCCACGTGCCGCGCCTGCTGATTGATTTCGATGCCAAGGGCAACAGTGCCGAGCAGGAAGAACTGGCGGACTACCGCGCCGGCATGTACCTGCTCGATCCGTTCTATCAAGCCGTTTGCGCCGGCATCGCCGACGGCTTGCACAGCCTCGAATCGGTGGCCCCCGACCAGTTCCAGCACAGCGAGTACTACCTGAGTTACTTCAGCACCGTGGTCGGTGGCGACGAGTTGCAGTTCATGGTCAACCTCGACGGCGCCGTGCTCGGCCTGTCCCTCGGGCGTTCGACGCGCTTTGGCCTTGAGGACCAGGGGCGCCTGCTGTGCGTGCGTGACTGGGTGCTGTCGGCGATGCGCCGACACCTGGATTTGCTGCCACCCGAAGGGCCGGTCGCCGAACCGCCGGCCGGCGATCTGGCGACCTTGCTCGATCGCTTCGACGCCCGCCTGACCGTGCGGGAAATCGAAACCGCACGCCTGATTCTCCAGGGCTTCTCCAGCAAGGCCATCGCCCAGCAAATGGGCATCTCCCCGGAGACGGTGAAAGTGCACCGGCGCAACCTCTATCACAAGCTCAACGTGAACGGGCATGGCGAGTTGTTTGCGCTGGTGTTGCAGCCGCGCTGAACGGTCATGCAGCCTGCGGTTGCCAATGCGCCTTGAGGTATTCGATGAACACTTTGACCTTGCGCGTGTTGCGCCGGTGGGCCAGGTACAGCACGTAGATCCACGGCCCGAACGCACCGGGTTCACGCCAGTACTGCGGCATCAAGTCGACCAGTTCGCCCCGCGCCAGATAGGGCGCGGCACTCCATTGCGGGATGAACTGCAAGCCCTGCCCATCGAGCAGGCAGGCCAGCAGAAAATCAAAGTTGTCGCTGGCCACCCGCGGCGTCGGTTGTGTCAGCCGAATCCGTTGTTCGCCTTGCTTGACCCACCAGAAATGTCGATTCAGTAGCGGATGGCGGAAGATCAGCCAGTCGTGCTGCTGATAATTGTCCAGTGAAACATCCTCGCCCTTGCGCGCCAGGTAAGCCGGGCTGGCGCAGAGCAACACCTGGTTTTCCACCAGCGGCTGCGCGATCACGCCAGGCAGGTCGATGGGGCCGTCGCGCAGGGCCAGGTCGTAGCCGCCGTCCACCGGGTCTTCGAAGTTATCGCTCAGGTCCACTTCCAGTTTGACCTGCGGGTACGCGGTCAAAAAGCGACAGCACACCTGGTTCAGAAAAGCCGGCGCGAACGAGGGCGGGGCGGTGATCCGCAGGTCGCCGCGCAGCGCATGCTGCAACTGCTCCACATCCTCGGTGGCCAGTTGCAGTTGCATCAGCGCCTGGCGTGCGCCTTCCAGGTAGATGCGACCGGCTTCGGTCAGCGCCATGCGCCGGGTGGTGCGGTCGAACAGGCGCGTGCCGAGTTCTTCCTCCAGTTGGGCCACGGCCTTGGTCAGGGCGGACGGGGTCTTGCCGAGCAGGTCGGCGGCGCGGCTGAAATTACCCTGTTCGGCGGTGGCGACGAACATGGTCAGGGCACTCATTTTATCCATTTATCTATTCCTGATAGGCACAGAAGTTGTGCGGGAGCAGGCATTCAGTTCTCGATTCGGCTTGGATAGTCTTGGCTACAGCCCAACAAAAATAAAGAGCCGATCCATGAAACAGATTCTGACCCTGGCCGCGTCACTTGCTCTGGCCTGTTCCTCGATGGAAAGTATGGCCGCTGTCGATCTCATCCTGCACAACGCCAGGGTGTACACCGCCGAACCTGGCCAGCCCTTGCAGCAGGCCATCGCGGTGGAGAACGGCAAGGTTTCGGCGGTGGGTTCCGATGCCCAGGTGCTGCGGCTCAAGCAGCCGGGCACGCGCATCGTCGACCTGGGCGGCAAGGTGCTGATGCCGGGGTTTATCGACTCGCACTCACACACGGTGAAGGGCGGCCTGCAACTGCGTCAGGCCAATCTGGACGGCGAGTTGCTGGCGCTGGACGAGCTGGAAAAACGCCTGCGCCAGTGGCGCGAAGACGGCAAGGCCAAACGCGGTGACATCCTCAGCGTCGGCGGTTTGCCATCGACTTACTGGAGCCAGGTCGAGGCACTTGAGCAGCGCTTCAATCAGGGCGAATGGGCAGACACGCCGATTCTCTTTCTGGGCTGGGACCTGCACACGGGGTGGGCCAATCGGGCGATGCTCCAGCGTGCCGGAGTGGATGCCGCGCGGGTCAAGGCGTTGAAGGACGAAGAGCAGGCCACGATAGGGCATCACGACGATGGACGGCCCAATGGCTTCCTGGTCGACGCCGGACTGTACCCGGTGCAGGCCCTGCTGCCGCCGCCGACCGCCGAGGAGCTGATGGCGGGCGCGCGTGCAGCGCTCGACTATTACAAAAGCCTGGGCATCACCGGTTGGATGGACCCCATCGCCAATGAAATTCCCGGCGGCGATGTGAACAATCAGTCGCTGGGGGTGTTGCCGATCTACAAGGCGCTGGCCGAACGCGGCGAGTTGACCGCGCATGTGGCCGCACTGCTGATGGCCGATTCGAAAGCCACACCGGCCGATCTCGATGAACTGGACAAGGTTCGCCAGCAGTTTCTCGGCGTGCCCAACCTGACCCTGCCGGGGATCAAGGTGTTTGCCGACGGTGTGGCGGAAGTCCCGGCGCAAAGCGCCGCCATGCTGGAGCCCTACCAGGACTCGAAAAAATCCGGCGAACTGCTGATTGACCCGGCGCACTTCGGCGAGCTGGTCAGCGCTGCCGACGCCCGTGGCTGGCTGGTGCACGTTCATGCGATTGGCGATCGCGCGGTGCGTGAATCGCTCAACGGCATCGAACAGGCGCGCAAGGATCGACAAAGCGGCATTCCCCACTCCATCACGCACCTGCAAATGGTCAACCCGAAGGAATTCGCCCGGTTCAAACCCCTCAACGTGATTGCCTCGATGCAGCTGTATTGGGCCATGGCCGATGAGTCGAGCATGGACCTGGTCAAACCCTATGTCAGCGCCATGGCCTTCATGTATTCGTACCCGGCCCACTCGCTGCTCAAGCACGGCGCGACCATTGCCGGCGCCAGCGACTGGCCGATCACCACGCCGGATCCGTGGAAGGCGATCTACCAGGCGGTCAGCCGCACCGGCCCCAAAGGCGTGCTCAACGCCGCCGAAGCGATCGACCGCCAGACCATGTTCCAGGCCTACACCCTCAACGCCGCCCGCACCCTGCGCCTTGAAGACCGGATCGGTTCGCTCAAGCCGGGCAAACAGGCCGACATGATCGTCCTCGACCGGGATGTCTTCACCGTCAAGCCCGAGGCCCTGCGCGATACCCAAGTACTGCAGACCTGGTTCGCCGGCCGCGAGATTTTTGCCCTTAAACCCTGAACCCGATCCACCAGAACACACAAACCCTGTGGGAGCGAGCTTGCTCGCGATGACGGTGGGTCAGTCGACATCCATGTTGAATGTGCTGGCCCCATCGCGAGCAAGCTCGCTCCCACAGGTTGAATACCCATGTCAAAAAAGGAACACCGCTCGTGAAACTGCATTGCTTCGTCACCGACACCCACAACCCACAGATCCGAGGCCAGCAAATCGGCGAAACCTGGGCGGCGCAAATCGGCAAGACGGTGGCGCTCTATCTCGACTTTTTCAATCAGGTGGGCGTGGCGCCCGAGCAGGTGCGCGCCCTGGGCGAGGCCAGCCTGCAAGCCCTCACCGACTGGAGCCCGAGCCTGGCCCAGGAACTGCAAGCCACGGCCGAAGGCGCCGGGATTCCCCTGTGGCAACTGGCGAGCCTGAACGCCCGCACGGAAATTCTCGCGGTAATGCCTGCCTCGCTCGAAGGCGAATGCTCGACAGCGGTCTTTGCGCCGGTGGGGGCCGATGCGCCCAAAACCATCCAGACCTGGGACTGGCACGACTCGCTGGTGCCCCACGGCATGCTGCTGCAACTCACAAGCCGTTCCGGCATGACCGTCAAGCTGTTCACCGAGTTCGGCATGCTGGGCAAGATCGGCGTGAACAGCGCCGGACTCGGGCTGCATTTCAACATCCTCCACCACGCCAGCGACAACGCGGTAGCCGGCGTGCCGGTGCACGCCATTGCCCGACGGATCGTGGAGGAGGCGACCAGCGTTGAAGAGGCCATTGCCCTGGCGCGGTCGGCGCGGGTCAGTGCGTCGACCGTCCTGACCGTGTTCTCGAACCATGATACGGCGCCACGGGCGGCGAGCATTGAAATGTCCGCCGCCGGCACCGCCGTGGTCCTGCCGGGCGAAGACGGCTGGATCACCCACACCAATCACTTCCTTGACCCGGTGCTGAGCCTTGGCGAGCGAACGCCGGATGCATCGACCACCTACGCACGCCTGGCCCATGTCAACGCGGCGCGGGTCGAGATGATCCATGGCGACTTGAATCGCCGGGCTGCGGCCATGTGCGGTGACGCCGGGGACGAGGCGCCGATCTGTTTCCATCCGGACCTGAGCATGCCGGCTACCGAGCGCTGGGAAACCCTGCTGACCCTCGGCATCGACAGCGAAAACGCGGTCCTCGAATACGCCGCCGGCAACCCGATGCTGCTGGCCCGCGACGGCTTCCAGCGCTTCTGAAACGACGTCCTCCATAACAACAAAAAGAGCACTCGATATGGCTAGTTACGGTCATTCCCCGGCGGGTTCGCAGTCCGCCCTCAGAACCTTCTTCGTCTCCGGCATGGGCACCGCGCTGGAGTTCTATGACTTCGTCATCTACGGCACGGCGGCGGCGCTGGTGTTTCCCAAGGTGTTCTTCCCGCAGATGGACCCGCTCACCGCCACGCTGTTTGCCTTCGGCGCCTTTGGCGCGGGCTTTTTTGCCCGGCCATTGGGTGGCATGGTGTTCGGGCACTACGGCGACAGGATCGGCCGGCAGAAAATGCTGGTGATCACCCTGTTGCTGATGGGCTTGAGCACCCTGTTGATCGGCTGCCTGCCGGGCTATTCGTCGATAGGCCTGGCAGCACCGGCACTGCTGGTGTTGCTGCGGTTGATACAAGGCTTCGCCGCCGGTGGTGAGTGGGGCGGGGCGGCGCTGTTCGGCATCGAGTCGGCGCCGCCCGGTCGACGAGGGTTGTGGGGCAGTTTCACCAGCATGGGCATCGGCATTGGCGGCATCCTCGGCGCAGCAGTGTTCGGCATTGTCAGTGTCGCCTCCAACGATAATCTCGCCGATTTCGCCTGGCGCATTCCCTTCTGGCTGGGCGGTGTGCTGGTGTTGATCGGGCTCTATGCGCGGCTGCAAAAACCAGTTGAACAGCGTGTCGAACACAAGACGCCGGTGCGTATGCCACTGATCGCCGCACTGCGGGCGCGGCCGAAAGAAATGCTGCTGTGCACGGGTATCGCGTTTGGCTACGTGACCATTGCCTACATCGGCAGCACGTTCTTTTTGTCGTACGCCACGCAGATCGGTTACGGCAGCACCGATGCACTGATCTTCGATTTTTCGCTGTCGGTGGCCATCGTCATCACCGCACCGCTGTTCGCCTTGCTCTCCGACCGGATCGGCCGACGCAAAGTGATGGTGCTGGGGGCGTTCATCATGGCGCTGGGGTTCTTCGGGTTCTTTGCGCTGGTCGGTCTGAAAAGCCTGCTGATTTCAACCCTGGCGTATATCGCCGTCGGTGCCTTCATGGGCGCCACACAAGGACCTATCCCGGCGTTCCTGGCCGAGCAATTCCCCAGGGACATGCGCTATTCGGGAATGTCCGCCGCCTACCAGATCGGCGCGGCACTGGGCGGCGGCACGGCTTCGAGCGTGGCCACGGCGATCCTGATTGCCACCGATCACAACCCGCTCGGTGTTGCGATCTACGGCACGCTGGCGTTGGCCATCGTCGCGATCTGCTCGTTGTTCCTCAAGGAAACCGCGTACTTGAGCATGGCGCAGATCGATGAGGACAGTGGGGCGTCGGTGCCGCGTGGCGTGCAGATAAAATTGGGCTAAGCAGAGTCCGTAGGAGCCGGCTTGCTGGCGATGGCGGTGGTGAATGCAATGACGTCATCGCTGGCAAGCCGACTCCTGCAAGGAGAATCACCGACCTGTTACTTCTTACAGTATCGGCCGGCGCAAAAAAGGCTCACGCTGTCCGTGATCCGAGCGAAGGACCGACGATGCCGTGAACGCTCACCCACACACTGCGACACCGACGCTGTCGGTCATCGATCCGCGCGCCTTGGCGATTCTCGGCGTGGGTTACTGCCGGCATCCCGACAGCGCAGGGATTGATTCGCGCATCAGCCGGCAAGGTTTCGATGCGGCGGGGCGCTTGGTGGAGTCGTGGGATCCGCGATTGTGGGGAGCGGCACCGAAGCCGAATCTGGCCAGCGTATATGGCCTGAACGGCCAGCCATTGTGCACCGACAGCGTCGATGCCGGTTGGCAACTGAGCTTGCTGGATCAGAGCGGCTTGCCCTGTTCGTTCTGGGACGCTCGCGGCAGCCAGCGGCACCTCGAATATGACCCTCAGCGGCGCCCTCTCGCGGTGGTGGAGCAGGCTGCAGGAGAGGCTGCGCGCGTGGTCGAGCGCTTGACCTACGCTGGCTCCGATCCAGCATCCGCTGTACGCAACCAGTGCGGTCAACTGATCCGTCATGACGATCCGGCCGGCAGTCAGATTTATTCCGAGTATGGAATCGCCGCTGGGGTGTTGCGAGAAGAGCTGCGCTTTCTCGCCGAGCTTGAAACGCCTGACTGGCCTCTCGAACCCGAGGCCCGCGATGAGTTGCTGGAAACCCGCCCGTTCATCACCCGCTACACCTTCAATCCCACGGGCGAGCTACGGCAGCAGACCGACGCCATGGGCAATCTGCGCACTTTCGGTTACGACCTCGCGGGCAAACCGGATGAGGCCTGGCTGCAAGTGGCCGGGGAGGGGAAACCGCCAAAACGATTGGTCAGCGCCATCCGCTACAACGCTCTCGATCAGGTCAAAAGCGAAACTGCCGGCAATGGCTTGGTGACCCGTGTCGAATACGCAGCGGATGACGGTCGCTTGCTCAGGTTGCAGGCCGCGCTCGGCAGTCAAAAGCCGTTGCAGGATCTGAACTACGTTTACGACCCGGTGGGCAACATTGTCGAATTGCAAGACCTGGCCCAACCGGTGACCCATTTCAACAACCAGCGCGTCGACCCGATCAACCGCTATCGCTACGACAGCCTGTACCAACTGGTCGAAGCCCGGGGCTGGGAGGTCAGTCAGCCGAGCCACGGCCCGATGCTGCCGGAGCTTTTACCCACACCGCTGGACCCCAACCAACGGCGCAATTACACCCAATGCTTCGAGTACGACCGGGGCGGCAACCTGATCACCCGCCAGCACAGCGGCGCACCGGGTTTCTCGATGTTCACCTCGACCCGAAGCAATCGCAGCCTGGCGCAACGGGGCGACGGCTCATTGCCGGGAGAACCCGAGATTGCCATGGGCTTCGACGCCAGCGGCAATCAACGGGAACTGCAGCGTGGCCAAGCCATGACCTGGGACCTGCGCAACCAGTTGAGTCAGGTCACCTTGGTCCAGCGCCAAACCGAGCCCGACGACTACGAATGCTACCGCTACGACCGCCCCGGCCATCGCTTGCGCAAAGTCGGATTCACCCAAAGCAGCGGTCGAACCCTGCGCACCGAAGTCCGTTACCTCCCCAGTCTGGAAATCCACCGCCAGGCCGATGGCGAAGAACATCACGTCATCAGCATCGAAGCCGGGCGTAGTAACGTACGGGCGCTGCACTGGCCCCAAGGTGAGCACAGCGACCAGTTGCGTTACAGCCTCAGCGATCACCTCGGCTCCAGCACACTTGAACTGGACGATGAGTCGGGTGTGCTGACCCAGGAACACTATTATCCCTTTGGCGGCACGGCGTGTTGGGCGGGGAAAAGTGCGTTGGTGGCGCAGTACAAAACCATGCGCTACTCGGGTAAGGAACGGGATGCAACCGGGCTTTATTACTATGGCTACCGGTATTACGTACCGTGGTTGCAGCGCTGGGCGGGGCCTGATCCCGCAGGTGATATTTCCGGGCCAAATAGATACTTAATGGTGGGGAATAATCCGGTGGGTTTTATTGATCAGAAAGGGTTGGACCGAGAAAGCGCAATCGGTTTGTGGAGGTATGCGTTTAAGGTCATTGTGTTTTGGGGGAAAGAAACTCCGAATTTTGATCCTGGTTTATTTGTGCGTCATCGAACTTATAGCGAAGACGAAAGAAAGCGCAGCGATTTTGTTAAAACCCAAATGAAGCATGCTTTTATTTTTGATGAGACAGCAATGGAATCACTTCATGGTGAGGAGGATGAGTTTAGAAATGCATACTACAAGGATGAATGGGTCTTCAAACAGAACTTTAAGGAAAGTGAAAGTCGTGAATATTTTGCAAGCGAAGTGGCGAGATATCAGTATGCTTCTGTTTCCAAGAAGAAAGATTTTTTCGGGTTTCTTCCTTTTGTTTTGAACAGAGATTACGTTATAAATCAAGACACGCTTAGAGTTATGCATGAGGCAAAAGGAACTATCGAAGAAAGACTTGAAAAATTTCTTAATGAAACTCCTAATGGTAAGTCAACAAAGAGAATAATGGATGAATTCAATCTTGTCCCTACCGGTTTCAGGCAGGATCCTGAAATAATAAAATTCTTTGAATTGGAAGGAGAAAAATTCTTCAGTGCGGCTGATTTTTATGTGTATGTGAAATTTTCAATTCGTGCCTCGATTGAAAAGGCAAGGAGTGTTGGTCAGGCAATACACGGTGAAGCTAATTCAAC